>CP079699.1:0-321840 GCA_021383565.1 Levilactobacillus brevis | reverse complement strand
TCCCCGAGATCGGGTCGCCTGGTTTGACCTGCAGGACTTCGGTCTTGTAAAGCCGATCGACTTCGACCATCCCCTCGTCCTTTCCGCGAATCATGTAATTAACTTGTAGCGCGTACGGCTTGCCGCTATCATCCGCCAGCCCAACAACGCCACCGCTACCAATCCAGAAACCACCGGCAAATAAACTCAACATCACGCCTTGTTGCCACTTCATCTTCATCATCAAATTCCCCCTTATACCCCTTAACTCCGTGAAAAGTCGGTAAATATTTGGGAGATAGCAAAAAAAGTGGTCATCCCCCACCGTAGTGAGTGATAACCACTTTCTGATTTAAACTTTTGAATTACTTGTTAACGATGGCCAGACGTGCGTCTTCGTCCAAGTTGTAGAAGGAGTGAATCCCCTTGTATTCGGAAGTCTTACCTAATTGGTCTTCGATCCGCATTAATTGGTTGTACTTAGCGATCCGTTCGCCACGGCTCATAGAACCAGTCTTGATTTGACCAGCGTTCAGGGCAACAACTAAGTCGGCGATAGTCGTGTCTTCAGTTTCACCAGAACGGTGAGAGATAACGGCCGTGTAGCCAGCTTGCTTAGCCATTTCAACGGCTTCAACAGTTTCAGTCAAAGTCCCGATTTGGTTCAGCTTGATTAAGATAGAGTTACCAACACCCATCTTGATCCCCTTAGCCAAGTAGTCCGTGTTCGTAACGAACAAGTCGTCACCCACGATTTGGACCTTCTTGCCTAAGCGCTTCGTAGCCATTTGCCAGTCTTCCCATTCGTTTTCATCCAAAGGATCTTCGATGGAAACAACTGGGTACTTGTCAACGATACCTTCAAGTAAGGTAACGAATTCTTCAGCAGTGTATTCCTTACCGTCACCCTTAAGTTCGTACTTCTTGGTGTCAGCATTGTAGAATTCTGATGAAGCACAGTCAAAGGCAATCGCAACGTCCTTACCAGGTACGTAACCGGCGTTCTTGATCGCTTCAACTAAGATTTCGAATGGTTCTTCGTTGTTCTTCAAGTCAGGTGCAAAACCACCTTCGTCACCAACGGCAGTAGAGTAACCCTTTTCGTTCAACAAGTTCTTCAAGTTGTGGAACGTTTCGGAACCCATCCGGATAGCTTCCTTGACACTCTTAGCACCAACAGGCATGATCATGAATTCTTGGAAGTCAACCTTGTTGTTGGCATGCTTCCCACCGTTGATAACGTTCATCATTGGCGTAGGTAAAACGTGACCATTGAACCCGCCTAAGTAGTTGTACAAAGGTTGGCCTAATTCGTCAGCAGCAGCACGGGCAGCAGCTAAGGAAACACCTAAGATGGCGTTGGCCCCTAACTTACCCTTGTTTGGCGTACCATCCAAGTCGATCATGGCTTGGTCGATAGCGCGTTGGTCGGTAACATCGTAGCCAACGATTTCCTTGGCAATCAGGTTGTTAACGTTGTCAACGGCCTTAGTAACACCCTTACCCATGAAACGACTCTTGTCGCCATCACGAAGTTCAACGGCTTCGTGTTCACCAGTTGAGGCACCAGAAGGAACGATCCCCCGGCCCATAGCACCGGCTTCGGTGTAGAGTTCAACTTCAACAGTTGGGTTACCACGAGAATCTAAGACTTCGCGTGCGTAAATATCAGAAATAATAGACATTTTTTTGTATTCTCTCCTTATGAAAGTTTGGCTTCACGGGAACTAGACAACCATCCCATGTATCATTCTATAAGTTTAACTTTGAACTTTCAATCACATTTTGACCGTTTTACAAATTTTGGTAGTTTGCGAGCTGAATAAATGACTGTTCATCGAGGCTAGAACCCCCGGCTAACACGCCATCAACGTTGTCTCGTCGCATTAACCCAGCGATATTGTCGGGTTTAACACTCCCACCATATAAGACCCGGACGCCGTTGGCCACCTCATCCGAATAGATGTCGGCCAACGTCTGGCGAATCAGGTAACAGCCCTCTTCCGCTTGGTCGGACGACGCCGAGGTGCCACTGCCAATCGCCCAACTGGGTTCATAGGCAATCACAATCTTGGCGGCATCCTCTAAACTAACCCCTTTCAGGGCAGCAGAGACTTGGTTAACCACCCAATGAATCTTCTCACCGGACTCCCGCCGTCCCATCGTCTCATCGCAACACACGATGGGCGTCATTCCGTTGCGCAAAACGGCGAGCACTTTACGGTTGATGACATCATCCGTTTCGTTAAAGTACCGGCGCCGTTCGGAGTGACCCACGATGGTGTAGGGAATGCCCATCTCGTGGAGGGCCTTAGGGCTAGTTTCACCCGTATAGGCGCCTTCGTCTTCGTAGTAACACGTCTCCGCGGCAATTCGTAAGACCTGGTCGTGATTAGCGTCCAGCATCGTTTGTAAGAACAGTGCTGGGGCCGCAATCGCCGTTTCCACGGTGTCAGCAGCCGGCAACTTACCCTGAACAGCTTCAATAAAACTGCGGGCTTCCGCAACCGACTTATTCATTTTCCAGTTACCTGCAATCAGGGGTATCCGCAACCTAATCCACCCTTTCTCAAAATAAATTGACTACGCTCATCATCTTACCGAACTCACCGTCAATTAGCCAGTGAAGTGTCTTCACAATCAGAGCGCATCATAATAAAAAGCCATGATGACTGGCACCACAGCTCTTTAAAAATTTACTTATCAGAAATTGCGGCAATTCCTGGTAACGTCTTACCTTCAAGGTATTCCAGAGAAGCGCCACCACCAGTAGAAATGTGGGACAACTTGTCAGCAACACCGAGTTGTTGAACGGCAGCAGTGGAATCCCCACCACCAACGATGGTCTTGGCTTCGGTCAAAGTCCCTAAGAACTTACCGATTTCCAAGGTACCTTCTGCATAATTACTCATTTCGAAGACACCCATTGGGCCGTTCCAAACAACCGTCTTAGCTGACTTCAAAACATCTTCGAATTCAGCAACAGACTTTGGTCCGATATCCAAGGCCATGTAGCCATCAGGAATATCACCGTCAACCGTCTTGTGGGCGGCATCGTTATCGAACTTTTCAGCAACAACGGAATCCGTAGGCAGAACCAGCTTGTCGCCAGCCTTGTCTAAGATTTCCTTGGCTAAATCAATCTTGTCCTTTTCAACCAAAGAGTTCCCAATCTTCATGCCCTTAGCGGCGTAGAACGTGTAAGTCATCCCACCACCGATAAGAATCTTGTCGGCCTTAGCCAGCAAGTTGTCGATCACACCGATCTTGTCGGAAACCTTGGCACCACCCAAGATGGCAACGAATGGGTGTTCTGGGTTATCCACGGCACCACCGATAAACTTGATTTCCTTTTCCATCAAGAAACCGGCAGCGGTTTGGCCCATGTTGGACGCAATCCCAACGTTAGAGGCGTGGGAACGGTGAGCCGTACCGAATGCATCGTTAACGAAGACGTCACCCAATGAAGCCCAGTACTTACCCAATTCAGGGTCGTTACCGGATTCGCGCTTGACGTTTTCGCCATTCTTAACATCTTCGTAACGGGTGTTTTCCATAACTAAAACATCGCCGTCGCTCAGACCATCAATAGCATCTTCGAGTTGTTTACCTTCCGTCGTTGGGACGAAGGTAACTGGCTTGTTTAACAAGTTTGACAGGCGTTCTGCGACTGGACGCATGGACAAACCTGGCTTGTCTTCTTCCTTCTTGATCCGACCCAAGTGAGATAACAGGATGGCCTTACCACCATGTTCACTTACGTATTTGATCGTTGGTAATGCAGCGACGATACGGTTATCGTTACCGATCACACCGTCTTTGATCGGGACGTTGAAGTCGACCCGCATCAGGACTTTTTTGCCCTTTAAGTCTAAATCAGAAACTGTTAATTTAGCCAATTTAGAAAACCCTCCTTGATTGCTTATCAAAATAAAAGATTACTTTCACAATATACAGCACTTACCTTCAGATTTCAAAGGACTTGTGTTAATTTTCATAACTAATGAAAAACGCGTCGGAGAATGCCCTCCTCCGCCGCGTTTAACTCATTAACTGTTTAAATTTAACCGACTTGCGCGGCTAGCTGATTAGAGCGTAGCGAAGTGCAATAAGGTCCGAACCATGTTGCAAGTGAAGCCCCATTCGTTGTCGTACCAAGCAACAGTCTTAACTAATTGGGTGTCACCGGCAGTGGTAACTTCCGTTTGCGTTGGGTCGTAAACAGAACCATGGTCGTCATCGATGATATCAGTAGAAACAATTTCATCAGCGTTGTAACCAAAGGCATCGTTACCTTCAGTGTGCTTCTTGATTGCTTCGTTGACTTCGTCAGCAGTAACCTTCTTGTCCAGAACAGTTACTAATTCAGTCAAGGAACCGTCAACAACACCAACACGTTGTGCATGGCCTTGTAACTTACCCTTCAAGTCAGGGATAACTAAACCGATAGCCTTAGCAGCACCAGTTGAGTGAGGAATGGTGTTGATGCTTGCGGTACGGTTGTTACGCATCTTCTTGCCACGAGGGCCATCCAAGATCATTTGAGTAGAAGTGAAGGCGTGGATAGTCGTCATCGTCCCAGCCTTGATGCCAAATTCTTCGTTTAAGAAGTATGCCATTGGGGCCAAGCAGTTGGTCGTGCAAGAACCAGCAGAAACGATCACATCGTCCTTGCTCAAGACGTCCAAGTTAACGCCAGGAACAACAGTCGTAACGGCACCGGCTGGAGCGGAGATCAATACCCGCTTAACACCAGCATCGATATGTGCTTGAGACTTTTCTTCGGAAGTGTAGAAACCGGTACATTCGAGGACGAAGTCAACACCGTCGTTCTTAACCCAAGGAATGTTTTGAGCCTTTGGTTCAGCGTATACAGGGTATTCCTTACCGTCAACCACGATACCCTTGTCCGTTGATGAAACTTCACCAGGGAAACGGCCATGCGTTGAGTCATACTTCAACAAGTAAGCTAACATTGAAGGTGTCGTCAAATCGTTGATGGCAACAACTTCGATGTCACTTGAGTGGAGTTCGTGAATCCGCTTGAAAGCCAAACGGCCGATACGTCCGAAACCATTAATACCAATCTTTACAGTCATACTGTGATTTCCTCCTTCAGGAAGCAAATAAAGAATAATTTTTTAAAAAGCAGTACGTGTTAAGTGTATCACTTTTTTAAAACAAAGTCAGCAGCTCCTTCGTCAGTTATTAACCAAGTCGAAGCTGGCGCTAAATGCATGTAGGCCGCAATTGCAGCCCCCTTCTCGGCGCCGCCGGCAACGGCGACGACTAATTCTTTAGCGGCTAAATCAGAAATTTCTACGCCAATTCGTGGAAACTTGCTGACCACATGGCCCTCGGCATCAAAGAAATAGCCAAAGGCCTCTCCCACGGCATGTGCCGCCGTTAAATCGGCGATCACGTGGGGCGAAATCTTTCGGCGTTTGGCCATCACAAAGGCCTGGCCAATGCCGTGAATCACGACGTTACTTTGGGCAATCAGCTGGAGCACCTCATGAATTGCGGGCTCCGCAAACAGCGGCTTATAGGTCGCCGTATTTAATTGCTCGGGGATAAACAAGGAGCGAAATTGGCCGTTGGTTTGTTGGGCCATCTGGGCACTCACCGCATTGGCTTGGATGGCGGGCGATTCACCCACACCGCCACGTGCCGGCACAAATAATAACTGCCGATTAATCGACAAGGCCGGCGTCAACACGGATGCCACGGTTGCCAACGTATGACCACCCATCACGGCAATGGTACTCTTCCCGACCGGCAGTTGATCCGTTAAGACCTGCTGGGCCGCCTGGGCCATTGCCAGCAACGATCCCGTCGGCGCAGTACTGTCACCGGGCACAATCGTACAGTGGGCAATGTGTAGCTTAGCCGCCAACCGTTGTTCACGTTCCTGCCAACCAGACAAGTCATTCATTACCGGGGCCAACCCCCGCAATAGCCGTTGCCCAGCTGGCGTGATCTGCATCCCCTTGACCGACATTTGGACAAAACCCAACTCGGCCAAAGCGTCAGTGGCCGTTCGAATCGTGCGTTCGGAACAATCCAGATGGGTGGCTAAAGTTCGCCGCCCCACCGGTTGCGTGTTCGCAATGCCTTGTAGGACGCGGAACCGGCTGGTTAATTTCGTCACCATTTGAGGCATGATGGCTTCAACCCATTGCCAATCTTCACGCATCCGACTTACCTCCTAGTGGGACGGTTAGCGACCAGCTAGGGTCACCTAACGCCCACCTTACTCAAAAAAATTCAGGCCAACCAATTGCTAACCTTCACGATTGTTAGTATAAGCCCCCAACCACGACTTTGCAAGCCAACACTCCCGAAGATTTGGGAGGCTATGCTGAGGAAACAAAAAAATATTTAAACGACCCCTTGAATTTATATTCAGGTTCAGTTATAGTAGTTAGGTGCTCAAAAAGAGCAAAGCGTTTTGCGCCCGTAGTGTAATGGATCGCACGTAAGATTCCGGTTCTTGAAATGGGGGTTCGATTCCCTCCGGGCGCATCAGTTAGCCGTAACCAGTGATGGTTGCGGCTTTTTTGATGTTTTGGAACCGTGGTCAACATAAAAAAGCGTGAGTCCTTGTCAACTCACGCTTTGAATTTGATTTAAATTTAACCGACAATCTTATCCGCTCACCGGACCACATGATTAATCTTATCCCACCGTTTGCGCAGTGGCGCCGCAATCAACGGGGCCACTACCACATCCAGGATCAATTCGGGGACGGCGTTAGTCACCAGGGAAAGCATCAGGACATAGCCCAACGTTTGATTCCCCTTGGCGCCAAAGGCCGTTGCCACGGCCGGTGTTTGATAGAAGAAATAGACCAAGCCTAGCACCAACAGCGTGTTAATCAACGCCGCCACGGCCGCGGCCCAGCGCATCGATCGGCGCATCGACCATTGCCGATTGCGTCCCCACAAATAAACCAGACCGGCGCCCAGCCCCATCAAGAGCCGTGGCACGACCGACACCAATGGATTGGTGAAGACCAGAGGCGCTACCGGACTCGATGGCCAAGTGAAGGCTCGAACGAACGTAATCAGCCCCCAGAAGCCCCCGATGAGCAGGCCATCCTTGGGCCCCAGCGCCGTCCCGGCCACGATGACCGTCAACCCAATCAGCGTCATACTGAACGGTCCTAACGGAATATACCCCAGAAAAGGTAGAATATTTTGTAGTAAGACAATCGCCATCAACAATGCATCCACGACGAGGCGAAAAGTTTTATGTCGCGTCATTCGCTATCCTCCACTGAAAAGTTAATGCCGATATTATAGCATGATTCTTCTCATCGTGGCTATCTGATGGTAATTTCTCACCGCTAGTCCGAGACGAGAACGTCCCCGCAATTTAATTGTCTTTTTTTGGCAGAATCGTGCTTGTATTTTTATCCAAAATCAGTTATAGTGGTTAAGGTGTTGTTAATCACTATGCGCCCGTAGTGTAATGGATCGCACGTAAGATTCCGGTTCTTGAAATGGGGGTTCGATTCCCTCCGGGCGCATTACTACCAAAGCGGCTTGGTCTCATCCCTCGTGGATGGGACCTTTTTTCTAGCCCAAAAAGGCGTGCCAGCCGCTACTGCCCGCACGCCTACTGATTATCTCCAAATGCTTGTGTACCAATTCTAGACAGCCGAAACCTGCGCTAAAAAGCAGCGACTGGCACTTAAACATAAATGATTCCCAAACCTCCCAGCGGTACGCGGCCCGTGATAATCACCAATGGTCCGTCAGAATCATCCGGTTCACCGGTCGTCTCGACACTGCCAAGGTCAGCGTCGACATCGACCTGTACGTTCCAGGACGTCGGCACGTACAGTTGTACACCGCCAAGATGGACATCCACCGTGATGGTTGCCCCCTGATCGCTCAACGTCACATCGTCAAAGTATAATTTTGCATTCCCCATCGAGACACGGACGTCCGCGCGGCGAAAATCAGCGGATTGGAGAAAGCGAATGCTGTTGCTCATGCTCACGTTCACTGCGATGTCTGGGTCATCCAGAGTTTCCACGTCGTCGGCATCCGCTGACCAGTCACGGTGATGATGGTGTGACCAGTTTCCCTGTGCCCGCCAGTCATAGTGATACCAACGTTTGGGCCGGATGATGAGTGACAGCCCTAGCGACAGTAAGACCGCCGCAATCAGAATCGTCCAGGGAACTAACGCCGTAATTCCCAACGGTCGGGCAAAGATAATCGCCAGAAAGGCCAGTGAGAACACCATCCCCCAGACGGCCAGATGCATCAGGCTCTCGACAAAGGCGGCCACCAGAAAGACCGCGAGTAAGAGCGGCCAAAGTCCCACGTGGTAACTAAAGATTCCCAGTTGACTCGTCACCAATACCACGGCACCTAGAACCAAGAAGACGCCCCAGAACCAATTTGCTCGTTTACGCATAATTTTACCCCTTTTCCTCTAATGCCCGCTTCAAGGCCTGATAGTAGCGCCGGGACACGTAGAGTTGCTTGTGTGAATTTTGAAATTTAACCAGGTTGCCCGTCACCGCGTGTTCCAGTGAGCAGACCTGCGTTCGATTGAGGATGGCCGACTTGGAAACCCGCATGAACTGTGGCGGGAGGCTAGCCGCCAACTCATACAGCCGCTGACTGGTCGTGTATCGGGCCGTCGCCGTATGCACCGCCACCTGGTGATCGCTGGCTTCGAAAAACAAGATATCGGCAAGCTTAACGCGGTAGCTCTCGCCATGCCAGCTAAAGGTCAATTGGCGGTCACCCGCCGCAACATCTTCGACAGCCGCCACCAGCTGATCGACGAGTGGCGTCTGCGCCGGCACCCGTATGGTTACTTCCGGCTCAGTAAGCTGTTGATCGACCGCAACGTGAATTTTCAAATCGCTCCCCCCTTTCGTCTTTTTAAGTTAACCATATGGCTGGCCAAAAATAAATAGCTCCCCCGTAAGTGGTCAATTTTTTGGCGTAACCGGTCGCCCGAAGTGATAGAATACGTGACGTTTAGCCAATTTCTGGTATGATAGTTCTAGTCAAATGGTTGTCAAAATTATCGAAGTCATATTGTTTGACCTACTCTGACCATAGCGGTACACTAGCAACATGTTAGCAATCGCTAGCCATTTCTACGTTAAATAAATAAGGGAGGCTATCTTGTCATGAATTTAGTACCTACAGTTATTGAACAATCATCCCGTGGCGAACGGGCCTATGATATCTATTCACGACTATTAAAAGACCGGATCATCATGTTATCCGGCCCAATCGAAGATGACATGGCCAACGCCATCATTGCACAATTGCTCTTCTTGGATGCCCAAGACTCCACCAAGGACATTTCACTTTACATCAACTCACCCGGTGGTGTGGTTTCTTCCGGCTTAGCCATCTACGATACCATGAACTTCATCCAATCTGACGTGCAAACGATCACCTTAGGGATGGCAGCTTCCATGGCCAGCGTCCTGGCTTCATCCGGGACCAAGGGCAAGCGGTTTGCTTTGCCTCACGCCCAAGTGATGATTCACCAACCATCCGGTGGTGCCCAAGGACAACAAACCGAAATCGAAATTGCAGCGCGTGAAATCTTGAAGACGCGTGAATTAATCAACAAGATTTTAGCCGACAATTCCGGTCAACCCGTTGAACGTCTGAACCAAGACACTGAACGGGATAACTACTTGAGTGCTCAAGAAGCCGTCGATTACGGGTTAATCGACCACATCATGACCAACAGTAGCGAACAAACTAAGTAATTTGCGTTCAATTTAAACGAAACCACCCAACGACTGTGAGCGTTGGGTGGCTTTTTTTATGGAATCGCTGGTGTAGGTCGATAAAGGTCGTCCAGGCCTCTCGTTCAAGGACACTATCTCTAGCGAGCTCAAACCAGTCCAAAAAGACCTCCAGCCATTCAGCTCGAGGTCTCGTTATATTTAAAACTTTAAGCAGAAGCCTGTTCACGCAACTGCTTAGCGTAGTCGTTAATCTTCCGTAGCCGGTGATTAATCCCCGACTTGGAAATAGGCCCACCCGGCACGAGATCGCCCAGTTCTTTCAGGCTAACTTCTTTGTGCGCCAACCGGGTCTCGGCAACTTCGCGTAGCTTAATCGGCAACTGGCCCAAGCCAACCGTCGCATCGATAAATTGAATGTTGTCAATCTGCCGCGTGGAGGCGTTGGCCACCTTATCCAGGTTGGCGTTCTCGCAGTTGACCAGCCGATTGACTGAGTTCCGCATGTCTCGCATAATCCGAATGTCTTCGAACTTCAGCATGGACGTCGTGGCCCCAATCAATGACAGAAAATCCGCAATCTCCTCGGCACTCTTGAGGTAGGTGATGTAGCCACTCCGCCGCACGATGGTCCGCGCGTTCAGATTGTAACGGTTCATCATCTCCGCAATCATTTGATTGTGTTCTTCATATAGAGAGTAAATCTCGAGGTGGTACCGGCTAGTTTCCGGATTGTTCACGGACCCACCGGCGAGAAAGGCCCCCCGTAAGTATGAACGAACGGACATGTCGGAATTTAAAATCTCCGCCGGGACAGATTCAAGCAACTGCATGCCGTCAAAAATCCCCAGGTCGGACAGGACTTCCGTCACGCCGGTCTTCACCCGCACGATGTATAAGTTATTCTTCTTCAGCTTCATCTTGCGCCGGACTAACAGTTCACTTTCCAAATCATAGAACTGCTTGAGTAATTGGTACATCCGCCGGGCAATCGCTGGGTTCTCCGTCTGAACGTTCAGAACGAAGTGGTGGTTCGCTAATCCCAGAGCGCCGTTCATCCGAATCAACGCTACCAGCTCGGCTTTGGCATTGTCCCGATGAACTTCAAGGGTCGTTAATTCTTTCTTCACTTCACTGGCATATGACATTCGTTAAAGCCTCCGTTTCATGCGGTAGCGGGGTTGCCCAATCAGGTTCAGCAGTTCATTCACCACTTCTTGCCCGTTATGAAAGGCCCCGTTATCGCGTAGTTCGAGAAAATCCGTCGAGATTACCCGGCACCCCTGATCGCGGAGTCCCTGGAAATCGTGACGCACTGGCTGCGACATTTCGTCCCAGCGCTGGTAATCAATGTATTGGTCCGGTACCGTTCGTGAATTGACCAGGACCGTATCAATAAAGTTTTCGTTCAAATGTTGGTTGAGGACGTGAACGTGATCGGCATCACTAAAGTTCTCCGTCTCGCCCTTCTGCGTCATGATATTGCAGATGTAGACGACCTCGGCGGGACTATCCTTGACGGCTTGCCCCACGCTATCGATCATCAAGTTCGGCAAGATACTGGTAAATAGACTCCCCGGACCCAGAACAATCTGGTCGGCATCCATGATCGCATCAATCACCTGCTGAACCGCATGCGGCTGGTCATGATGATTGCTGGTCTCGACCCACACCCGTTTAATCAGCTTGTGGGCCGCCGTAATCTCGGATTCCCCACTAAGCGTACTGCCATCGGCAAACTGCGCGTGCAGCTCCAACGGCTCATTCGCGGCCGGATAAATGTGACCGTTCACCCGCATAAGTTGGGAAAGTTCCTGGACAGCATCAAAAATACCGCCCTTCATTTCCGACAGGGCGGCAATGATTAGGTTTCCAATGGCGTGGCCAGCAAAGAAATCATCCGTCGTTTCGAATCGGTATTGAAACAGGTCTTTATAAATAGATGGGACTTCGGCCAGGGCCACCATGACGTTACGGATATCTCCAGGCGGCACCACGTTAACGTAGTGGCGAATAATCCCTGAAGAACCGCCGTCATCGGCAACTGTCACTACAGCCGTGATATCGACATCACGGTCGCGGAGGTTGCTTAAGATGACCGGTAAACCAGTCCCCCCACCAATGACCACAATCTTGGGCCGGCGGGTACGCAATGGATCTCTCATGAGCGGTTAGCGGACTCCTTTCGCTTCTCAATATCGCGATGGGTCACGTGGACTGGGTAGGTATTGCCTAGTGCTTGACCGATGCGCGTCGCCAAGGCTACGGAGCGGTGTTGCCCGCCCGTACAGCCAATCGCGATGGTAAGATTTGCCTTACCTTCTTTTTTATAGCCCGGCACGATGGTCGTGAGGAGCTTGATAAATTGTTCGTAAAATTCTTCGGTTTGGGGCTGGGCCATGACGTAATCGTAGACTTCCTGATCCTTCCCCGTCTGATTCCGTAAAGCCGGAATATAGTACGGATTGGGCAGGAACCGCACGTCCATGACGATATCGGCGTCAATCGGCAGCCCGTATTTAAATCCAAACGACATGACTTCGATGTGAAAAACCTGGGCGGACTCGGTCTCGTAGTTGTGAAAAATCTCTTCTCGCAACTTTCGCGGGCTCAGCGAGGTGGTGTCAATCACCAACTGAGCGGCCTGCCGAATCGGGGCCAACAACCGCCGTTCGCGCTGAATGCCTTCCATCACCCGGCCGTTTCTAGCGAGTGGATGGGAACGCCGGGTCTCCTTATAGCGCGAGACCAGCTCCTCATCGGATGCGTCCAGGAATAAGACCTGAGCATTCATCGTGCCGTGAACCGCCACGTTATTCAGCATATTGACGATTTCATCGTAAAAGGCCCGAGACCGTAAATCAATGACCAGAGCAATCTTCGACAGTTTGCCAGACTCACGGACTAAATCCCAAAACTTGGGTAGTAGCGAAGGTGGCATATTATCAATACAGAAATACCCCAGATCTTCAAAACTCTGCATGGCGACGGTCTTCCCGGCACCACTCATCCCAGTTATGATGACTAAATGGATTTCATTTGTCATGGCTCTCCTCCAGCTTCTTTAAAAACGTCTTTAAGCAGTATAACACACCGGGCGTGTCTTTTCCTAACAATTCCCTTAAATTCCTCAAATCCGTTAGTTTTTATCCCCAAGTAAAAACGCCAGCCCCACCATGCGGTCGGAGCTAGCGCTATTGATGTTTAGTTATCTAGGCCAACAACATTGCCTACGGCTGCCAGCAACCTAACGTCGGCCTGGTCGCCTTACCGTTCGCACAGGATGAGCTGGAACGCGGTGGGGAGGGCGTTCCGAGCCAAAGAGCGGTCTCGAAACTCGCTTGGAACCGCCCCAAATCAGCGTTTCCAAGTCGCCATTTTCCGAGAAAGACACTCGGAAAATCCCACGGCTGAGCTCATCCTGCGCTTCACTCACGGCTACGGTGGTGAGTGTCAATCAAAGGTGGCTGAATAGCCCTCGCCAACGTGATTGATACCGGATACCATAAACGCATGATGCGGACTGAACACGCCGGAGGAGGCCAGTAATGGAGCCAGCCGTGGGTGTGAAGTTAGCTGGCGTTTTTGGCCAGGTTACTTCACTGGACGCACTTGGAGACGTGGTCTTCGGCTCCAAGTCGAGGTAAAAGACCGCTTCGCCAGGCTTTTACCGGTCCCCACAGCAGGCGGAATTGCTGGCAGCCGCAGGCAATAATAACCATTACCGACTACGAGCGATGGAAATCCAGATGGCGTTGACCCCGAAGATGGTGAAGAAGATGGCAATCAAGCCGTTCAATGACAGGGCCGCGACCACGGGGTGCACGAACAACATGATCCCCACAACCAGCGCCAGCACGTCAAAGACAATCGAGAGCCAGAAGTAAAAACCACCGAAGCTCCGCAAGTGGCTAGCAACCAGTAAACGTTCCAGGGAATCAACGATAAACCAGATGGCAAACAGATACCCTAACGTTACGATGGCACTGTTCATGTCGAAGAAGAAGACCACAGCAATCAGAATATCTAAAATCCCTAAAACCAACGCAAAGTTAGCTCGCAGGCCCGTTGCTTCATGCAACTTGCGGTAACCCGCAATCGTGGTAAATCCACTTAATAGCGCCATAATGGCAAAAATAATCGCTAAACCAGTTAAGCCAATCTTGGGTGAGCGGAATAGACCGTACGCGGCAACTAAGAATAAGATACCGAGAATAAATTCACTCCAGTCAAAGCCCCACCGTGTTCGATTCATATTAAACATCGTCTGCATATCTCCTCACAACTCCGGTCAAGTGGCGACCGGTTTTCAACCATTGTACTGGTTTTTACTGAGGTAAACAAGTTCACCTAACAAAAAGGGACGGGGAAACCGCTAATTAGCAAGCTTCCTCGTCCCAGTTTACATTTTTATGACGCCGATTCAGCGTCTGCTTCCGTGCGTGCCTTATCCCGTTCCAAGACGGGCTTCAGGTACTGGCCAGTATAGCTATTCTTGACCTCGGCCAATTCTTCCGGCGTACCGGTAGCGACGACGTTTCCGCCGGCCTCCCCGCCTTCAGGACCTAGGTCAATCAAATGATCGGCCGTCTTAATGACATCTAAATTGTGTTCGATAACCAACACCGTGTTGCCCTTATCAACCAGCCGGTGAAGTACCGTCAACAGGCGCTTGATATCATCGGTGTGGAGGCCAGTTGTGGGTTCATCCAAGATGTAGAAGTTTTTCCCGTTCTGTTGCTTGTGCAACTCGGAGGCCAACTTCATCCGCTGGGCTTCCCCACCGGACAGGGTCGTGGCGGGCTGCCCCAACTTCACGTAGCCCAGTCCCACGTCCTGAATGGTCTGAAGCTTCCGCGTAATCTTAGGAATGGCTTCAAAGAACTTCAGGGCTTCGCTGACCGTCATGTCCAAGACGTCGGCAATATTCTTTCCTTTGTATTCGACTTCCAGCGTCTCGGAGTTGTACCGCGTGCCGTGGCAGACCTCACAAGGAACGTAGACGTCGGGCAGAAAGTTCATCTCAATCTTCAAAATCCCGTCACCGTGGCAGGCCTCACAACGACCTCCCTTGGTGTTGAAGCTAAAGCGGCCCTTCTGGTAACCCCGCATCTTAGCGTCGTTCGTCTGGGCAAACAGTGTCCGAACGTCGTCAAACACGCCAGTATAGGTTGCCGGGTTGCTCCGAGGCGTCCGTCCGATTGGACTCTGATCGATGTCGACTAAACGTTCGATGTTCTTGACGCCGGCAATGCTCTTGTATTTCCCGGGTTTTTCCGAGTTCCGATTCAGCTTCTGCGCCAAGGCTCGCTTCAAAATGGTGTTCACCAGCGTCGACTTGCCAGAGCCGGAAACCCCGGTTACCACGACGAATTCCCCTAATGGAAAATCTACCGTGATATCCTTCAAATTATTCTCGGCCGCACCGGTCACGCGAATGGACTTGCCATTCCCCGGTCGCCGCTTCAAAGGTACCGGAATGTAACGTTTGCCGGATAGGTATTGGCCAGTCAAGGATTTCCGGGAACGCATCACCTGCTTAGGCGTGCCAGCAGCCATCACGTGGCCCCCGTTCTCACCGGCCCCGGGACCAATATCCACGATGTAATCCGCGGCACGCATGGTATCCTCATCGTGTTCGACCACGATTAACGTATTCCCTAGATCCCGCATCTGCTTCAGTGACGCGATTAACCGGTCGTTATCCCGTTGGTGCAACCCAATTGAAGGTTCATCCAAGATGTATAGGACCCCGGACAGGTTCGAGCCAATCTGCGTGGCCAACCGAATCCGTTGCGCTTCCCCACCGGACAACGTCCGAGCCGAACGACTCAGCGTCAGATAATCCAGACCCACGTTCCGTAAGAACGTCAACCGGTCACGGATTTCCTTTAAAATCGGCTGGGCAATGACTTGGTTCTGTTCGCCGAATTTCAGGTCCTTGAAAAAAGCCAATTCCTTGTCGACGGGCAGATCAGAGACCGCTCCGATGTGTTGATGGTTCACCTGAACACTCAAGGCCTGCCGGTTCAACCGGTAGCCGTGACACGTCTGGCAGGTCAATTCGGCCATGTACTTACGCATCACGTCACGGGTGAAGTCACTGTTGGTCTCCTTGTAACGACGATTAACGTTGGGGACAACCCCTTCAAAGGCAACGTCCACGTCACGGACACCACCAAAGTCATTTTCATAGTGGAAATGAAATTCCTTGCCCTGCGACCCGTAGAGCACGAGGTCGCGGTCCGCCTTAGGCAAGTCCTTAAAGGGCACGTCCATATCCACGTTAAAGGCTGCCGCAGCCTGTTCCAAGAGGGCTGGGTAGTATTGCGAACTGATCGGGTTCCAGGGCGCCAAGGCCCCCTCACGCAGCGTCTTGGTCTTATCGGGAACGACCAGATCTAAGTCGACTTCCAACTTCACACCGAGACCATCACAGTCCGGGCAAGCCCCAAATGGCGCGTTGAAGGAGAAGAGCCGGGGTTCCAGTTCGCCCACGGTAAACCCACAGACGGGGCACGCGTAATGTTCCGAGAAGATCATGGGTTCGCCGTCGATTAAGTCGGCAATCGCATAACCCCCACTCAACCGCAGGGCCGCCTCAAAGGAATCGAACAACCGGGACCGAATCCCACTCTTGACCACAATCCGATCAATCACAATCGCGATGTCGTGGTTTTGATTCTTATTTAATTCCGGCACATCGTCAATATCCATGATGTCCCCGTCTACCCGCACGCGGACGAAACCTTCGCGCCGGATCTTGTCAAAGACCTTCTTGTGTTGGCCCTTCTTAGCCCGAACGATCGGTGACAACACCTGTAACTTCGTCCGCTCCGGCAGGTCAAGCACCTGATCGACCATCTGTTCCACACTCTGACTGGTAATCTTCGTACCATCGTTAGGACAGATCGGCGTGCCCACTCTGGCCCACAGCAGTCGAAGATAGTCGTTAATCTCGGTCACCGTACCGACCGTTGACCGGGGGTTCTTGGAGGTCGTCTTCTGGTCGATCGAAATGGCCGGGCTTAACCCGTCAATCGAGTCCACGTCCGGCTTGTCCATTTGCCCCAAAAACTGCCGGGCGTAGGACGATAGACTTTCTACGTAACGGCGTTGGCCTTCCGCATAGAGGGTATCAAACGCTAACGAACTCTTCCCGGAACCGGAGAGGCCACTGATGACAACCAACTTATTCTTGGGAATAGTGACGTCGATATCCTTTAAGTTATGCGCTCTTGCGCCGTGAATCACGATTTTATCGTTTAACAATTCATCTTCTCCTCACTGACCTAATCACCGATTTCGGTCTTCATATCCATGACAGTATCCCGCAGTGAAGCCGCCTGCTCGAAGTCCAGCTTCTTAGCGGCTGCCCGCATCTCATCTTCCAACCGCGAGATTAACTTCCGCTGATCGTCCTTGGACATATCTTCGAAATCATTCGAAACGAAATCGTCCTTTTCGCCCTCGTGATCGTTCTTCTTGGTCACGGCAATCAGGTCGCGGATCGGCTTAATAATCGTCTTTGGCGTGATGCCATGTTCCTTGTTATAGGCCATCTGAACCTTCCGCCGGCGGGCCGTCTCATCAATCGCCGCCTGCATGGACTCCGTCACGGAATCAGCATACATCACCACGGACCCGTGCGAGTTCCGGGCAGCCCGACCAATCGTCTGAATCAAGGACCGTTCGTTACGCAGGAAGCCTTCCTTGTCAGCATCCAAAATCGCTACCAGTGAGACTTCCGGAATATCGATTCCTTCCCGCAATAGGTTAATGCCGACTAAGACATCGTACTTGCCCAAACGGAGGTCCCGCATGATTTGCGTCCGTTCCAGCGTCTTGATATCCGAATGCAGATAGGCCACCTTGATCCCGAGATCCTTCAGATAGTCGGTCAAATCTTCCGCCATCTTTTTGGTCAGCGTGGTCACAAATGTCCGCTCGTTGGCCTCAACCCGTTGGTTAATCTCACCGACCAGATCATCCATCTGGCCCATGATTGGCCGAACTTCAATCGTAGGATCAAGTAACCCGGTTGGCCGAATAATCTGTTGGACCACGTGCTTGGTTTGTTCTTGTTCGTAGGGTCCGGGCGTCGCCGACATGTAAATCACTTGGTTGACGTGTTGTTCGAATTCGGAGAGCTTCAGGGGGCGGTTGTCCAGCGCACTAGGCAGCCGGAAACCATAATCCACCAGCTGCTGCTTCCGCGCTTGGTCCCCGTTATACATCCCGCGAACTTGCGGCATCGTCACGTGAGATTCATCGACAACCAACAGGAAATCCTTCGGGAAGAAGTCCAACAGCGTGTATGGTGGTTCACCGGCCTTACGACCGTCCATCCACCGCGAGTAGTTTTCGATCCCACTCGTGTAGCCCATTTCACGCATCATTTCCAAGTCATAGGTCGTCCGTTGCTTGAGCCGTTGAGCCTCCAGCAGCTTACTCTGGCCTTCCAGCTCGGCAACCCGGTCCTTCATCTCGCCTTCGATGCCCGCCGTGGCCTTGGCCATGATGTCATCGTTAGTCATAAAGTGGGTAGCGGGGAAGATTGCGACGTGCTCACGATCGCCGACAATTTCACCGGTCAGTGAATCCACTTCCCGGATACGGTCGATCTCGTCGCCAAAGAACTCGACCCGCAGTGCCCGGTCATCCCGTGACGCGGGGAAAATTTCCACGACATCCCCGTGTACCCGGAAGCGGCCCCGCTGAAAGTCGTAGTCGTTGCGTTCAAATTGAATATTGACTAATTTACGAAGCAACGCATCCCGTTCGATCTCCTGACCGACCCGTAGCGACACCACGTGGTTCTTATATTCGGTAGGGTCCCCTAACCCAAAGATTGAGGACACGGAGGCCACGACGATCACATCGTTTCGTTCCAGCAACGAACTCGTCGCCGAGTGCCGTAGCTTATCAATCTCATCGTTAATTGAGGAATCCTTTTCAATGTACGTGTCACTCGACGGCACGTACGCTTCGGGTTGATAATAATCATAGTAACTGACAAAATATTCTACCGCATTGTTCGGGAAAAACTCCTTAAACTCACCGTAAAGTTGCCCCGCCAACGTCTTGTTATGAGACAGGACCAATGTTGGCTTATTCACGTTTTTAATCACGTTAGAAATCGTAAAAGTCTTCCCGGTCCCAGTCGCCCCCAACAGAATCTGCGCCTTCTCGTGTTCATTGAGTCCCTTGGTCAATTGTGCAATGGCTTCCGGTTGATCCCCCGTGGGTTGATAATTCGAAACCAAATCAAACTTCCGATCCGACTGTCGATCGATCATGGCATAACCTCCCTACCAAATTCTTTTTTAAACCAGCCTGACGACCATTTTCAGTCGTCCGCGATACGTCGCGTCAACGCTGGTCCGACTTGCATTTAAAACTTCTTCGTTCACTAGGGACTGTCTGAAAACTTAAAATTCAGGTACAATCTGAGGAAAAACGAATCGAGGCATTCCGATGACAACACCTAAACGATACGAACTGGAAGATGCTCAGTGGGACCGAATCAAAGGATACTTCCCGCCATACCGGACTGGCCGTCCATCAAGCCTAGACAACCGTACCGCCCTCAACGCTATCCTCTGGCTCATGCGCAGCGGGGCTCCTTGGCGTGATCTACCTGAACGCTATGGCTCTTGGAAAACGGTGTATAGTCGCTTCCGAGCCTGGGTAAGTTCAGGCTTGTTCGAACAGGTTTTTCTCGAATTGATTGACGATCCCGACATGGAAAACTTGAGCTTAGATTCAACGATCGTTCGAGCGCATCAAAAGGCCACTGGGGCAAAAAAAACGCCGAATGTATGGTCGAAAATCAAGCTATTGGACTAAGTCGAGGTGGCCGAACGACCAAGATTCACGCACTCGTTGACGGATTAGGGAATCCCTTGGGTTTTCGCCTAACAGGTGGTCAAGTACATGATAGCCAAGTTGCCAGTGAGTTGCTGGAAGGCTTCGATATTTCTCAATCAAATATTATCGCGGACAAAGCCTATGGCACCGCGAAACTTCGCCAGTATATTGAAGATAAAGCAGGCGTCTATACCATTCCGCCAAAGGAAAATACCAAAGACAAGTGGACCTGTGATTACCACGTTTATTGTGAGCGCCATTTGATTGAGAACTTCTTTAATCAGTTGAAGAACTTTCGTAGGATTGCAACGCGTTATGATAAGCTCGCTCATGTTTATCTGGCTACGGTCTACATTGCCTCAATTTGCATCTTACTTAAGTAGTTTTCAGACGGACCCTAGAAAAAATGGGAAACAATCTGCTTCCCATCGTGCTCAAATATTTTACCATACCGAACATACTTTCGCCAGTCTCAGGCCTTATGCTCAGAACTTATCCTGATAGATGGTCACGTTAGCCGTCCGGTCGCCACGAACCACCGTGGTTGTTTGAATAGCCTGCAGCTGCTGGCCTTCCCAGAACCGCTTCATTTCCCGGTCACCCATGAAGACACTGAGTTGGAGTTGAACCGCCCCAGCGGCCCGTAATGTCGCCACTAAACTACGGTAATAGTCGGCAGCTTGCTCGGTGGCTAACTGGTCGTCGGTCATCCACATCCCCAGCCAAACCAGGCTCGGTAGCGGGTAGTCGATAATCAAGTCCACCAGCACCACCAGTTGGTCACCCTGAAAGATACCCAGATAGGCCTTCTGATCGGGCATGGCGTTCATCGGCACGTCCGTCACGTCCTGAATGGCCTCGTTTCGGGTGACGGGATGGTCTTGAAAGTGATTAAAGTAAGCGGGATGCGCTGCTTGAAAAGCATAGATTAAATCATCGTCGGCGTGAGTCAACGGCCGTACCGTGGCGCCGGGTAACATTTGATTCCAAACTTCAGCTAATTTCATACTTAGTCTCCTTGTTTCAACAATTTATCCGTTAAGGTCGCGAGCTTCTGCCGGTCGCTAAAATCGGCGGCCAACATCTCTGGCAAGACCTCCGCCAAGAAATACTGCACGCAGGCCATCCGTTTGAATTTCAAAATCGTGGTTAGACTCTCGCGATAAATCTCGGTAAAGACTGGTTCCGGATTGCCCTTCTGAATCTCACCAAAGGATTCATACAGCAAATCCACCTTATCAGCGACCGACAGAATCTGCCCTTCCAGCGTATCGTCCTTTCCCTCGCCCAGACGCCGGGTATAAGCCGCCTGAAATTGTTCGGGAATTTCGTTCTTAATGAAGTTAGCCGTCAATGAAGATTCGACATCGGCCAACATTTGACGTAACTGGGGCGTCGCGTACTTAACGGGCGTCTTGATATCGCCGATAAACCGCTCCGTGTAGTCATGATTTAATGATTTTTCGTAGAGCAACCGCCAATTTACTTGATGGCCGGCATTCTCCTCGACATCCCCTAAGAACTGCGCCACCTCGGCAACCTTAAACGAATGTGCTGCCACGGAATGTTGCTCAAATTTAAAGTAACCGGGCGCCCGGTCGATCGTTTCCAGATCGCTTAAACTTTGTAAAAATTGATTCATCCCCATGTAGAACCACTCCTCTATTTTAATTTAAATGGGTGCCAGAACATCAGCTGGCCGCCTTGCCGTTATGCACTGCCTCCTGCCCGCACCAGCGACTGACGGTTGTTGTCAGTCAGGATTCCAAGCGATCCGAAAGCCAATTTTGGAGCTACCAGCGGCCCCCACAGCAGGCGGAATTTCTGTCGGCCGCAGGCACCCAGCCTTATCCAAATTGCAGATCAAACTATTTTGGCGAACGGTAAGGCGAACAAACGACGGTTATGTACGAGCCAGCCGGACACTGGCCCGTGATTTGACAAAAAGCGGAAACACCCCGTGAGGTCGTTCCCGCTCGGTGACACCTTATTTGGCAGAAGCCGCCTTAGACTTCAAAGCTTCCAGATAACTGAAGGCTTCTTGGCCGGCAATCCCACCGTCCCCTACAGCAGTCGTAATCTGCCGCAAGGTCTTTTGCCGAACATCACCAATGGCAAAGATACCTGGAACTGCGGTGGCCATCCGGTCATCGGTCTTGATCCAGCCCTTGTCGTCCGTGATCCCCAGGCTCGTGAAGGCGTCGGTCATTGGCAGGTTCCCCACGTAAATGAAGACCCCACTGGCCGCAATCTCGCCGGTTTCGCCAGTTTGATTGTTCTTCGTCTTGACGCCCGTTACTTTCATATCGTCACCGACAACTTCGGTGACGTTCGTGTTCCAAACAAATTCAATCTTATCGTTGGCAAAGGCCCGATCCTGTAAAATCTTTTGGGCCCGCAGTTGGTCACGTCGAACCACAACCGTCACCTTGGACGTAATCCCTGCCAGGTAGAGGCTTTCTTCAACGGCTGAATCGCCACCACCTACGACAACGACGTCGAGGTTCTTAAAGAACGCACCGTCGCAGACCGCGCAGTAGGAGACCCCGCGACCACCAAATTCATTTTCGCCAGGCACACCCAGCTTCTTGTATTCGGAACCTGAGGCAATTAAGACAGCTCCGGCGCTGTAATCACCATCGTCGGTCTTGACCACCTTGTGATCACCGTGGTCTTCGATGCCTTCCACGTTACCATAGGCAAATTCCGCCCCAAATTGAGTAGAACCGTCGTACATGTCCTTAGCCAAGTCTGGTCCAAGAACTGACTTGAACCCCGGATAGTTTTCAATAGCCGCCGTGTTGTTCATTTGACCACCATAGATTCCGCGGTCCAACATCAGGACGGAAAGGTTTGCCCGTGAAGCGTAGAGGGCACCGGTCATCCCACCGGGTCCTGCACCAATTACAATGACATCATAGTTTTTCAATTCTTTAACGCTCCCTTCTGCTCTAAGCCTTTAGTGTACTTTACTATCAAAAAGGAAGTTTGTCACCTATTTTGACTTGGGGGCCTTTTCATCTTCGGCACTCAACTTCGCACCCATTTCCTTGATGTACTTGCGCAAAGCATCCTTGGTTTCAGGGTGTTGCAGACCATATTCAATGTTCGTTTGAATCCAGCCAAACTTGTTGCCGACATCGTAACGCTTGCCTTTGTACTCGTGGGCGAAGACCCGTTGCGTCTTGTTTAAGTTATCGATGGCGTCCGTTAACTGGAGTTCGTTTCCTAAACCGACTGGCGTGTTCTCCAGGGCTTCAAAGATTTCTGGGGTGAAGAGGTACCGCCCGATGATGGCCAAATCACTCGGCGCTTCATCTGGTTGGGGCTTTTCCACAAAGTTCGTCACATTGTACAGACCCGGTGCCGTCTCTTCAGAGGGGTTAATGACCCCATACTTGGCGGTATCCTCGTGCGGTACCCGCATGACGGCCAGCGTCGAGGCACCGGTCTGGTTGTACCGGTCGATCAATTGCTTAGTAAGAGGTTCCTTGCTATCGGTCATGTCGTCCCCTAACATCACAACGAACGGTTCGTCCCCGATAAAGGCCTTGGCAGTTAAAACAGCGTCACCCAAGCCACGTGGATACGGCTGGCGAATGAAGTAGAGATTCATGCCCGTCGTTTCCTGAACCTGCCGCAACATTTCATCCTTGTGCTTAGCACGCAGGTTGGCTTCCAATTCGGGATTGGAGTCGAAATGGTCTTCGATCGAGCGTTTGGATTTTCCATCGACAATCACGATGTCTTCGATCCCGGACTTACGGGCTTCCTCAACGATAAATTGAATCGTTGGCTTATCCACGATAGGCAACATTTCCTTGGCTAAGGCTTTGGTTGCAGGTAAGAATCTGGTCCCAAGACCTGCGGCTGGAATGACGGCTTTTCTAACTTTTCTCATAATTCTATATCCTCCTGTATCCCCACTAAACTAAAATTCTGAACGACCTTCGCGTTGCATTAATTCTGAAATAGCCGTGCGAATGTCCTTGCCTTCATACAGTACTTGATAAATGGCTTCGGTAATCGGCATGGACACGCCACGTTGCTTCGATAATTCGTAAGCAGCCTTCGTCGTAGCAACCCCTTCGATCACCATCCCCATATGGTTGATCACGTCATCTAGGGCTTCGCCACGACCTAACTCATCGCCGGCGCGCCAGTTCCGTGAATTGGAACTCGTGGCCGTCACAATAATATCACCGACACCGGATAACCCGATAAAGGTCATCGGATCGGCACCAAACGAGGTTCCCAGCCGTGAAATTTCGGCCAGGCCCCGCGTCATCAACGCTGCCTTGGCATTGTCGCCGTAGCCCAGGCCATGTAAGGCCCCGGCACCCAACGCGATAATGTTCTTCAAGGCTGCACCAATTTCAACGCCAATCACATCGGGGTTGGTGTAAACCCGGAAGTAATTGGTCATGAACAGCTTTTGTGTATGCTTTGCGGCATCTAAACTTTCACTAGCCGCCGTCACCAGCGTCAGGTCATGCCGAGCAACGTCCTCGGCGTGACTGGGGCCGGACAAAACCGTGATGGATTGCCGGTTGTCGGCCGGAATCTCCTCGGCCAAGACCTGAGAGATGCGCTTGTAGGTCTTCTGCTCGATCCCCTTGCTGGCGTGGATCAGAGCCGGCCGGTTCCCGGTCTTCTGCAAGATCGTGGCCACTTGACCAGCAACGGAGCGCACGGCCTTAGTTGGGACGACAAACAGAATTGTTTGCACGCCATCTAGGGCACTCGCTAAGTCGGAGTAAGCTACTAACGAGGGAGAAAACTTAAAATCCTTGATATAGTGTGAATTCGTGTGATCCGTGTTTAATTCCTCAACTTGTTTCGGATTGTACGACCATAATCGGACATCATGCCCGTTTTCATCCAAGACACTCGCTAAGATTGACCCCCATGAACCGGCACCAAGTACTGCAATTTTCTCTGACATAGTAATGGATTCTCCTTATTTAGAAAGTTTAGATTGTTCGCGAAACGGATTGCCATCCAGATAAGCGGCCGGCTGAACCTGCTGCCGACGCCGATAGATCCAGATGATCAACGCCCCGACGACCAGTACCACGGACAAGAGCTGTGATACCCGCAGGCCACCGAACAACATCAGGCTGTCCGTTCGCATCCCCTCGATAAAGAACCGACCGAAGGCATACCACAAAACATAACTGAGGAACACCTCGCCCTGCTTAAAGAGCCCCGGCGTGTGCCGCAGACTCATCAGCACGACGAACCCTAAGAGGTCCCAGGTTGATTCGTACAGGAAGGTCGGTTGCCGATAAGCGCCGTTAATCAACATCTGATTAATGACAAAGTCGGGCAAATGCAGGCCCTGCAAGAACGCCAGGCTGGTAATCCGGCCAAAGGCTTCTTGATTCATAAAGTTGCCCCACCGGCCGATGGCTTGACCTAGAATCACGGTCGGCGCGGCTACGTCCAACATAAGCCAGACGGGAATGAACCGCGAACGACAGAAAAAGAAGACGACCAAGCCGGCCCCAATCAATGAGCCATAGATGGCGATACCGCCGTCCCAAATGGCAATGATCTCGCCGGGGTGTTTGGCATAATACGGCCACTGAAAAACCACGTAATACGTCCGCGCCGCAATCAATGCCGCGGGTAACGCCCATAAAATCATATCATAAATGTCATCGGGATTAATCCCCCGACGACGACCCTCGCGCACTGCCAGAATTACGGCAATGACCACACCGGTGGCGATGATAACGCCGTACCAGTGGACTGCGATGGGCCCTAGATGAATGGCGATGGGATTAAGCGCCGCCATGATTGGTGAAAAAATAACGCCCATCTCCCCTATTTGTTTTGTGAGTTTTGTTTGATTAATCGGTTCAAGTTCTCGTCGAAGACCTTGGTGGCATCGTAGCCCATTGACCGTGCCCGGAAGTTCATGGCCGCGGCTTCAACGATAATGGCCAGGTTCCGCCCAGTTCTGACGGGAATCGTAATCTTTGGTACGACCACATCGAAGAACTTCTGTGACTCGCTGTTGTTCCCCAATCGGTCGAAATGGTTGTCGTCCTTCCAAGCCTGCAAGTGGACAATCAGGTCAATATCGGTCTCGGACCGCACGGCACCCGCACCAAACAGGTTCATGACATCGATGATCCCAATCCCCCGAATTTCCAGCAAGTGACTCAGGATGGCTGGCGCGGCCCCGACCAGGGTCTGTTCATCCTGTTGATAAACCTCAACCCGGTCATCGGCAATCAACCGGTGGCCCCGCTTGACCAGCTCCAAAGCGGTTTCACTTTTACCAACACCGGAATCTCCGGTAATCATGACCCCGACCCCGTAGATATCAACCAAGACGCCGTGCACAGACTGACGTTCGGCCAACTTACCTTCGAGGAAGTTGGTCATGTTACTCAAGACCCGAGACGTCGTCAACTTGGTCCCCAGGATTGGAATCTCGGCCTCTTCGGCGGATTGTTTCAATTCCTCGGGGGGATCCAGCTGGGTAGAAATCACGAACGCCGGGGTCTCCGGTTGACACATTTTCCGCATGACGTCGAGAATCTTCTCGTGAGTCATCCCTTTAGCAAAGGACGTTTCCGTAATCCCTAATAGTTGAATTCGTTTAGCTGGATAATAGTTAAAGTACCCGGTTAATTCCAGACCGGGACGTGAAATATCACTGGTTGTAATCAGCCGATCCAAGTGATCCTCACCGGAATAGACATCTAGCCGGTTCGCCTTCACAAGATCAGCCACTGTAACACTCTCTGGCATAGGAGTTCCTCCTTATTGCATAGTGAACTACTTTAATTTTAGCACTTTACCGGGGTTACTCCTACCAAATTCATTCGTATCGGGTAACTTAATTCCGGGCGAAATGATCACTGATGATGGCATTGAAGATGGACATGATTACCGCCACCATCATGGTAATCCAAAACGAAGCGAAGGCGAAGTTGCTCCCCACGAACCACGCGGTTAATTCCAACATGATCGCGTTGATCACGACGCTAAAGAGCCCCAGCGTCAGCACGGTAATCGGTAGCGATAACACGAATAGAATCGGCTTGACGACCGCATTTAGCAGGGCGAGAACGAAGCTTGCCAGTAACGCGATGCCCACACCCGATACGTAGAAGGCGTTCTGCAGACTGCCGGCCATCGAGCTTTGAAAAAAACCAGCCAATGCCAAGAAAATCACGGCATTGACTAGAATTCTGGTCCAAAAGCGCATACTAATCACCGTCCTTGTGCGAATCCTTGACGTCCTGTTCCGTCACATCATGAATGACCTTGCGTCCACTATCCTTGGGGGTCGGACTGGCGCCACGGAATAAATCCCGCAGATTGGGGCCACTGCCCTCTGCGCGTTCCTCGAGGGGCATGAACGTGTAAAGAATCACGTAAACGGCCAAGCCCAAAATCCCATGAGCAAACGGCATGGCGACCGTGATCAGCACGTAAATCACCCGTAATAGATTAGCATTCCAATTAAAATAGTCAGCGATTCCGCCCAGGACACCACCCACTAACCGGTTGGTACGAGAACGAACAAAGCGCTTTTTTGCTGCCATCGGCGGACACTCCTTTTCTTTAAACCTAAATTCCTTTTATGGCAAGAATAACGAAAGCGGCCACTGAAAGCAAGTTTCCAGTGACCGTTCCGGTAAATCTTCAAGATAGGTTAAGCTTTTCAACGAAACACGTGTCGCCCCTAACGCGGGAATTTTAGTTGGGACTATCCGAATTGGCCGGGTTCAATTCCACAATCTGTCCGGACTTCAGGTAAACAATCCATTCGCACACGTTAGTCACGTAATCCCCAATTCGGCTGAGGTCTTGCGCAACGTTTAGGTAGATTGACGCCCCGGTCTCAAACGCCGGGTCCAGTCGCATCTGCTGATAACTGTCGGCACGAATCTGATGATTCAGTTGATCAAGCTTGCGGTCAACCTCCGCCAATTCACGGGCGGCATGGTCGTCCTTGTTCACGTAGGCCGCCAACACTTCGCGAATCATTCGCGTGGTAATCTGCCCCATCTCACCAATCAACTGCTCAAGTACCGCAATCTTCTGCTTGCTGCCGAACTTAATGGCGGAATGCGCCACGTTACGGGCATGATCCGCGGCTCGCTCCAACTCGGAAACGGCCTTTAAGATCGTCACAATTTCACGCAGGTCCGTCGTTACGGGTTGATACAAGGCGATCATCTCAAAGGTTTTCTGCTCCAGAGAGATTTCACGTTGGTTGATCTCGTGGTCGTGGTCGATCAGCTTCTGGGCTGCCACGGCATCGCGATCCATAAAGGCATCCACCGCCTGCTGCACAACCTCGCTGACCAACATGCCCATTTCCGTAAAGTCTGCGTCCAGTTCCGCCAACTCGTCATCAAACAATCTACGCATAACTTGCCTCCTTAACCGAATCGACCGCTAATATAATCTTCCGTCTGCTTTTCAGCGGGATTCATGAAAATATTCTTAGTTTGGTCCACTTCCACCAACTCACCGTTCATGAAGAACGCGGTCCGATCCGCGATTCGTGACGCCTGTTGGAGATTGTGGGTTACTGTAATAATCGTATAATCGTGACGTAAATTCAAGAGGGTTGTTTCAATTTGACTGCTGGAAACGGGATCCAAGGCACTCGTCGGTTCATCCAACAGGATAATTTCTGGCGAAACGGCGAGGACCCGCGCGATGCAGACCCGTTGCTGTTGCCCACCAGATAAGGCCAAGGCACTTTCATGTAAATGATCCTTCACTTCGTCCCAAACGGCCGCTTGGCGTAAGGACTTCTCAACCACGGCGTCCAGCTTTTCCTTATCCTTTTCCCCGGCGATACGCAAACCGTAGATCACGTTATCGTAGATGGAAAATGGGAACGGATTGGGTTGCTGGAACACCATCCCAATTTCCTTTCGAATCTGTACGGTATCGGCACTCGGCGCGTACAGGTCTTGACCTTTAAACTTAATGGTTCCCGTAATCGT
This sequence comes from Levilactobacillus brevis, assembly GCA_021383565.1. NCBI lineage: Bacteria > Bacillati > Bacillota > Bacilli > Lactobacillales > Lactobacillaceae > Levilactobacillus > Levilactobacillus brevis. The sequence continues at coordinate 293,271 of CP079699.1, read as the reverse complement.
GACGTTGGGAATCAAGTCATTCATCCGGTTCAAGGTCCGCAAATACGTGGACTTCCCACACCCGGATGGGCCGATCAAGGCCGTAATCCCCTTGGACTCAAAGTTGAGGTTAATCCCCTTCAAGGCCTCCTTGTCTCCGTAATATAAATGAAGATCCTGCGTGGTTAAAATTTCCTTACTCATTCTTATTCTCCTCCTCGTTAACCGAAGTTCCCCGAAACGTAATCACTCGTGACCTGCACCTGCGGATTGGTGAAGATATGGCTCGTCGTATCGTATTCCAATACGCGCCCCTGGTTAAAAAATGCCGTATACTCGCTAATCCGCCCGGCTTGTTGCATGTTGTGGGTCACGATAATAATGCTGTAGTGCTGCTTAAGCTCCAACAAAGTGTCTTCTAACTGACTGGTCGACACCGGATCCAACGCACTGGCCGGCTCATCCAACAACAGGATATCCGGCTTGACCGCGATGGCTCTGGCAATACACAGGCGTTGTGCCTGCCCCCCCGACAGCGCTAGCGCACTCTTGTTCAGATCATCTTTAACCTGATTCCAGAGGGCGGCCTGCTTGAGGGAAGTTTCTACGATTTCATCTAACGCGTGCTTATCGGTCACGCCCCGTAGTCGCAGTGCGAAGGCGATGTTGTCGTAGATGGATTTGGCAAATGGATTCGGTCGCTGAAAGACCATCCCCACCCGGCGCCGCATCTCGTAGACGTCGATGTCGGGTTGATTGATATCCACGCCGCGATACATGATCTTACCAGTCACCGTGGCGATCCGGTCGTTCATCCGGTTCAAAGAACGCAGAAAGGTCGATTTACCGGAACCAGACGGCCCGATTAACGCGGTGATCTGGTTGCTGGCGAACCGCAGATCACCCTCGGAAATGGCTTCCTTCTTACCATAATAGACGTGCAAGTCCTCGGTGGATAGAATTGTCGGATGCTGCGGATCGGTTGGTTGAACCACGTGCCGGTCCAGCATCTCCGTGTTCTGGGTAACATCATTACTTAAAAACATGGGCGACCCTCCTTTACGCGGACGTTAACCGCTTGTACAGCCGCTTACCTAAGTAACGCGCGGCAAAGTTAAACAACAGAATGGCGAGCACCAAGACGGCTGAGGACCCCGACGAGATGGCCTTGGCATCCGGCATAATCCCTTCCGAATTAATCTTCCAGATGTGCACCGCCAACGTTTCGGCGGGCCGCATCGGATTCAGTGGGCTGGAAATATTGAAGGGATTCCAGTCGGTAAAGTCCAACGCCGGTGCGCTTTGTCCCGCCGTGTAGATTAAGGCGGCGGCTTCACCGAAGACCCGCCCGGCACTCAAGATCACCCCGGTCAGGATGCTGGGAACTGCGGCCGGTAAGATGACCCGTGTGACCGTTTCCCAACGCGATAACCCCAGTGCCAAGCCCCCCTCGCGTTGCGTGGTGTCAATCGTTCGCAGCGAATCTTCAATGCTCCGCGTCAATAACGGGAGATTGAAGAACGTCAGGGCAAAGGCCCCAGAGAGAATCGAGAAGCCCAGGTTCAGCTTAACCACGAAGAACAGGAAGCCGAACAATCCCACCACCACGGAAGGTAACGAACTCAGGATTTCAATCGCCGTCCGGATCGTAGTGGTCACCCAGTTATCCTTCGCGTATTCGTAAAGGTAAATGGCGGCGCCCAACGCAATCGGAAACGAAATCAGCATTGCTAGAATCAAAAGATAAAACGAATTGTACAGTTGGATACCGACCCCACCACCCTTTAAGAAGGCCTTGGCTGGTGCCGTCAAGAAGTGCCAACTCAGTTGGGGGAGGCCGCTGACCAGAATATAGCCGAGAAGCGCCATTAAAATCAAGACAACCAACCCAGCAACGCCGTACAACGTTCCAATCGCTACTTTATTTTGTGTTTTTGGATTCATCACTATTGGAGACGCCCCTTTCGACCAATCAAACGAATGATCAGGTTAAAGACTAAGGACATGAGGAGCAGGACTAAGGCTAAGGACCACAACGCATTGTTTTGTAGCGACCCCATGACGGTGTTCCCGATCCCCGTCGTCAACACGGAGGTCAGAGTGGAGGCCGGATCAACCAGACTTCCTGGCATCAACGCGGCGTTCCCAATCACCATTTGCACGGCCAACGCTTCACCGAAGGCCCGCGCCATCCCGAAGACCACCGCCGTCATCATGCCCGGCGTAGCGGCGCGCAAGACCACTTTGTAGATGGTCTGCCATTGCGTGGCGCCGAGGGCCAGTGAGGCTTCCCGGTAGTACCGGGGCACCGACCGCAAGGCATCCACGCTCATCGACGTCACCGTAGGAAGAATCATGACGAAGAGTACGCAGGTTCCGGAGAGAATCCCGAAACCACTGCCGCCAAAGATGGTCCGGGTCACGGGAACGACCACGGATAGCCCAATGAAGCCGTAAACCACGGAGGGAATCCCCACCAGCAGTTCCGTCACCGGTTGGAGAATCTTCGCCCCCTTATTAGGCGAAATCTCATTCATGAAGACTGCCGTCCCAATCGCAAACGGCGTCGCCACGATGGCCGACAGGATCGTAATCAGAAACGAGCCAACGATCATCGGCAGGGCGCCGACTTCCGGCTTACCGTGGGCATCCGTAACGCCTGGATTCCAACTCTTGCCGGACAAGAAATCCCAGAGACTCACGTGGTTGCTAAAGAATGTCGCGAGTCCCTTGGAGGCCACGAACCCAATGATAGCCACCACGACGGCCACAATCAGCAGGAGCGCGGAGAAGCTAACCACCTTGCCCCAAATTTCTAGCTTGGCGGCCTTGGAATGACGCTTCAGCTGTTGTTCCAGTTGTTCTGTGGTTTTCATCACTTTGCGCCCTCCAATTTCGTAATTTGACCGTTGACGTCCCGGTTAACCTGCATCTGATCAGGTGACAGATAGCCGAGTTGTCGGACCAGCGTCTTCTGCACTGCTGGTGATTGCACATAATGGATGAAGTTCTTGGTTAAGCCAGTTGGTTGGCCTTTCGTATATAAATGTTCGTACGACCAGATCTTCCACTGATTCGTCACCACGTTGGCTTCCGTGGGCGCCACGTGATTTAACGTAAGGGCCTGCACGGTCTTATCCACGTAGGAAAAAGCCACGTAGCTAATCGCACCGGGGGTCGTCGCCACAATCTGGCGCACCATCCCCGAAGAATCCTGCTCCTGAGCAGTCTTGGACTGGTGACCGGCTAAGCCAAATTGCTCAAATGTGGCCCGCGTCCCACTCCCTTGTGCCCGGTTCACCAATACGATTGGGACATTGCGGCCGCCCACTTCGCGCCAGTTCGTCACCTTACCCGTAAAGACTTGAATGAGTTGTGCGGTCGTCAGGTGGTCGACCCCCGCCTTTTTATTCACAATCGGTGTAATGCCCACCACGGCGACGCGATGGTCCACCAGTTGCTGGGCTTTGATCCCCTTCTGCTCACCGGCAAAGAGATCTGAATTACCTATTTGAACGGCGCCTTCCTGAATCTGGCTCAGCCCCGTCCCGGTCCCGCCACCCTGAACGTTAATGAACGTTCCCAGATGTTCGCCCGTATATTGTTCACCAGCCGCTTCCACCAAGGGTTGCAAGGCCGTTGACCCAACTGCCGTAATGGATTCGCCCGCGTGACTGACTTCACGCGTTTGATAGGCAAAGAGACCCAGGCCCACCACAAGTAGTAGACCCAATCCTTGCCACCAGCGTTTCTTCGACATACCGCTAACCTCCTATCGGCCGCACGCTACTGCGCGACCTTTTCAAAAATAAGTATACCGAACCAATGTAAATGTCGTGTAGGCGTATTGTAAAGGTTATGTAAATGTTGCCCGGTATTGATAACTTTTTCCCGAAATCACTCGGTCTACAGGTTAATCGTGGCACGATGGATATGGGGCTTTGCCTGCGCCCGCCAGAGGTTCCGTCTGCTGTGGGGGGCAGTTAGGACGGTGACTGTCCTTGATATCCCCATCAAATCGCAACGCATACGACCAAACGTGACCAGTGCCATCCGTTTAACCACGATCACCGTTTCAAATTTTAAATGACGACATCAAAATGGCGGAACCCGCCTCAATTAAGGGCAAATTCCGCCAGTCTTGCACGATTCAATTAATGAAAAAATTTGAGCCAACTGCGCTACGGACCGAACCAACTGCTGTGGAGGGCGGACACTGCCGACCCTAACTCGGCGCATTCACCGGGAAAGTCAGAGTGACCGTGGTCCCTTCGTCCAGCTTGCTTTGCAAATCAATCTTACCGTTGAGTGACTCGACCAACTCGCGAACAATGGCGAGGCCCAAGCCACTACCGCTCACCCGTTGATTGGAATGAGAGACTTCCGCTCGATAGAAGCGTTCGAAGACGCGCAGTTGATCCTGCGCAGAAATGCCCACGCCGGTATCCGCAATCCGTAGTGACCACGTCTTACCAGTCACCGCCGCTGTCAACGTGACTGTGCCGTTGGGCCGATTGTATTTGATGGCGTTACCCAAGACGTTCTTCAAGATTTGATCAAATTTGTGCTGGTCCGTGGCCGCGACTAGATCGGTCGGTACCTCATTAATCAAGGTAACCTGATTGACCGCCGCCAATGGTTGCAACAGGGAGACCTGCATCCCAATCTGTTGGCCCACCGGCACTTCCGCCAATTCGACCGCGTTACCAGATTTCAGATGAGAAATCGTCAACACATCGTTGATGAGCTCCACGAGCCGTTCACTCTGCTCGTCGATGATTTTCAAGAATTCCGTCAGCTTCTCGGGATCATCCTTAGCGCCGGCCAAGAGCGTCTTGGCAAAACCCGAGATGGCCGTCACCGGTGTCTTCAGTTCATGCGAAGCATTGGACACGAAGTCCACCTGCATCTGCTCAACCGCGTAGACCTCCGTTACGTCATACAGCAAGACCAAGACTTGGAAATAATCCTGAGACGTTTCCGTATAAATGGCCTGAGCATCGACCGTCCGTTCATGCGGTGTCCCTGGTAACTTTAGGACCCGATGCTGGGTGGTTGATTCGCTTAACGCCGTGTTGATGAGGCTGGCCAGCTCGAACTGCCGGACGTCCTGCGTAAATGGATGCCGTCGCGGTGAAATCTGTTGCTGTAAGAACTGCTCCATCGCCGGATTGGCCAGTTCAACTTTTCGATACCGGTCGATCACCATGACCCCAATGGGAAGATAATCCAGTAGCGTCGCAAATTCCTGATTCTGTCCGGCCATTTGACGCTGGACTTTCCGTTGGTGCGTCTGCAAATAATTAATCTGGAGGGCCAACTGGTAGAAGGGATCATGCGGCGACAAGAGCACGTGGGCTGGTGTCTTGGCGTGACGAATCCCTTCGACCTTCTTGGTGAGAATACCAATCCGTTGGTCGCCCCATCGTAAGAGCACACTCACCCCCGCCGTCTCGATGAGGGCCACCGACCAGCTGATGAAGACCGCAATCCCGAGCTGTGACGGCCGTACCAACCAGACCAATAGCGTATTGGCTACGCCCACCGTTAGCCACACCACGAGTAGGCGTTTCATGATTGGGCCTCAAACGTATACCCAAAGCCGCGAACGGTCTTAAGGAGCTTGGGGTGCTTGGGATCAATTTCAATCTTTTCGCGCAAATGGGACACGTGGATATCGACCATTCTGGTCTGACCACTGTAGTCAAAGCCCCACACGCCTTCGAGTAACTGTTCACGGCTCCACACCTTACCCGGCCGTTTAGCAAAGAACAAGAGGAGTTCGAATTCCTTGGGGGTTAACTCGATCGTCTGGTCGCCGCGTTTGACCTGGAACTTATCCTGGTCAATCGTCAAATCCGCGACGTGTAGCAGATTAGCCGCTGGTGTCGCTGGCTTTTCTTCCGGTTCATCCCCGTGGTACCGCCGCATCACAGCCTTCATGCGCGCAATCACTTCACGGGGACTAAATGGCTTGGTGATGTAATCATCCGCGCCGAGTTCTAGGCCAAAGACGGTATCAAACTCACTGGTCTTAGCCGTAATCATGATGATGGGTGTGCTGATTTTTTCTTGCCGCAACCGTTTGGTCACTTCAACACCATCTAACTTTGGTAGCATCAAATCCAATAAAATCACATCAAACTTCTCATGCAGTGCCAAATTCAACGCTTGCTCCCCGTCAATTGCAGTCACAACCTGATAGTCTGCCTGTTCCAAGTTGTACTGCAAGAGGGTCACGATTGCTGGTTCGTCATCGACGACTAGGACTCTACTCATGGGTTATCCCTCCTGATCTCTAAATAAAACAATCCCGATTTCATGTGGCGCGCCGGCATAAATCGCCGTCTCGGTCACCTTCAATTCCCCCGCCATGTTGCGCACCTTCAAGTGGCAATACGTGGGATTGATTAAGAGCGCTTCGTAAAAGGATGTTTCACTGTCGATTGGTTGGTGGTTACATTCCAAGATAATATCGCCAGCAGCCAAATCAAGCTTTACTGCCGGTGTCCGTGGCCGGATGGCTAAAACCCGTACCCCGTCATCAACTTGAGAATACCAGAACTGTTGCTGTGCGTCATAACGTTTAGCCCGCCATAGGATGATGGCGTAACCAACTAACAATAAGACGAGGGTAATGGCCACATCTTGGGGCCGGTAGATGGTCCAACCGAAGAAAACCAGCGCCGCCAGAGCCAACCATACCAACTTTTTGGCAATGCCTTGATAGACGACTCGGGGCACCTGCCGGAAAACGGTAAACCGTAGTCCCACAAGTAACGGCACAACCAGTACGGCAAAGGTCTGGCCGTGAATCGTCAGCAACGGCCAAAAGGCCCAATGACTGGCAAACCAGTCGCCGGGAACCAGTGTGACCATTGGCAAGACTAAGAATTCTCGCCAAGGATAGCCAGCGATGCGCTTGCCCCGTTGCTTCGCGTAGATTCGAGGGGCCGTGAAGCGACCGCCATACCGTGACAACCAGTGCCCTAAAATCAGGAAGAAGAAGGCCGCCAGCCACAGGTAATTCTGGACCGGCACAGCGTTCAGCCCCCATTTCAGACCGGTCGGTGCCAAGCTGGGAAGCTCGGCTATGTAAGGTCCCCCCAAGGTGCTGGCGCCAATCGTGATGAGCGTGCTCACCACAATTAACGTTAGGGGTAAGACGGTGGTCGGTAGAACAATCAGAGTCACCACCGCCAGGAGTTCATAAATCACAACCCACAGCAGTGGCAGGCTGAACCCAACCAGCACGTTCACTACCGATAGGGCGGCCCCCAACACCAGCCCCTGAGTTAAGAAATGACGCAATTCAAAATGATCGCTGTAAACGGCACTCCCAAAATTTTGCCGTTCGTGCTTAATCCGTGAGCGACTCGTCACCCACAACCGCAGTACCGCCACCCAAACCATCAGTTGGAGGAGGTAACTGCCACACGCAATAACTATCCGCATGTCATCGACACCTTTCTTGAAAAAATAACTGACCCCAGTATAGCATGAAAGAAAAGCGGGTCGCACGACATTCGTGTTACCCGCCCAATGATTTTCGCTTACGACTATCTCACCGTTAACCACCGATCCGAGGCCGCCGAAAGAAACGACGTTCGTGGCCCCTCATGAATCGTTAGTCTGGATTTTTCTGGCTCAATTGCCATTGCAAGTACGCATCGATGAAGGGGTCTAGGTCACCGTCCATGACGGCCTGCCCGTTGCCGGTCTCGTAGTCCGTCCGGTGATCCTTCACCATGGTGTAGGGATGGAAGACGTAGGAGCGAATCTGTGATCCCCAACCAATATCCATCTGCTCACCCTCGATGGCCGCCTTTTCCTTGGCCTTCTTCTCTTCTTCGCGTTCATACAACTTCGCCCGCAACATGCCCAGGGCCGTTTGCCGGTTCTGTAGCTGTGACCGTTGCGCCTGACTCTGCGTGACGATCCCGGTCGGAATATGCGTGATTCGCACGGCCGAGGAGGTCTTGTTGACATGTTGACCCCCAGCCCCGGAAGCCCGGTACACATCGACCTTCAAATCGGCCGGATTGATTTCAATATCCACGGTGTCATCCAGCTCTGGCAAGACGTCAACCGAGGCAAACGAGGTGTGCCGCCGTCCGGCCGAATCAAACGGTGAAATCCGCACCAGTCGGTGAACACCCTTCTCGGAGCGTAAATAACCGTAGGCGTTGTGCCCGGCAATTAGCAACGTAGCACTGCTCAGACCGGCGACTTCGCCGGGTTGATAATCCAAGACCGTGACCTTGAAGTCGTGTTGTTCTGCCCAACGCGTGTACATCCGCATGAGCATTTCACCCCAGTCTTGGGATTCCGTGCCCCCCGCCCCCGGATGAATTTCGAGGATGGCATTGTTTTTGTCATACTTCTGATTCAATAATTGGTTCAGGCTGTACTGATGTAGCGCCGCCTGGGCGGTCTTGAAGTTCTGCTCGAACTCGGCTTGCATGTCGGGGTCTGGTTCTTCTTGTAGCAGAGATACGGCGACTTCCAAATCATCAATCTGGTCGCTGAGTTTCTTGAATTCCTCGACCTTTTTCTTCATTTCATTGGTTTCGTCAATCAGCTTTTGGGCTGACTGCGCATTGTCCCAGAATCCCGGTTGGGCCATCTGGCCTTCATTGACACTGATGCTCTCACTCAGGGCATCAAAGTCAAAGTGACCCCCTAAAGCCGGCAAGTTGTTCCTTCATGGTGGCAATGTCACGTTTTGCATCGCTTAATTCCATCGTGGTTGGCTCCTTTTTTAATTAGATTTTGATTTTGGGTTTTCCAAAAGATAGCTACACTTCTTAATTCAACAAGTCCACATCCGTGCCTGCGGCTGTCAGCAATTCCGCCTGCTGTGGGGAACGGTTCCAGCCAAAGAGCGGGCTTCCACCTCGCTTAGAAGCCTTGCAAAACACGCAAGTCTCCCAAGTCGCCCCACGGTGTAACCTGGCTGAAGAAACGCCAGCTAACACCGTCGTCACGGCTGGCTCCATTACTGACCTCCTCCGGCAATGATAGTCGCGTTATTGTCGTCTTCGCGTTGGAGCAAACCAGCCATCTGATCGAAGCTCTGATGCCCACACAGCACTCTAGCCGAGAGTGAAGCAAAATATGCGCTCAGCCGTGGGATTTTCTAAGCGGGTTGCTTAGAAAATGGCGACTTGGAAACGCGATCTTGGCGGTTCCAAGCGAGGTCAAAGACCGCTCCTCAGGCTTTGACCGTCCTCCCCACCGCGTTCCAGCGCATATTTTGCGAACGGCAAGGCGGCAGGCAAGCGGACAAACAAGTCACGTTTAGACAAAACGAGGCCGGAATTGCTTCCCGCCTCGTCATCTCCCGCACTAACGGGTAATATTTTGTCGAATTTCTGACTTCATGAATAGACGAGTGGCATCGTAATCGATGTCAGAGATCATTTCACCGAACATCCGGAATCCTTCTTGTTGATATTCAACTAATGGGTTCAACTGACCATAACCCCGTAGTCCAATTGATTGACGCAATTGGTCCATGGTGTCGATGTGGTCGGTCCAGTGAGAGTCCACACAACGTAACAGCACAACCTTTTCGAATTCCAACATCTGTGCTGGATCGTAGAGTTGCTTCTGCTTTTCTTGGTAGACATCTTCGGCTAAGCCCATGAAGAAGGCCTTGATTTCATCAGCCGACTTGCCTTGCAGATCGCTTAGGCTAATCTTGTCTGGTGAAACCATTGCGGAAATCCCGAAGTCCAGTAACGTATCTAGGTCCCAATCGGATTGGTCACCTTGCGTATGCAAGTTAACCACCCGGTCGACGGTCCGCTTGATCATCGGCATTAAGACCCACTTGAGGGACTTATCCTGGTTGATCACTTGGTTCCGTTCGCCATAGATCACGTCACGCTGTTGCCGCATAACATCATCATATTGCAGCACGTTCTTCCGGGAGTCGTAGTTGTTCCCTTCAACCCGTTTCTGCGCGGATTCAACTTGCTTGGTGATCATCCGACTCCGAATAACGGCGTCCTCACCATCCACGTTCATCCGTTCCAGGAAGCTCTTGACCCGTTCGGAACCGAACCGGCGCATCAAGTCATCTTCCAAAGACAGGTAGAACTGGGTCATACCAGGGTCACCTTGCCGACCGGAACGTCCACGAAGCTGGTTATCAATCCGCCGTGACTCGTGTCGTTCAGTCCCGATAACGGCTAAACCACCAATTTCAACCACGCCGGGTCCCAATTTAATATCGGTCCCCCGCCCGGCCATGTTGGTCGCAATCGTTACCGCGCCCCGTTGGCCGGCATTTTGAATAATGTCAGCTTCCTTGGCATGGTTCTTAGCGTTCAAGACCACGTGCGGAATGTTTTCTTGGTCCAACCGTTGTGAAATATATTCGGACGTTTCAACGGCCACGGTCCCGATTAACATCGGTTGACCCTTTGCGTGTAACATCTTAATTTCTTTAACCACGGCATCGAACTTGGATTCCAAGGTTGGGTACAACAGGTCAGGTTCATCGACCCGGACCACCGGTTTGTTGGTTGGCACGGAGATAACGTCCATGTTGTAGATTTCCCGGAATTCTTCAACTTCGGTCTTGGCCGTCCCAGTCATCCCGGCAAGTTTCTTGTACATCCGGAATAAGTTTTGGTACGTGATGTTGGCCATAGTCTTAGTTTCTTCTTGAATCTCAACGCCTTCCTTGGCTTCGATGGCTTGGTGCAGACCATCGGAGTACCGACGACCTTCCATCACCCGTCCAGTAAAGGAATCAACGATCAAGACTTCACCATCTTGAACCACGTAGTCTTTATCCCGCAACATGATGAAGTTAGCCCGTAAGGCCTGGTCCATATGGTGGGTTAACGCGGTGTTGTCCGTGTCGTATAAGTTCTTTAAGTTGAAGTATTTTTCAGCCTTTTCAATCCCGACGTCGGTCAGCGCCACCGTCTTAGATTCAAGGTCGATCTTAAAGTCTTCCTTTTCGTGCAACGTCTTTGCGAACCGGTCCACCCGTTGATAGAGCGCACTCGTCCCTTCAGACTGACCAGAAATAATCAATGGGGTCCGCGCTTCATCAATTAAGATGGAGTCAACTTCATCGACAATCGCAAAGTTCAATGGCCGTTGGACCATATCTTCTTTGTATACCACCATGTTATCCCGCAGGTAATCGAACCCGATTTCCCCGTTGGTCGAGTACGTGATATCAGCCTTGTAGGCTTCACGCTTCTCTTCTGGTGACTTTTCGGCGGAGTTTAACCCGACGGTCAAGCCCATCCAGTTGTACAACTCACCCATTTCAGTGGCATCACGTGCGGATAAGTATTCGTTAACCGTAACCACGTGAACCCCTTCGCCGGCTAAGGCGTTCAGGTAAACGGGCATTGTGGCGGTCAAGGTCTTCCCTTCACCGGTCTTCATTTCGGCAATGTTACCTTCATGAAGCACAATTCCTCCCATAATTTGCACGTGGAATGGGTAAAGGCCAAGGACCCGCTTAGCGCCTTCACGGACAGCAGCAAAAGCCTCAGGCAGTAAGTCGTCCAAAGTTTCGCCATCCTGATAGCGTTGCTTCAATTCAGGCGTTTTTGCTTGCAGATCTTCATCCGAAAGCTTTGCGTATTCATCAGCGTAAGCGCCGACTTGATCCGCTAATTTACTGAGGCGTCGTAAAGTCCGTCGATCACTTTCGACCCATCGTTTTAAAATATTTGCCATGTGAGAATTCCCTTCAGTACATTTTAATAAGTCGTCGTCAACCACTTCTAACTTGCATTAGAAGCTCGCAACCACGACACCAAACGCCGTGTTCGCAATTTATCCGGGGTGGATCACCATCCCAATAACCCGGATCGTTACTGTCCGCAGGTTGCGGCGCGGACATTTGAGTAATTGATAAAATCACAAACCCCATTACAAGAATATTCCTCGCATCAATCAAGGTATCTGCATCGCGCGAGGGATAGGATTTAAATCATTTATTTTGACAATAAATCAATCTACATTTTAACACTAACCCGGCTAAGATGAAACTTTTCTAATCATGTAAATGCCGTAAAACCGCTTTCTTTCGCATTATCCTTAGTTAAAATTCCCCCACCGTCAGTTATTGTTTCACCTATATCAAGTCGAACCTCCCGCCAACCCACCACTGATACTGTGGGAACTGCCCGGAAGTCCAGGAGTAATCTTATTAATTTTACCAGATTCATCGGTGAAAGTATTGTCTTTTTGCTTAACAGTTGCTTAACAATCCCATGACAATCAGCCGAATGGATGAGCCCCCTCAACTATTGCGCCACACCGGCAAAAACCGAAATACCAATCGGCCAGTTCGACACCTAAATGACCGGGTTACCTTCTATTCTATGAACCGCGTGGCATCCCTGCAAAGACGAGGCGCTGACGCTGTACAGCTTGGTAGGGTGAGCAAACAAACACTGGCTTCCGGTTACAGCGGCTACCCGTTACGCCACCAACTCTCCCTGCTACTCTCGCCGTCCTCTCCGCTCATCGAAAGACTTCACCGCTTTAACTGAGCACTAAAAAAGCACCGCGCTAGGCAGTGCTTCGTTAGTTGTTAACATTATTGGTTTATTGGTCGTCGGCTTCGATCAAACCATAGCGGCCGTCGTTACGACGGTACACAATGCTAATGCCGTTCGTTTCAGCATCTTCGTAGATAAAGAAGTCGTGGCCTAACATGTCCATTTGCAGAACAGCCTCTTCATTATCCATTGGCTTCAGCGAAACGCGCTTGGTCCGAACAACCTCTAACTCCTTACTTTCAGCTGGATCTGGTTCCGTAGCTTCCGGTGCGAAGTCGAGATTCTTGTAGCCCTTCTCCCGGGACTTACGGTTAACTTTGGTCTTGAACTTGCGAATTTGCCGTTCCAGCTTATCGGTAACCAAATCAACACTTGCATATAAGTCCGGAGAAGTTTCCTCTGCCCGTAATGTCAAGTATGGGAGTGGGATTGTTACTTCAACCTTCGCCGTCTTGTTTTGGTAGACCTTCAGGTTGACATGCGCAATTGCCTCAACTTTGTTGTCGAAATATTTCTCCAACTTGCTGATACGCTTTTCAACGTAATCCCGTATTGCGTCAGTAACTTCGATGTTTTCACCACGAATATTAAATGTGAGCATAAAACTTCTCTCCCTTCAACCAAGATAAACTCGGTTTGCTCAGCATTAGAAGGACCACTCTTCTAATATGCTTTGCTTACTATTATTATAATAGAAAGCCCTACCAGAAACAATTATTCTCACGAAATTTAATCGGCCTCAACGCGCTAAAGTCAGGCTAGTAACCGCTTTCGCGCCACCCAAATAAATTTGCGCGGCGGCGTGCCGCAAAGTCCGCCCCGTGGTGTAGACGTCATCTAATAGCAAAACCCGTTGATTAACTAGGATTGGCGCCACTCGTGGATCCAGTTGAAATGGCTGTGGTGTGAGCAACCGTTGGGCCCGGGTCTTGGCCGATTGCGGCTGAGCCTTGTGCGTGGCCTTCACCACCAGTGCTTGGTGATAAGGTTGGCCCCGCAGCCACCCCGTGACCTGATTGAAGCCTCGCGTCAGCCACGTCTGTTGATCGATAGGAATGGGGACTAAAATATCATAATCCTGCTGAGCCAGTGCCCGCTGGAGTGGCGCCTGAAGGGCCTTACGCAACGCGTAATCCCCCTGAAATTTATACTGTTGCATGTAGGCCTTCATCCCCACATCATAGCGAAAGAGTGCTCGATTCTGTAGGCTTTCCATCCCCCAGCGTTCACAGTCGTGGCAGCGAACGGCCTGCTCCTGTTGGCGGCCGCAGTCCGGACAATGCTGGGCCGTAATGGGGACGAATCGGTCCTGACAACGTGGGCAAAGTGGCGGTACTGGCAACGGTCGCCAGCTCAAAAGATCCCGTAGCGCGACGCTGGGTTGGAAGCGCTGTTGACACCAGACACAGCGGGTCATGCTGGCCACCGCCCGCCCCGGCGCTTCCCCTGCCGATTCAGTTGATCAATCATACGCTGGGCGCGACGCACCACCCGTGTCTGACTCTGGACGTAGCAGGTGACTTCACCACGGGGAAAGTCCGCGTGCCGCCCTGCCCGACCGGCAATCTGTACCAGGGCTGCCGTGGAAAAGATGGCATCGTCTCCGCCTAAGATGACCACGGCAATGTTAGGAAAGGTCACGCCACGCTCTAAAATCGTAGTGGTCACGAGAAAGGCCACCCGACGTTCGCGCAGCGCTTGCACCTTGTCCGTACGCTGCTCATCGGTTGCGTGTACGCTGACCCCGCCTTTAATTTTGGCATGTATCAATGCGGCCATCACGGCGTCTAGATCACGCACGTGCGGAACGAACAGCAGAAAACGTTGCCCCACCTGCTGATAGGCCAGTAATTGTCGTACCAACGCCGCCGGCAACCGGGACTTCTCCAGAAGAGTCCGCCACCGCCATGCCAATCTCACTTGTAGCCGTGGCAGTAAGAAACCGTGATAGCGCAACGGTAAGTACGTTGTCGCAACCTCGTGCCGTCTAATCTGACGCTGTAAGGATTCACCGGGTGTCGCTGTTAAATAAAGGTGGCGACCGGAAACTTTCTCGGCACGCGTGATGGCCGTCTGCAGCAACGGACTGGTCGCTAAGGGAAAGGCATCCACTTCGTCCACGATAATCCAATCGAAAGCCCGCTCGAACCGTAACAATTGGTGGGTCGTACAGACCGTCAACTGACTATACGTATAGGGCACCGACTGCTCGCCATACAAGAGACATTGACTGGTCGTCTGAAAGGCCTGGCGAATCCGCGGTGCCAACTCCAAGCAGACGTCAACCCGCGGCGAGACCCAGGCCACTCGCCAGCCCTGTGCCAAGGCCCACGCCAACGCCGGATAAACAATCTCGGTCTTACCGGCACCGGTGACCGCCCATAGCAACTGATTCTGTTGTTGCTGGACCAACCTGCAAACCGCCTGGGCCGCGCGTTGCTGGTCGTCACTGAGCGTCCCGGTCCAGGTCAGCACCGGTGTCGTCGGGATTACGAACCGGTTAGGCTCCGGAATAGTGTATAATTTAGTCTGTGAGGTCAACCGGCCCATTTGTAAACAGTGCCGGCAGTACCAATCGCCGTTGGGTAGCCGATCCGTGGTGGCAATCCACTGACGACAACGCTGGCACCGGTAACGCTGACTCTCCCGTTGGATAGCCAGCTCACCGGGGCCCAACTGGGCGTTTCCTGGTTGAGCCGGCAAGCGCCGACCAAAGAATTCTGACAACTCATTCATCACGTTTTGCCCCTCTCGTGGTACTGAGACTAACTCCGTAAAAAGTGGCTGAAAATTTTCGAGAAAGGTGTTTTTTATGGAAACCGACTATTTAACCATTCAAGCGACCGGCCAACACGCCATCGAAATTAAAAAATCACGCTTCATCACCGACATCGCCCGCGTAACTACCGAAGACGAAGCCAAGGCCTTCCTTGCCGCGGTGAGTGACCGGGAAGCTAAGGCGACCCATCACTGCTGGGCGTACGTTCTCGGGGAACACGACGAGATTCAACGAGAGAGCGATAACGGCGAGCCCTCGGGAACGGCCGGCGTCCCCATTCTTACGGTGCTCCAGCGTAACCAACTCCACAACGTTATCGCTGTGGTCACCCGTTATTTTGGCGGCATTAAGCTGGGGGCCGGTGGCCTAATCCGGGCCTATAGCAATGCCACCTCCACCGCTATCGAAGCCGTGGGCGTGGTCAAACGCGTTCGCCAGCAAGAGATCGCTATTACCGTGGATTACCCCAACTTTGATCGGCTCACGCACTACCTCACTGAGGAAAAGATTATCGTCCGTGACACGACCTACACCGAACAAGTCACCGTGACGATTGCCGTCGACCTGACAGCCGTGGACACCATCCGCACGGCTATCACGAATCTTCTCAGTGACCGGCTGACCATGAAGACTGGCGACGTCATTTACAACGAGGTTCCGGTCGAAATCAACGCTAGCCACCGCACGGACGCCTAAACTAGAGTTGCTCATCACCATGAAAGGCACCAACCTGATTTTTTCAGATTGGTGCCTTTTGACAACTTTATTATTGCCTACTTGTGAACAGTCGTCTCCGTGGAGAAATCCGTCTGAAGTTGCTTGATGAAACGTTCAGCAATCGGCGTAAACACCTGATATTTCTTCCAAATCACGTACATCTTCGTAGTCAGCTGTGGGGCCAGCGGACGAAAGGTCAGGTCACTCGTGGCGCTGGTATCGCAGAGCCCCTTGAATGTCAGCAAGACACCCAAGCCGTTGCGGACACAGACCGATCCATTAAAGAAAAGATTGGTTGTCCCTATCCAATTCAGATCGGCCGTCTGGTCGCCAGCCCACCGTGGAATATCGGTGTGAATTGACTGTTCCGAACAAATGATAGCCTGATCCGCTAAATCGGCCACCGTAATCGTCTGTTTTTGGGCCAACGGATCATCGCGGCGCATCACCAGCCCCCAGGTATCTTCTCCCGGAACCTCCAGATACGTGTAGTGCTCCAAGTCCGGCGGCTCCACGATAATCGCGAAGTCGACTAGTCCCTGGTCCAATTTCTCCGTCACCGTCTTGGTCTCCCCACTCATTAAATGAAATCGTAGGCCGGGATACTGGTGCCGAAACTCCTTGATGGTCGTGGTCAACTGCCCAATGAGTTGCGACTCGGCACACCCAATGTAAACGTCACCGCCGGTAAGGTCCGTCATCGTCTGAAATTCCGCGCTGGTCTTATCGACCATGGACAGAATATCTTCCGCCCGCTTACGCATGAGAATCCCGGCATCAGTCAGCGTAATCCCGTAATTACTGCGTTGAAATAACTTCTTCCCCAGTTCATTTTCCAAATCCTTGAGTTGCTTGGATAGCGTAGGCTGAGAGACGTGTAAGGCCTCGGCAGCTCGCGTAATACTGGACTGCCTAGCGACTTCCACAAAGTAACGGAGTACCCGAATTTCCATGTGATCACCTCTCCAATCATCAGCAGTTATAACTAATCAGAATAACCAGTTATCTTCATTAAGTATTATACATAATTGGTGGTTGCAGGTAAACTGTACTCACAGCAAAGGAAGGACAAGCCATGGTTAATGTAAATGACAAATTAGGACTTATTCAACAGAACCTTGCCGATGCAGGATGTGACGCGCGCCTGACGCAAAAGTTTTTAGTCAGTTTCAACGCCGGTGATCATCCCCACTCACAGTTACTCTTACAGCAACATCGTCAGCATCTCCTACAAGAACTGCGCCAGACCGAATCACAAATTGACTGTTTGGACTTTCTTGCCTGCCAACTAAAGAAAAGGGAGTCAGATAAATGACAAACGAAAAATTAACGCTTACTACCGACTGGGACAAGACTTTTCCCAAGAGTGACCAAGTTGACCACCAAAAGGTCACCTTCCACAACCGCTACGGCATTACCTTAGCCGCCGACATGTACACCCCTAAGAACGCCACCGGCAAACTGCCTGCCATCGCGGTCAGTGGACCCTTTGGTGCCGTCAAGGAACAATCTTCCGGTATCTACGCCCAAACGATGGCCGAACGCGGCTTCTTGACGATTGCCTTTGACCCCTCATTTACGGGTGAAAGTGGTGGTCAAGCCCGGTTCATGGCCTCTCCTGACATTAACACCGAAGACTTCCAGGCCGCCATTGATTTTCTCGCCACACAACCCAACGTCGATCCCGACAAACTAGGGATGATTGGTATCTGTGGGATGGGCGGTATGGCCTTAAACGCCGCTTCGCTCGACACTCGGGTGAAGGCCACCGCAACCATGACCATGTACAACATGAGCCGGGTCAACGCCAACGGCTACTTCGATGACAACGATAACGAAGAAGACCGGCATCAACTGAAGGTCAGCCTCAATCAGCAACGGACGGCCGATTACCAAAGCGGGGCTTACAAGCGGGCCGGGGGCGTGGTCGATCCCGTCCCCGCCGATGCGCCCCAATTCATCCGCGATTACAATGCTTACTACAAGACTGATCGCGGTTACCATGCCCGTTCCGTCAACTCCAATGAGGGGTGGAACGTCACGGGGACAATGTTCTTCGTCAACCAGCCAATCAACCAGTACACCAACGAAATTCGCAGTGCTGTTCTGATGGTCCACGGGGACAAGGCGCACTCCTACTACTTTAGTAAGGATGAATACAAGAAGATGACGACCAACTCCAAGTACACCGACAACAAGGAATTCATGACGATTCCTGGCGCCGTGCATACCGACCTGTATG
The DNA here is from genome assembly GCA_021383565.1 of Levilactobacillus brevis. Classification (NCBI taxonomy): domain Bacteria; kingdom Bacillati; phylum Bacillota; class Bacilli; order Lactobacillales; family Lactobacillaceae; genus Levilactobacillus; species Levilactobacillus brevis. The sequence goes on along the minus strand of CP079699.1, from coordinate 275,012 downwards.
ACGGTGGCGTCAACCGTGATCTGATTCCATTTGACAAGTTGGCTACCTTCTTTAACCAATATCTGAACTAAATCACGTCTTACGAAAGGCCCGGCCGATTGCCTATTTACAATCGACCGGGCTTTTTTGCTGTAAACTGCAGAGCTAGTCGCCTTGCCGTTCGCCAAATTTGACTCACTCACGGCTACACAGAATACCTGCCATGAACAATAGTTAATCGTTGCTACAACAATAATAGCAGTGCAAGTCTCGTCGTTATCAAGCATTGTCACTGAAAATGATTGGGATTTTTAAAGTTCGGGGGTCGACCCACTACTCAACTGCTGAAGCAACTGGTATCGGCCTTGAGCTCATTTTTGTTGACCGTTGACCATCGTAGCCGAGAGTGAAGCGGAATCTAGGCTCAGCCGGGGGATTTCGTGGTGAGTTTTGCCACAAAATCGGTGACTTTGAGACGACGGGTTCCCGGCTCAAAGCAAGGTCCGAGACCGCCCTATGGCTTGGACCGTCCTTCCCCAGCGATCCAGCCTAGATTCCGCGAACGGCAAGGCGTCCAGCTCCCAACCAAGCTGCGGAAGATATAAGCAAAGGCCGCGTCCCCACCTGCGAATGAGGTGAGCACGCGGCCCTTAATCGTTTGACCGCCCCTGACACAGAGGTCACTCAAAACTAATCTGAATTTTTAGACGTCAACTGCTTCACAATACGCTTAATCCAGTGCAACAGTGGCTGGCGATCCGAGCCCACCAAGCCAATGGCCTCGACGAACAGTTCCAAACCAATCAGAATGGCAATCGTCAGGAGGACGGACCCCCAAATCGTGGACAATGGATACAGCAGTGAAATAAAGGAAAAAATCAGCGCAATCCCGTAAATCACGAGTACCGTCTGCCGGTGGGTCAAGCCCAGTTGCATCAAGCGATGGTGTAAGTGGTGCTTGTCCGCGTGTGAGATGGGTTGCTTATTCAAGATCCGCCGAATCATGGCGTAGACCGTATCCGTGATGGGTACCCCGAGGATAATCACGGGGATGATCACGGAGATAAACGTGACATTCTTCAACCCGTACAGCGAGAAACAGGCAATCATGAATCCAATGAACTGAGCCCCGGTGTCTCCCAAATAAATGCGCGCCGGGAAGAAGTTATACGGCAAGAAGCCGACCATCGCGGCCACCAACGCAAAGATCATGATGGCCACCCAAGTGTTGGCGACGTTTAAGAAGAACAACCCCGTAATCCCGGTGGTCGTCAATGCAATGATTGAGACCCCCGTTGCCAGACCATCCAGCCCATCGATCAGGTTGATGGCGTTAACGATGGCCACAATCCACAACAGCGTAATCGGCAAGGCCAACCAGCCAAAGTGCCAGACGCCCACAAACGGTAACGTCAGGTAACGCATCCGGACGCCCGCCACGAAGTAAACTTCCAGGGCTGCGGCCAATTGAAACATGACCTTTTGCCGTGGCTTTAATTCAAAAACGTCATCAATCATGCCCCCGGCGATAATGATACATTCACCGCCGAACAGGCCCCACAACTGTTGCGTTGGCATCTGGTCACGCAAGAGGAACATGGTTGAAAAAGTAAACGCAATAAAAATCGCCAGGCCACCCAACGTTGGCATTGGAATCTTATTGACCCGTCGCTGATTCGGTTTATCCACCGCACCAATTTGAAACGCGAAGCGGCGTACAAACGGCGTTAGGACTGCGGAGATAATCATGGTAGCAAATAAGCTAACAATAATCTCAAATCTCATAAAGTGTCCTCTTTCTTTTCTACATATCTTTTGCTAATTATACAAATCTCCCAATTTAAACACAACCGCCATTTTAAGAATGTTCAGAAAAGTTAAGGTTTTCAATTGGTCTGACCATTTTTCACAAACTCATATCTTCCATTCAACACTTAGTTAGTTCAGCGAAAAACTGATGAAAACAAATGCCTACTTTATTCGTCACAATATTAGTTAATAAATATACCGTAATTACCGAAATGGCGGAGATTAAGCTTGTGTAATTAGAAGGGCCCCAATATAATGAGGTTAGTTCAGGAGATTTTAAGCCCATATTAATTTATTCATAATAGGCGCCTAATTTCCTTGTGAAATTGAGTTGATGGTCACTTAGATTTGGTGTTTCATCGAAAGGAGATTTTTCTATGGCTAGCCAAGATAAAGTTCCCCAAACGACAGAGCAGACTGAGGAGAAGCCCTCGCCAATCATTGTGCAAATGGCGATCTTCGCCGCAATTTTGTTTGTCTCCAGTCTGATTTCGCCCCTCTTCCCGCCATCTTTTCCTGTTCCCACGCCGGTTATCGGGCTCATTATACTCTACGTCCTACTAGCAACACACATCGTCAAGCTCCGGAATGTTGAAAAATTTGGTGATTTTATGATCAGCCTAATTGCCTTTCTGTTCGTTCCGTCTGGGATTCAACTGGCCGCCAGCCTGGACATTCTCAAGACCCAAGGCCTACAGATTGTGGGTGTGGTCCTAATCGCAACGATTGTCATGTTGGTCGTCGTGGCCTATACTACCGCCGGCATGATTTGGATTCGGAAGCACATCTTCCACCGCAGCGTTGATATTAAGTCATAATTGGTTGTTCCGTCATCGGTTTAAACGCATAAGAGAGATGAGTGTTCATGATAATTTTGACAACCGCGCCACACATGGCTGTCTGGGGTAAGTGGTTAGGCGACGCACTCGGCACTAATGCCGCCGGCGCACCCGCAGGCAATGCCGTCTTTGGAATTTTTCTTTCCTTATCAGTTTATTTAATCGGCCAATGGCTCTTTAAGATTGGCAAGGGGTTCTTCCTCTTCCAACCCCTCTTCGTCGGCATGGTATTGGGGATTTTTATCCTCTTCCTCATGGCGAAGTTCTTCGGCACCACGACCGCAACCTTCTATAAGTCCGCTTACAAACCCGGTGGGGACATCATCTTCTGGTTCTTAAACCCCGCCACGATTGCCTTTGCTATCCCGCTGTACCGACGAAATGATGTCGTCAAGCGGTTCTGGCTCGAAATCGTTTTGTCTTTAATTATTGGTTTGATTGCGTCATTGTTCTTCATTTACGGCGCAGCCAAGCTCCTCGGACTCAACGACATTGGCATCGCCTCTATGCTACCACAAGCCGCAACCACGGCGATCGCCATGCCAATTGCCACCGCGATTGGGGGCAATGCCGCGGTTACCGCCATGGCCTGCATCCTCAACGCCGTCATTATTTACGCGCTGGGCGACTGGCTGGTTAAATTCTTCCGGATCAACAACGACCCCATCGGCGCCGGACTCGGCTTAGGAACGGCTGGTCACACAGTGGGTTCTGCCAAAGCCCTGCAACTGGGATCCATTCAAGGGTCCATGGCGTCCATCGCGGTCGTCATTATTTCCATCGTGGTTGACATCGTCGTTCCGCCATTCGCCGCATTCATGGGGCTCAAGTAGCCACATTCAACAAAAATAATTTTAGTTTTGGTCGTTTCTGCCAATCGTGGCCCCCTTTTGAAGAAAAATTCCGCGCTTGTGAAAAAATAGTCGTCCTGAAAAGCTTTTTGAAACCTCACTCGGTCACTTGCAGGACCAGATCACTGCACAAGTGGCCCTATAAACCGCGTCACAGCGCAGTTCGAACTTGTGCACGCCGCTCGAATCCCATATAATAATGGTGAGCGATTGAGAGCGGTTTCACAGTGAGTTTCATTCTGCCTCTGCCAAGGTTTCCTTTGTGAACTCTCTCGCATCGCAGTACCTAGCTTTGCGTTTGAAAGGAGATTTTATCTTGGCTCAACAGCATTCAACGACTGAGACGACCGAGGAACAACCGGCACCAATTCTGGTCCAGATGAGTATCTTCGCTGCAATTCTCTTTGTGGCAAGTCTGATCTCTCCTCTGTTCCCCGCCTCGCTCCCCGTCCCTACGCCAGTCATCGGGATTGTGATTCTCTACACTCTACTGGCCACCCATATTTTAAAATTACGTCAAGTTGAAAAATTCGCTGATTTCATGATCAGCCTGATTGCTTTTCTCTTTGTTCCTGCCGGCGTTCAGCTTGCAGCCAGCCTGGATATTTTAAAGGCTCAGGGCTTGCAGATCACGGCCGTCGTATTGATTGCCACCATCGTCATGCTGGTGCTGGTCAGCTACACCGCCGTTGGACTAATCTGGCTTCGGCAACACCTGTTTCACCGTAGTTGTGCGGTGAAGCAAGAGTCGACACTTTAGCGCCTAAACGAAGAAGGTTATAACATGTTAATTTTAGCGGAAAACCCCAATTTAGCGTTGTGGGGCAAATGGCTCGGCGACGGTCTCGGACTCAACGCCGACGGCTCCACCGCTGGTAATGCCATCTTTGGTATCTTCTTATCGCTGGTCGTCTACTTAATTGGTCAGTGGCTCTTCAAGATCAGTAAGGGCTTCTTCCTCTTCCAACCGCTCTTTGTCGGTATGGTTCTCGGTATCCTGGTCCTGTTTCTACTAGCCAAGACCTTCGGCACCTCAACGGAGACCTTCTACCGATCGGCCTACAAGCCCGGGGGCGACATCATCTTCTGGTTCTTAAATCCCGCCACCATTGCCTTTGCCGTACCGCTTTATCGCCGGAACGACATTGTCAAACGCTTTTGGCTAGAAATCATTTTGTCCCTCATCATTGGCCTCAGCATCTCACTGCTGGTGATCTACGAGGCGGCTAAGCTCATTGGCCTCGACACGGTGGGAATTGCCTCCATGCTCCCTCAGGCGGCGACTACGGCCATCGCCATGCCCATCTCCAATGCCATTGGCGGGGTCGGTGCGGTCACGGCGACGGCCTGCATCCTCAACTCCGTCATCATTTACGCGCTGGGCGACTGGCTGGTTAAATTCTTCCGGATTGACAAAGACCCGATTGGTGCCGGATTAGGGTTGGGGACGGCTGGACACACCGTTGGCTCGGCCAAGGCCGTTCAACTGGGCTCCATTCAAGGGTCCATGGCCTCGATTGCGGTGGTCATCATCTCCATTGTGGTCGACCTCCTCGTGCCCCCATTCGCCTCGCTGGTGGGATTGCGGTAGCTTGGTCGCTGCCCTGCCGCTCGCCAAACGCCGGTGTTATTGTAAGCATCACTCCGCCAGAGATTACTAGGGCTGGCGGTGGCCTTCATAGCAGGCACCGACCTCTGGTTTCACAAATTTTAGCGGAAAGAACACTGTTGTTACAGAACCTAATGCGTTAATTCTACTTTTAACCTATGTAAAAGGCCCGCAAAACCAAATTGGTTTTGCGGGCCTTTCGGTACTACTCTTTCAAGTGATAGTTATAAGTCGAGACAATAATGTTTTCTCGTGAGTTCAAGGTCGTCCGTAAGCGTAACGCCGTCTGGTTATGCAGGACGTTTTGCCAAGGATGCCGCGGCACAAACTGTGGAACCAATACCGTGGTGGTAAAGTTTCGTTCAGCCGCCCGTTTGGCAATGACATCACAGAACCGCAACGTTGGCGTCGCAATCGACCGGTAAGACGAGTGAATATCCACGAAACGGATGTCCGGGAATTCTTCTTTGAATTCCTGAGCCGTCTTGTGTTCCTTCTCCGGATTCTCGTCGAAGGACACGTGCATCGCGATGACGTAATCCCCAATGGACCGCGCATAGTTGATGGCCCCGGCCGTCACCCGAGTGATGTTGCTGACCAACACAATGACCGTTGCCCCATCGTATTCGTGCATATCAGCCTTGGTCTTGGCTGCCACCCGCAGTTGCCGAGCAACCTTCTTGTAATGTTGGTGAATGCGGTAGAACAGCAACAGCAGCAGGGGCATGATGATCAGGTATGGCCAAACGTTGGCGAAGTGCAGGAACAAGAGGAAGATGACCAGGACCACCGAAATCAGCGCTCCAATCAAGTTGATAAAGGCCTTCCCCTGCCAGAACCCTTCTCGCGTACGGAACCAGTGAATAATCATGCCAGATTGTGACAAGGTAAACGGTACGAAAACCCCGACCGCATACAGTGGAATCAACAGCGTCGTTTGCCCGTGGAAGATGAAGATGAGGACAATCGCGCCAACCGCCAGGGAAATAATCCCGTTGGAGTAGCCCAACCGATCCCCCCGGTCCAGGTACGCGTGAGGTAAGAACTTATCCTTCGCCAGGTTGTAGGCCAGAATTGGAAAGGCCGAGAACCCGGTGTTGGCGGCAACGGCTAAGATCAAAGCCGTTGACAGTTGTAACAAATAGTAGATAACCCCGTGACCAAAAACGCCGACCCCAATTTGCGAGAGCACCGTTTGGCTGGCTTCGGGCCGAATCCCCATGTAGTAACTAAGGAACGTGATGCCCCCGAAGAAGATGGCCAAGATGGTCGCCATAATTGCCAACGTCGCCGATGCATTGTGGCTCTTGGGCTTCTTAAAGTTTGGCACGGCATTACTGATAGCTTCCACCCCGGTTAGGGAAGAAGACCCAGACGAGAACGCCCGGAAGAACAGCAACAGTGTCATGCCGGAGACGGAACCGCCTAGCCGTGCCGAAGCGTGGTAGGTAATGTTCCCGGTCACAATGTTATAGAAGCCCACCCCGATCATAACGACAATCATCAGAATGAAGAAATAAACCGGACCGGTGAGGAATGCCGCGGATTCGCGCATCCCCCGTAAATTCAACAGCATGATTCCAATCACAATCAATACCGAAACCAACACCGAATAAGGTGAGAGTGCCGGTATGGCCGAGGTAATCGCCTCGGTCCCAGATGTCGTGGAAACCGCCACGGTCAGCATATAATCAACCAGCAGCGATCCCCCGGCAACTAAGCCGGCCGACTGCCCCCAGTTGGTACTGGCAACCACGTAGGCGCCACCACCGGTCGGATAGGCATGGATAATCTGTTGGTAAGAAAGCGTGATCGCAAACAACAGGACTAAGACCAGCGCCGCAACCCACAATTGATACATCAAAGCTGCCGCGGATAAGGTAATCAGAACTGTCGTAATTTGCTCAGTACCATAAGCCACGGAGGACAATGCGTCAGATGACAGTAAGGCCAATGCCTTAAACTTCGTCAGTGCCTGACCGCCTTCATCCATGGTCTTTAGGGGTTTTCCAATCAAAACCCGCTTTAAATAACGCCACATGACTACTTACTCCTTATCCCATAAATAATGAAAACGGGCTTGCACCCGCCTAAAAAGTCTTAATTAATTCGTTCCAAATTCAAACGCAAACGTAATTCTACTACAACTAACTCCACAATACCACTCTTGTTCAGCATAGCAACTAAGAAAACCGCAAATGGTGTGGTATCCCGCAGTGACCGTCAATTCCCCAAGGTTGACCTACGGCAAAAGAAAGCGTTTTACCTGCTATTCATGGGATTGTGAAATTTTATGGGATTTCTTGTTCACTGTTCAAACCGCTGACCAGGGTTCCTCCCGTTCTAAATGGATGCCTACCCAAGCCCACCAGTGACACTGCGTAGAGTGCCTGTTTTCCCAATCTTTCCCGCTTGTTTCTGCTCGGACAACTCACTACGGGGCACCGGTAATAACGCCCGAGACACGTCCCTATCACGCTTAATAACCATATAGAAAAAGGACCAACCGGAAAATCCGATTGGCCCTTTCGCTCAACGCACTAGCGAACTAGTGGGTTAAATTTTTACATCATACCGCCCATGCCTGCTGGGTTAGCAGGTGCTGCAGGAGCTGGGTTGTCTTCTGGCTTGTCGGCCACAACGGCTTCAGTCGTCAACAACAATGCGGAAACAGAGGCAGCGTTTTGCAGAGCAGAACGGGTAACCTTGGTTGGGTCGGTAATCCCGGCCTTAACCATGTCTTCGTATTGGTCGTCGGCAGCGTTGTAACCGATGCCTTCCTTTTCACCCTTGAGGTGTTCAACGACAACGGAACCTTCAACACCAGCATTTTCAGCGATTTGGCGTACAGGTTCTTCCAGGGCACGGAGCACAATGTTAACCCCGGTCTGTTCGTCGCCTTCAGCCTTGACAGCGGCAACGTCCTTGATCACGTTGATCAAAGCAGTCCCACCACCAGCAACGAAGCCTTCTTCAACAGCGGCACGCGTTGCGTTTAAGGCATCTTCAATGCGGTACTTACGTTCTTTCAATTCAGTTTCGGTTGCGGCACCAACCCGAACAACGGCAACCCCGCCGGCTAACTTAGCCAGACGTTCCTTCAACTTGTCACGGTCGAAGTCAGAAGTCGTTTCTTCGATTTGGCCCTTGATTTCAGCAACCCGGTTAGCGATTTGATCCTTAGCACCAGCACCTTCAACCACAGTGGTGTTGTCCTTAGTAACGTTAACCTTTTGTGCTTGGCCTAATTGATCGATGGTCGTGTCCTTCAAGTTGAGACCTAAGTCATCAGTGATGACCGTCCCACCAGTCAGAACAGCGATATCTTGCAAGGTTGCCTTCCGACGGTCACCAAAGCCAGGTGCCTTAACAGCAACCACGTTGAAGGTCCCACGCATCTTGTTCAGAACCAACGTAGGTAAAGCTTCACCGGTAATGTCATCAGCAATGATCAGCAGTGAACGGCTTTGTTCAACAACAGATTGCAACAATGGCAAGATGTCTTGAATGTTGGCAATCTTCTTGTCGGTAATCAAGATGTAAGGGTTGTCCAAGTTGGCTTCCATCTTATCGTTGTCGGTAACCATGTATTGTGACATGTAGCCACGATCGAATTGCATCCCTTCAACGACGTCCAAGCTAGTATCAACACCACGGGATTCTTCAATGGTGATAACCCCATCGTTACCAACCTTTTCCATGGCGTCAGCGATTAACTTACCAGTTTCCTGGCTAGCTGATGAAATAGAAGCGATTTGGGCAATGTCGTCCTTGGTCTTCACGTCATGTGACATCTTGTGTAAACCATCAACGGCGGCCTTCGTAGCCTTTTCGATCCCGCGACGAATGCCGACAGGGTTGGCACCGGCCGTGACGTTCTTCATGCCTTCGTTAACGATGGCTTGCGTCAAAACAGTGGCCGTGGTGGTCCCATCACCAGCGATATCGTTGGTCTTGGAAGCAACTTCGGAGACTAACTTAGCCCCCATGTTTTCGAAGTGATCTTCAAGTTCGATGGACTTGGCGATCGTTACCCCATCGTTAGTGATGGTTGGGTTACCGTAGCTTTGTTCCAAAACCACGTTGCGGCCTTTAGGTCCAAGGGTAGTCTTTACCGTATCAGCTAACTTATCAACCCCGGCAAGCATCTTGCTGCGGGCGTCTTCAGAAAATTTCAATTCTTTAGCCATTTTATTCATTCACCTCATACTAAAATTTTTGAATTATTTGGATAGTCTTCTTAAGTGGGAAAAGATTAGTCGATAACGGCGACTAAATCCTTTTCGTGTAAAACAAGGTAAGTGGCGTCTTGGTACTTTACTTCAGTACCAGCGTACTTATCAAACAATACCTTGTCGCCAACCTTAACAGTTGGGGCTACCTTTTCGCCATTGTCTAACACACGGCCATCACCGACAGCAACAACATTTGCCGTTTGTGGCTTTTCTTGAGCGTTACTTGCGAGCACAATGCCGCCAACCGTGGTTTCTTCTTCTTCTGGTTGATCCAAAATGACGCGGTCTCCTAATGGTTTTAACACTTGAATCCCTCCAATAAACTTACTTTTTAGCACTATTAGCACTTGACTAACATAAGTGCTAATCAACAATATCTAATATATGGTTTTTCCCTATAAAAATCAAGGAATTTGACAAACAAATTCCGGGTAACCACCGCGCTGGCCCGTGACGCCTAGGGTTCCAAGCTTTTCAACTCATCTGGGACGAATGATACGGCGGCCGGCTCATCCCAGGGCTACCCCAAACTTTTGGTCAAAAAAATCGCAACCCCGCAGGATTACGATTCAGTCGTTAGCTTAAATTATTGTAGTGTTCCAGGAAATAAATCAACGTTTGTAGCTCGTTGGTCAAATCCACATTTTGAACCCGGACACCCTTGGGCACCGTGATACGTAGCGGTGTGAAGTTCAAGATCCCTTTGACCCCGCCAGATACGGCTTCATCGGTGACCTCTTGGGCCACTTGCGAGGGAACCGTCAAGATGGCCACTTCAATCTGCTGTTCTTCCAGTTGGGTCCGCAGATCCGTCATCGGATAGATTGGCACCCCGCTTTGAATCGTGTTGGCAATCTCTTGCTTCACGTCAAAGGCGGCACTGATCCGGACGTTACTGTCCTGGTGGAAATTAAAGTTCAACAGCGCATGGCCTAAATTTCCTACCCCAATCAGGGCAACACTGGTAAGGCGGTCCTGATTCAAAATCTTCTTAAAGAACTTGATTAAACTTTCAACGTCATAACCGTATCCCCGCTTACCGAGCGCACCGAAATACGAAAAGTCTCGACGAATTGTTGCGGAATCGACCTTAACGGCTTCGGACAATTCAGTCGAAGACACTCGGGTCTTATCAGCGTCTAGCAAAATATTGAGATAGCGATAGTAGATGGGCAAACGTTTGGCTGTCGCCCGAGGGATTTTTTGTTCTGTCAAAAACGAGACCTCCTAATCAAAGAAACGGGCTACCATTCACAAGCGATAGCCTAATATTTAAATAATTGTCTGGATTGTGAAATCAACTTTCTTATAGATTATAGCATAACCGTTCATCTTGTGAAAGAATTTGCAAGTTTTTTTCACAATTTATTTGCTTATTTCGGTCTCTCTATAGAATATGCTAAAATAGTGCTTAGACGTGTTCCGTGGGATGACCGGTTCAGCGCCGTTCTCGTGAACCCTACTAACTGTGCCACCTACTGACGAGTTTGTAACGCTGCTTCACCATCTGCCACTGGGCTTCCGTGGTAATCGTCGCTGGTCGCAAAATCCACCAGAGCTACGAACACCATCGTATCAGTATGGCCAATTTTAACCTGATTTTCAACACTTAAACTATCTTACTAAAAATGAAACCCCAACAAAGGAGGTTGGCTCACTGTGATTCTTTTACAAGTTCAACAGGTCACGCGGCGTTTTGGCGCCAGTGTCCTCTTCGAAAATGTCAGTATGGATGTACCCGAGCACGGTCGCGTGGCCCTTGTCGGCCGTAACGGTGCCGGGAAATCTACCCTATTAAAAATGATCGCTGGCGAAACGTCGCCGGACGTCGGTCAGATTACCACCAAACGTGGACTGACCATGGGCTATCAAGCCCAGAATGCCGGTCTGTCCTCGACCAAGACCGTTTGGAACGAGATGCTTAGCGTCTTTGCCAAGCTCATCGCCATGGAAAAACGCATGCACGAGCTCGAACAACAGATGAGTGATCCCGCCGTTATCGCCGATCAGGAACAGTTTGATCAGATCAGCGCAAACTATGACCAATTGCAACAAGACTTCAGCGACCAAAACGGTTACGGCTATCAGGCCGAGATTCGTGGCGTCCTGCACGGTTTCGAATTTGGTGAAGACTACTACGATAAACCGATTAACGAGTTATCTGGTGGTCAACGCACCCAACTGGCCCTGGCCAAGCTCCTCTTGGAACGACCAGACCTGTTAATTTTGGACGAGCCGACCAACCACTTGGATGTGGAGACGTTAACCTGGTTAGAAGGCTACCTGCAAGGTTACCCCGGCGCCATCCTCGTGGTTTCCCATGACCGGTACTTTCTCGATCACGTGGTCAACGACGTCTACGATATGGCGCACGGCGGACTTGACCATTATCCCGGCAACTACTCACACTACATCGCGGATAAGGCTGAGCGCCTGCGGTTGGCTTGGAAGGAATACGACAAGCAACAGGCTGAGATCAGTAAGCTGGAAGACTTCGTCAACAAGAACATCGTCCGGGCATCCACGACCAAGCGGGCCCAGGCACGGCGGAAACAATTGGAAAAGATGGACCGCATGGATCGACCAGAAGGCGACGAGAAGGCCGCGCGCTTCAGCTTCCGGCCTAAACGTCAGAGTGGTAACGTGGTTCTCGACGTGGTCAACGGCGCCGTGGGTTATGACGGACAGGCACTGGCCGCACCGGTCAATTTGGACATCAAGAAGCACCAAGCCGTCGCCATTGTCGGCCCCAACGGGATTGGAAAATCCACCCTACTGAAGACCATCTTGGGGCGGATTCCCGCCATTCAAGGTCAGATTATCTTTGGAACCGGCGTAGATACCGGCTACTACGACCAGGATCAAGCCACGCTGCACGACAAGAAATCCGTCCTGCACGAGTTGTGGGACGACCATCCCACCACGCCCGAGGGCGATATTCGCTCAATTCTGGGTAGCTTTCTGTTTACCGGCGCCGACGTGGACAAGAGTGTCCATAGCCTAAGCGGGGGCGAGCGAGCCCGCTTGCTGCTGACCAAGCTTGCCATGCGTCACGACAACTTCCTCATGCTCGATGAACCGACGAACCACTTGGACATCGACAGTCGAGAGGTCTTGGAGACCGCGCTCAACGAATTCGACGGGACTATTCTCTTCGTTTCCCACGACCGATACTTCATCAACCAAGTTGCCACACAAGTCGTCGAGCTCAGTCCCGAGGGCACCACGCGGTACCTGGGGAATTACGACTACTACGTTTCCAAGAAGGCCGAACAAGATGCCTACGCGGCCAAGGAAGCCGCCGAAGCGGAGGAAGCCCACCCCACCGTTGTCGCCCCGAAGCAGACGCAAGTCGACTACCAAGCGCAAAAAGATCAGGCCAAGGCCAAACGAAAGCTTAGCCGGCAAGTCACGGCTCTCGAAGAAAAAATGGGCGAGTTAGAGAAACAAAAAACGGCCGTGGAAACCGAAATGAGCCAAGAAGAAAACTTCAACGATGCTGGCAAGCTGGCCGACCTTCAGAACCAGCTCACCACCGTTACCACGCAACTCAGCGAAACGGAAGACGCGTGGACCGAAAAGAGTCTGGAACTGGAAGATTTCGCGGATTAAGGCCGAGATGAGTTTTAAGCGGAACCGGCCGTCTTTGGGCACACGTTTCGACTCTCTAAAATAAAAATACAAGCGTTACCCCGTTTATTCATAAAATCAGTGTCGGGTCCTTAATGATTAAGGGTCGGCACTGATTTTTTTAGCTCATTCGAATCCCCGACTTGCACAAAAATCAGCGATTACTCGAACCTTCATCAAGAACCTTGTCTCAACAACCGACAAAGTCTATAATTCTAGATGATTTCAGGGGAGAAACATTTGCATTTTAATTCAGCACGGATACTCGAATTACGCCGAGAATACGCGTGACACGGGGAGAAGTCTTTTAATGAAAAAGGTATTTAATCAATATTTTCAGGATAGTTTCGCGAAAACAAACGGTCTATTTAAGAATTATTCCAAGTGGTTTAGACGGTTAGTCCTTGGGCGGGGCCGGTACTAACGCTCCAACTCATCTTCGTTTTCCTGCCCGAATCGCTACCCGTTTTTCTGCTTGAGGTTCTAGGGCTCACCTATTTAATCCTCACATTTGCTCTATTTCTGGTGGAATCCATCATTCACGGGGTAAGGTAAATAATTAGAGCGTTCGCTCAAAGAAAAAACTGCCAGTCCGAATAAATCGGCTGACAGTTTTCTTCTATTTACTGGTGTAAGAGCCATTCAGTCGGCTAGTCATGAAACGTCGTCATCTGATCGATCGGTAATCGCGTAGATGTAATCCGATTAACCGCCGCCTCCGCATCACGATACCCTAAGCCAATCCCCATGATGAGCTTCTCGCCATTTTCCAGCTGAATATTGTGCCGAACTTCCTCCGGAAAACTGACGAACTGATAAGCGGGCATGGAATCAATGCCGGCATCTTTAGCCGCTAACATCAGCGCCATGCCAAATGCCCCCAAGTCGTATAGGGACCACTCCGAGTAGCCTTCAGGTAACGTCAGGTAGACGATGGCCTGGGCATTATAGAGTTTACCCGCGGCATCCCCCATAATCTTCTGCCAATCGGGGCCAACCGACTGGGCAATGCCATCGGACCACGCCTGCATATTATCCTGTGCTTGTGCGGACCAAGCCGACCGCGCCATTACGGGTAAATCGGAATGACCATGTTCGCCGACATCCCCCAGGTGTTGGTGCTCTTGGCGAATGCTTTGCCGCGTCTCACCCGTGACCACGTGGACCTGATAAGGCTGCGAATTCACCCAAGATGGGACCTCTTCTGCCGCAGAAATAATTTTCTCCAGCGTGGCCTTGGGAATTTGTTGATCTGTAAACCACCGCGTTGCGTGACGTTCATTTAAAGCTTGATAGACATCCATTTAATTATCTCCTAACATCCAGCCTTCTTAGGTCTACTGTACCCCTGTGACCCTGGTTTCTGTCAGCCTGAACCCTTATGATCTAGCCGTGTCCGGATCAAATTGGAATCCGCCACTGTACGGGGCTTCGTCGATGGCCTGCATCTCAGCCGACGTCAACGCAAAATCGAAATCATCCAAGTTAGCCTGCATATGCGCATCACTGGTCGACTTGGTCAAAGGGATAATGTTCTTTTGGATCAGCCACCGTAAAATCACTTGTGAGGGTTGCTTGCCATATTTTTGAGCGATCTGGTTAACCGTCGCGTCTTGTAAGACGTTGCTGTCCGGCCCACCGAAGGGACTCCAGGCTTCAACCTGAATGTCTTGGGACTGGGCGTACTCAGCCGCTGCCGTCTGGGCAAAGCCAGGATGATATTCGATTTGATTTAGCATAGGCTTAATCTCACTATCCTCGACCAATGCCTTCAGATGATGCGCCAAAAAGTTAGAAACGCCAATGGCTTTGATCTTACCAGCACGATACAACTCTTCCAAGGCACGCCAAGTATCAGCGTTTAGTTCGCGCCAATCGTCATGCCACTTGGCATTGGCCGGCCAGTGAATGAGGTAAATATCAACATAGTCCAAACCTAACTTGTCCAACGACGCATTAAAGGCCTGTAGCGTCTGCTGATAGCCCCGATGACTGTGCCAGGCTTTCGTGCTAACCAGAATATCCTCTCGTTTGAGGTTGTTTTCGGCCATTGCCTCACGAATCCCCTGACCCACACTCACTTCATTGCCGTAGATTTCAGCCGTATCGATCAGCCGATACCCATTTTTGATTGCCTTTTTAACCGCTGTCACGGTCTCGTGGCCGTCCGGAATAATCGTACCGAAGCCAACTACCGGGACCTTGTAACCATTATTTAACGTATAAGTTGAAGTCATATCCATCATTATTTGCTCCTATTCTACTGAAAATTGCTTTGACATGTCTAACATGGCTTGAAAATCCTTGGCATCTTCTGGCATGTTGAACCCGTTGCCCGTATTCAATGTCGCGATTTTAGCCATTTCATCATCGCGTAAATCGAAATCAAAGATAGCCAGATTTTCCTTCAGCCGGTTAACGTGGACGCTCTTGGGAATGGCAACGATGTCGCGTTGCATCAACCAACGAAGAATCACTTGGGCCGTCGATTTACCGTGAGCTTGCGCAATTTCCTTTAATTCTGGTAGCTCAAATACCTGATGATTGCCCGAAGAGAATGGTGCCCAGGCTTCCATTTGAACATCATAATCGATCATGGCTTGTTGGTCCGCCTCACGTTGGTTAAAGACGTTGGCTTCAATCATGTTCACGGCTGGCTTAACGTCCGTGAAATTAATGAGATCAACCAGCTTTTGTTGGGTGAAATTGTCGACCCCAATGGCCCGAACCTTGCCGGCACGATAGGCTTCACTCAGGTAGCGCCAAGCACCATAATAATCGCTTATCGGTTGATGGATTAAATACAAATCTAAGTAATCCAAGCCTAAATTAGTCAAAGACCGTTCAAGACCTCGTTGGGCCCCCTCATAGGAGTTGTCGGTCAGCCACAGCTTTGATGTCACGAAGAGTTCCGACCGGTCAACCCTACTACGCTTGATGGCACGCCCAACCGCCTGTTCATTGCCATACGCGGCAGCCGTATCAATCAACCGGTAACCCAACTTAATGGCTTGATAAACGGCCTCCTCGGCTTCGGCCAAATCCGTTACCCGAAAGACGCCTAAGCCTAACTTAGGCATTTTGATCCCATTGTTTAAAGTTGTAAATTCCATTTTAATAATCTCCTTTAGTGATTTTCGGTCAGTTGAAATCTTAAATAGTCAATCCCAGCAATCTGTCGCTCGTATTGGTGAATCGCGGCTAACCGTTCTTGCCGATGCTGGGTTAGTATCGCAATCAGCTTGACAGGCGGCCCCTGTTTCCGCAGATTAAGTGCTAAAAAATCTTCAATTTCATTTGAAGAAAATCCAATTTGTTGTAGCCGGATCATCAGCCGCAACGCTTCGATATCAGCCAACGTATAGGTTGCCGGCGTGAGCTGACCTGCAAACTGCTTCACTCGCCACGACTCATAATCCGATAAAAGTTGACTGGGAAAATGATACTTGGCCTGAACATCATCTTGGTTCACTAATCTCACCGCTTTCTCCTGAACAACCAATTGCTCAAAATTTTCTCACTTAGTAAAACCATCAGTGGTGATGCCCTTGCTAATCGATGCCTGTAGTGTATCGCGATTTTTTAGATATGTTAAATGCCTATTTTGGCTGATTAGAAATACGTATTTTAAATATCTAAAAAGCGGCCTGGGATGTCTTATCCCGGGTCGCTTGACGTCTGTTCTTAAATAGTCGAAGCGCCTGGGATAAAACCGCCCAGGCGCTTTCGCGTCACCTTTAGTTTTTTTCTTGCCGGACAAATTCAATAAATGCTTTTGTTGCCGCCGAATGTGGCTGCTGACCTCGCCAGGCTAATACCGAATCTAATTTTAGTGCCGGCTCTAATGGCACAAAGGTTAAGTGGTCAAAGGTCTGATTGAGCTTTAAACAAATCACGACCCCGTGATTTTGTTGCGCCAGCATCGCCGCACTATAAAGCAGATTATAACGGGCCTTGTTCCGCATCTTGACTGCGTAATCTCCCGACCAGCTGACGAGTTCATTTTGAACCACCCGATCGGCAATCGTGATGACGCGAGTCCCAACCAGATCACCCGGGCGAATGGCATCATAGCTCGCAAATTTTGAGTCCTGATGCGCTAAGATTCCCCACTCTTCTTGACTCTCCAGACGAACAAAGTCATATTTACCAATCTCAACCGGTTCGATGAGTAACCCCAAGTCTAAAACACCCTGTTCAATCCAACCTTTAATGTCGTCATTATTACCGCTTCTCAAGTTAAATTTGACTTGGGGATGCTGCTCCTGAAACGCATCAATTAATTTCGCGACTTCCGCCATACTATGAAGTTCACTACAGCCAATGGCAATCGTTCCCGCGAGTTCCTGCTTTTCTTGTAGCTCGTCTCGCGCCCGTTCTAGAATATTCACCATATCCTGGGCCCGCCGGCGAAAGAGCAAGCCTTCCCGCGTTAGATAAATACTATGATTGCTCCGGCGAAACAAGTCGACTTGTAGCTCAGCCTCTAATCCCTTTAATTGTCGCGACAAGGTCGGTTGGGTCATATGAAGCAAAGCCGCCGCCCGCGTCACATTTTCCTCACGCGCCGTAATTAAAAAGTAATTGAGCACCCGGATATCCATTTATCCTCACGTCCTTTATGGTTTATTTAGCCATATTTTAGCATAGATATACAAAATACAAATAACTAATCTAAGAAATTAAGCATTTTAAACTTAATGGCTTTTCGTTTAAACTAATGGCAATGCTTAACAACTAACCCTAAACTTGGAGGAATCAATCATGATCAAACACATTTTTATTGCAACGATTAAGCCTGGCGTGTCAGATGCCAACGTCGAACAAGCCATTCAAAATATGAAAGCTATGAAAGACACGGTTCCAGAAATTCAATCTCTGGCGGTTGGCCGCTCGTTGGGCTGGGCTGGTAGTGCCGACACCGTCAGCATGGTAATCGACGTCGCCGACCAGGCTAGTTTCGATCGCTTGATTGCCAGTGATGCGCACCAAAAGGTTAGTGCGACAGCTGGCGAGGTTTTTAGAACCGACAATTTCGTCTTATCACAAATCAGTTATTAAATCGTTAAAATCATTGATCTATCAAAGCAGTCTCATTCTATCAGCTACGCTAACTTGGCCACCGGCATCTTGGACAGGCTGGAATAGAAAACTTACCAGCGCCAATACAATATGCCGGTAGGTGACCACAACTAAAGAATTTACCAAAAAAGATGGTCTCATCTCAACTGGATGAAACCATCTTTTATTTTAGCTAAAATTCGTGTTAATTCATGATGGGCGCCTACTAAAATCGGCACGCTTTACTTCGCCGAATTCGCCGCCCAGTCAAATTCTAGACTCGGATCGGCATTCAACGTGGCATCGGCAAACACCCCGTGCTTGAAGGCGACATAAGCAAAGGCACCGATCATGGCCGCGTTATCGCCACACAACTTCAGCGGGGCCTTGACCAAGTGCGTGGTGGGATTGCTACTGAGGTCGCGTTCCAACCGTTCGCGCAGTCCTTGGTTAGCGGCTACCCCACCGGCTAAGATCAACTGCTTAACCGGATAGTCGGCTAACGCGCGCTGCGTCTTTTCGGCCAAGACATCAACGACGGCTTGCTGGAAGCTTGCCGCCAAATCTTGCTTGCTCAGGGTCTCGCCAATCTGGTCGGCGTGGTGGGTGGTGTTGATGAAGGCACTCTTCAACCCGCTGAAGCTAAAGTCAAAGTTGTCGTCCTTCTCCATGGCCCGTGGAAAGTCAAAAGTATCTTTCCCCTGGTGGGCCCATTCATCAACCGTCTTACCGGCAGGATAGTTAACGCCCATTACTCGGCCGACCTTATCGTAGGCCTCACCGGCGGCGTCATCACGGGTCTCGCCAATAATTTCAAATTCATTCTCGGCTGGCATGTAAACTAACTCCGTGTGCCCACCGGAGACCAATAAGGCTAAGGCTGGGAATTCAATGGGTTCCACGTAACGGGCCGCGTAGATGTGACCAGCCATGTGATTGACCGGGATCAACGGCAAGTTGTGGGCAAAGGCCACCGTTTTAGCCGCCGTAACCCCAATTAGGAGTGCTCCGACCAAACCGGGACCATATGTGACCGCCACGGCATCCAAGTCATCGTACCCCACTTGGGCCTCGGCCAACGCATCCTTGATGCACAGCGTCACTTCTTCAATGTGATGACGACTGGCCACTTCGGGAACCACGCCACCGAACCGTTGATGACTCTTGATCTGCGTCGCCACAATGTTCGACAGAATCTTATGGCCATCCTCAATGACGGCGACACTCGTTTCATCACAACTCGACTCAAACGCTAAAATCAAATTTCGCTTTTCCGTTGGACTCACTCCTCTTCATTCCTTCCGATCATCTCACGCAAAAAGCGGGTGGCCAAGTGCCAGCCCGCCATTGCCCTGCTTAGTTCTGTTCTCGAGTCTCTGGTTCGACGCCATCCTGGGCCTCGTCCTCATTTTCATTCAAGAACAATGCCATGTCGGCGGCATCCTCGTGGTCACCAAAGTAGTAGCCACGTTTGATCCCCGTCTGCTCAAATTCCAGATTGCGATAGAGCTTCTGCGCGTTCTTGTTGGAGACGCGAACCTCCAAGCTGACCGTCTTATAATTCAGCTTGCGTGCCTTACGAATCATGATGTCCAGCAAGAAGCGACCGAGTCCCTTATTCTGATAGTCCGGCAAAACCGCAATATTGGTGATGTGGGCGTCCCGGTTCCGCTCGTCAAAGGTGCTACCGATAAACGCCAACAACTTATCATTCTTGCGGATCACCAAGTAGAGTCGATCCTTTTCACGACGCAACTCGTTGGCAAACGCCGTAGAATCCCACGGGGCCTGCCCCGAATAGACGGCCCGTTCGATCTCAATCATTTCTGGGATATCGGTGAACAGGGCCTTGGCGACAAAATACGTCACGCCACGCACATCGACCCGATGATTTTTTACATCCATGGTTTCTTCCCGGACGACTTCTCGTCGACTGCCAAATACATTTTTATACCAATTTTTAAATTTTTTCAACATACGATCCGGTATCCTCTTCTGGGTTCTTGGCCCGCCATTCGGCTTCGGCCTGCGTCAACCGCAAATAGTTCGGCACGAACCGATCAACATCACTGACAGGCGCCATCTTCTGACCTAACAAACCAATCGTCGCAACTTGCGGCAGGTTCAACCACGGACTAATCGCCGGTGTGGCCGCCGAGACCGTGGTTCCAATCAACGCGCTGAAATGATCGGCATCCCCTAGGAACCACACGGGCTCGCTGTAACCGCCGACCGCCGTCAGAAAGCTGGTCACGTCGGTATGCGCGTCCGCAATCTCAACGGTGGGCACGCCGCCCTTGATCCGGTATAAGCCGGCAAAGACGTTTTGATTACGCGCGTCAAACATCGGCGCAACCAAGGCCCCCTCGACTGGGACGTTCGCCGCCAAGGTCGCCAAACTGGAGACCGCGACTAAATCAATATTTAGCGTGGTGGCCAACGTCTTAGCGGTCGTCACGGCAATCCGAATCCCCGTGTAGGACCCGGGACCGGCCGCCACCACGATCCGATCCAGATCGGTGGGCTTTAAATCCGCCATTGCCAAGAGCCGTTCAATCTCCGGCAACAGATATTCCGCGTGTTTCTGATGAACCGTGACCGTAATGGCCGCCAAGACCGTTGTGTCATCCAAGACGGCAACACTGAGCGGACGATTCGATGTGTCAATTGCTAAAATCTTCATATTTGCTTGGGTTCCCCTTCATGTGTATGGTGACCACTGCCGAGACCAGGAGATGGCAAAAGCGGCGGCTGGCTAGCGGCTCACCGCTTTTCCCGGTACCCGGTTACTTACTTTTCTTCGTGTACTGTTCATATCAGTGTCCTATATTACCACAAAGACCGGTCGACAACATCTTCTCTGCCTATCTTTGTCAAAAATAAACACTTTTTCATGATTAGCCGCGTCGCCCTATTCAACAGCCTGCCAAGTCAGTGTGGCGAGCACCGCCGTGGTGGTGCCAATCTTGACCGCGTGTTGCGTGGTCGTTGGCGTGCTGTGCGTGACCTCACTCGTCACCTGATGGCCGTACTTGACTTCATTTTCGAAACGAATCCGGACATCGACAACTTGATGTTGCCGTAGCCAATCGGCTGGCAACGTGTCGAGCATCCAATCGAAATAGTGGGCATTGTTCACGTGGCCATTCTCATCGATATCGAAGTAGCGCACCGTGTAGGGTTTCACGTAACTGGTGGCCGTCTCATCGCGGCGATCTGGCCGGGGCAGTCGCGGCAAGCGTTTCACCGGTGCCGTGCCGTATGGCGCCATGATGGCGGCCGGAATCGTCGCAATCTTACGGGTGGCATAACTCATTGTCACCCAGATGCCTTCGCCATAGGCCAACTGCTCGCCCTGTGCGTCTAATAACCAATACTCGCGGTAGGCAAAGTATTTGTTAAAGGCCGTCGCACGCGTCTTCAGCGTCACCGTATCACCAATCTTTGGCAAGTGGTCCACTTGTAAGTGGTACTGGGTAACGACCCAGCCTACGCCCAGGCGGTGGATGTCCGCTGGCGTCAGCTTTAGCGCGGCGTTCTGGTCCTCGGACACCAGCACGAACAGATTAATCAGCATCGCCAATGTTAAATGGCCGGTGTCGTCGGCTTCGTAGTAGACGACCCGGTGCGGTTCACGAAATTCATTTTGGGCCACGCGGGTCACTCCTCATCTAAATGGTGGTAAGTTCGGTAAACATCTTGTTTCTTCAAGCCGCGGAGATTGGCGACTTCCTTGATGGCCGCATTGGGCTTGTCGCCGGCCGCAATCAGCCGGTCGACTTGCGTCTCAATGGGTTCACTCAGATCGACAGCCGTGGTCGCGGTGGTCGTGGGATGTGGATTGCCACCGACTAGGACGACAAATTCCCCCCGCACCGTATCCGTGGCGGCCCATTCGGCCAGGTCACTCAGGCTCCCGCGGAGAAATTCCTCATAGCGCTTGGTCAGTTCACGACATAGGACGGCCGGACGATCGGCCCCCATACCATCGGCGAGATTCTTCAGGGTCTTCTTCAACCGATGTGGGGCCTCATAAAAGATCAGGGTCTCGGGCCGCTGTGCCAATTCGTCAATTTCCGCCCGTTGATCCTTGGGCTTGCGGTCTAAAAAACCATAGAAATAAAATGGCTGCGGCACTAGTCCCGACGCAATCAGCGCCGTCAGTCCCGCATTAGCTCCGGGTAACGGCACCACCGGAATGTGGGCCGCGATACAGGCGTTGACCAGCTCGTGCCCGGGGTCCGAAATGGACGGCATCCCCGCGTCACTCACCTGCGCGATCTGCAGACCCTGCTGGAGTTTAGCCACCAACTGGGGAATCCGCTCCTGCGTGTTGTGTTCATGAAAGCTGATTTGTTTGGTCTCAATTTCAAAATGATTTAACAGTTTTTGCGTATTCCGCGTGTCTTCGGCGGCAATCAGATCGACGGCCTTCAGCGTCTTCACGGCGCGAAAGGTCATGTCATCGAGGTTGCCGATCGGCGTGGGCACCAGATATAAGTGGCCGCTGTCTGCGGCTTGAAAACTACGTTGACGTTCCATGTATGGTGCGGACCTCCTACTGATCACGATAGATAACTTCTAGACAAAAGGCGCATTCCTCGTCCTGTTTACGCCGGGTTCCGTAAAACTCACGGCAAACGTGGAAGCCCTCTTCGTATAATTTCTCCAAGATTTGCCGCGACTTGGACAAGCCCTGCGGCGTCTCCGGGTCCTCGGGTAAGTTCCGTTGGAGCTCCCGGAGAAGATCGCGGAGATGTTGATTTTCGATTTCTAACTCGGCATTTTGCTCAAAGACTTGGGTCATCTCGCCTTGTAAGTCAGTGAATTGGGCGAGCACTTCTTGTAATTGGCTCTCGAGCTGCTTAAATTGATCGTATACTTCTTGTTTTTCCAAGTTGCCACCCCTCCAATGCTGACTAATCAGCGCGAAATCTGCGATAGGATCTGTAAGGTCAAGGCTTCTAAGATGCCTTGAAAGTTCATGTTGCCGGCCAGCTGACTCCGCGTCTCCAACGTCAACGTCATGATGGCCACCAACTGTTCAATGCTCAGGCGCCGCGCCATTTCACCACTGACCTTAGCCACTTGGGGAAAGGCCAGTCGTTCGGTGGGAACGGTCGCGTTTTGCTGGCGTAAGACATCGTGCCAGACTTGGACCACCATGTCGAGGAGTGTCCCCTGCAAATCGCGATTCGTGCCCAGCGGTAATAATTCCGTCTGGACGCGAACAAAGGCGCGTTCATCACCCGCGCAGGCCGCCGTGAACCATTGACCAACGCTGGTCTGGGCGTTCTTGAGCCAGTCCTCGGCAGTCAACGCCTTAGCCGCCTGAACACTCTCCGTCAGAGTCGCCAACAGGTGGCGCTGACTGGGCGCAATGCCGGCCGTCGCCAAGGCATCGGCCAGGGCGCTGGGCGCAACCCGGAGAAAATCGACAATCTGGGTCCGCGAGAGAATCGTAGGCAGAATCAGATTCTTGTTGGCCGTCAACAGTAGGGCCACCGTATTGCCCACCGGTTCTTCGATGAACTTCAGCAGACTATTGGCCGCCCCGGTAGTCATCCGTTCCACCTGATCGACGATGAAGATCTTCTGATTACCTTCAACGGCACTCTTGGTGAACTCGGATTTTAGGTAACGGACCTGATCAACCTTGATGCGCTGACCGTCGGGAATCACCGTCACCACATCGGGATGGTCACCCGCCATGATCCGCCGACACTCGGAACACTGTCCACATGGCAGGCCATCCGCTGTGACATTTTGGCAAAATAACCGCATGGCAATGACCTGCGCCAACTGTTGTCGCCCGGTGCCGTCCGCCCCATTGAAGAGGTAGGCGTGGGCCAGTCGGTTCTCGGTAATCAGCGTCATAAAATGGCTTAACAACTGCGGCTGCAAACGCTGGGTCATCGCCACGAGAGATTCTTCGGTCATGCGAGCCTCCTAAAACTGATGGAACTGATCGACGGGTAAGACGAAGACCGTCGCCCCACCGACCTGCACCTCGACGGGATAAGAGGACGTGTTGTCCAACTGGGCATCCAGGTTAACCGGTGGTGTCATGAACTGTTGACGCGTGTGACTGGCCTCTTTAATCATATTCAAGACCTCATCGACACGTTCCTCTTCCACCCCAATCATAAACGTGGTGTTCCCGGACTTCAAGAAGCCACCGGTCGTGGACAACCGCGTGGCCCGAATGTTCTGATCGATGAATTCATTGCTCAGGCGGTTCGCGTCCTTATCTTGGACAATGGCGATTAGTAATTTCATTGCTGTTCCTCCCTCAAATGCCGATTTAAAAATAACGCTTTGCTGTTTGCTTGATGAGTGCCAACGCCTCGGCCACCACTTGTTCGGGGGCTTGCGTGGCATCGATTAACTTGATCCGTTCAGGATGGGCCTGTTGTAGGCGCAGGTAGGCCGCCCGAACCCGGTCGTGGAAGGCTTCCTGCTCAACGTCGAGGCGATCGACTTGGTCGGCCTGGCGGTGTGCTTGAATCCGCCGCAACCCTACCTCGGCGGGAACGTCGAAGTACACCGTCAGCTCGGGCAGTAGGCCATCCGTGGCGAAGGTGTTCATCTCGGCCACGGCGGCCTCGCCAATCTGGCGGCCGGCACCCTGATACGCAATGGAGCTGTCCACGTACCGGTCACACAGAACCAACTGATCGGCTGCCAGTGCTGGTAGAATCGTTTCTGCCAGGTGTTGCCGCCGAGCCGCCGCGTACAACAGGGCCTCGGTGCGGTAATCCATCGCCGTATTCGCCCGGTCCAAAATGATGGACCGAATACTCTCGGAAATCGGGTTGCCCCCCGGTTCCCGGGTAATCGTCAACCGATCACCCAATACGGGCTGAATCTTAGCGGTAATGGCCGCGAGAGCGCTGGTCTTACCGGCGCCATCGGGTCCTTCAAAACTAATAAACGTTCCTGACAACATACTCGACCCCATTTTTGATTGAATACATACATTGTACTTGAATTCAGAATTGATGTCTATTTGCATCGCTTGATTTTGCGGTCGCAACGCCTAAATGATAGTTCGCATCTGCTTATATGGTATGAGGTAATTAATTTATCCACTATTACAATTGTTCTTACCATTTATATAACATCATAATTATTACAAAAATAAATTCAGCTCGTTGTTCACGGATTCTTAGCTTATAATGAAGATATAGTGTTAGTAAACACATTTAACTTAATCATTTTGCATGATGTCCAGTTCTGTAACAACGGGCATTTCCATCTGTAAAGCACCACTAAGTCTCCTTAACCTGGGCCTAACAGTCCCGAACAGGCAAGTTAAATCTTACTATTGGATTATGCACTACATGTATAAAGTGTTTTTCTACACTGAAGCCACTATTTTTTCCACTTGGTCACTATCTTAACCGTGCGGTAGCGTAGTCTTAAGCGTTCGAGCACCTACCGGCAGATTTAGTTACTTTATCTACATCAGTTGCTTTGAGCATTTACCTCACTCAGCATAAATGATATAATGTGCGTTCACGTATATATTGTCCACCAATAAATAGTATTACGATGAATAGTAAAATAGATTAATTACTAGGGGTTAGTCTTGGCTCGAACCCAGAAACGGGGAACTATTATGTTAAGCATCGGCGTTATTATTCCAGCGCTCAATCCAGACGACAAGTTGGTGACGCTAATCAATCAACTCACGACATCGTCAGCATTAAATCCAATCCGCGAATTTTATAATCAAGTTAGCCACCCATGTTGATTGATCAAAAAATGGTCAAAAAAAGACACCAAGACGAAAAATCAGGTATCATTGAAGTTCCAACACTAAACAATGAGAGAGGTTTTCGTCTTGACGCAACAACAGCTTACCACAAATCGTCAAAAGGGTCACCACTTAACTCAAATTGAACGTGGAATGATTGCTTCTCTACACTCCGAAGGCCATTCTGCACGCCAGATTGCATCTATTATCGGTGTTAGTCATCAAACCATTAATAATGAGCTTTCTCGTGGCACTATTAAGCAGGTTAAGAAGATTAACGGAGAGAAGCACTACCTTAAGGTTTATTGTCCTGAAGCAGCTCAGGCTCGCTATGAGGAGAACCGGTCCAATAGTAGACGTCCATTAAAGTTTAAGCAAGTCACCGACTTCCTAGCCTACTTTGATGACAAGTTTCACACGGAGCACTGGTCACCCGACGCAACGGTAGGATATGCTAAAAAGCACCGTTTATTTTCACCTCATAAGATGATTTGTGCGAAGACACTGTACAACTATATTGATGCACAATTATTGGAGATCCGCAATATCGATCTTGTGGAGAAAGTAAGACGCCGAATGGCTCATCATAAAACAACGAAAGTTAAACGGCTGGCCGGTTCTAAAAGTATTGATGAACGCCCCAAGAAGGTCAATAACCGTCATGAGTTTGGACATTTTGAAATTGATACCGTTGTTGGTGAGCGTAATGGTAGCCAGAGCGTCTTGTTGACTTTCACAGAGCGTAAAACACGCTTTGAAATAGTCTGCTTGATTGAGGGTAAAGACGCAGATTCAGTATCGTATGCATTGCGAAATATTGTTAATCAATATGGTGATATTATCAAGACCGTGACGGCAGATAATGGTACTGAGTTTACGACCTTAGAGACTGCACTGAATGGCATAGCTGACACTTATTTTGCCCACCCGTACACATCTTCAGAACGAGGCACTAATGAAGTTCATAATCGGATGCTTCGTCGCTATTTTCCCAAGGGGCAATCACTCGACATTGCCACTCCAAGCCAAGTTCAGATTGCTCAATCGCATCTGAACAACCTGCCTCGGCGAATTTTAAAGTTCAAAACACCAGCCGAAGCTTTTGAAAGAGAAGTCAAGCGTGCTCGCAAGGCTCATACTGCTTAGCTTTCTTCAATTGAAACTCACTGAAACCTTTCCGCCAGCTGTCTTCGCCTGCGCTGGCTAACTTGCACTTGCAATTTGCGATTAAATCCAATCATAGAAGAAATCATTATTGTTGATGATGGCAGTGACACTACCCATCAACCTATCTTCCAACAGTTAGGTCAGCAGTATCCTGAACTGGTTATTTTACACCATCTACATAACCGTGGTAAGGGGGCCGCGTTGAAGACGGCCTTCACTTACGTCCAGCACCATCTGTCAAATCTTGATGGTGTGGCAACGATGGATTCAGACGGCCAACATACCGTCGACGCCCTACAGAGTTGTCTAGAAAAGTTCGCTCAGAATCCCAAGCGACTAGTCATTGGCGTTCGACACTTCACAAATGATATTCCCTTTCGCAGTCAATTTGGCAATCTTTTAACCAGCGGCCTGGTTCGGATCTTAACGCGGCAAAATATATCGGACACTCAGACCGGTCTACGTGTCATTCCAACCACCTACACCACTGCCCTCATTGACTTCCCGGGTGATCGCTTCGAATTTGAATTTGATATGTTGCTTCAGGCAAAAAAATATGCCGTTAAGATTGTTGAGCAACCGATTCCAACGATCTACTTAGAGGGCAATGCGTCTTCGCATTTTCGGGTCGTGCGCGATTCAATTGCCATTTATTCCAGATTTTTAAAATTTGCAGCTAGTGGACTCATTTCATTTTTGGTCGACATTAGCTTATTTTACCTTGTCCTCTTTTTCATCGGTAACCATATTTTAAATAGTATTCTCGTCGCCACTGTCATCTCACGAATCTTATCGTCAATAGTTAATTATTCAATTAATCATCAAGTCGTCTTCAACCGTGCGGGACACCAAACTCTCATTAAGTACGGTTGCTTATTTGTCGCGCAAATGCTGGCTTCTGGGTTCTTCACCGACTTGCTTACAACGTTACTACCAGCCACAAATAGTCAGTTTATGCCGACATTAGCTAAGATAATTGTTGACTTTATCCTCTTTACAATTAGCTATCAGATTCAACGTGACTTTATCTTTAAAGAAGGTCCTCAACATGTCTAACCATCGTCGTGCGCTTTATTTTCTCGCAATCCTCCTATCCGTCATCTACTTATTGTGGCGGATATTCTTTACAATTCCCTGGCACGCCAATATATTCGTCCTGATTTTCGCCCTCTTACTGGTTATTAGCGAAATTCTGTCGAACACGACTGGCTTTATTCTGATTTTCTTTCGTATGCTGTCAACCAAGAAAAAGTGGAACTTAGAGATGCCTGACTATAGCACGACTCAGCCACTGCCAGATGTCGATATTATTATCGTCACTCACAATGAGGAAGTGGACTTACTTCGCAAAACGGTTAACGCGGCCACTTATATCGACTATCCCGATAAAAGTAAAGTCCACGTGGTCATTGCCGATGATGGCAATCGACCGGAAGTTAAAGCGTTGGCGGAACACTACCACGTCGGATACTCCGGTATGGAAGGCAACAAACAAGCCAAATCCGGAAATATCAATCATACTTTGGCGCAACTCCATTCTCCATTATTTGTGATTTTTGACACGGATATGATTCCTTTTTCCGGCTTCTTACGGAATACGGTACCCCTCTTTACCGAAAATTTCCAACAGCTCATCGACGATCCCGACCATACCGAGCCCCTGGGATTCGTGCAAACCCCACAGAGCTTCTACAACGCGGATATTTTTCAATTCAACCTCTTCTCCGAAAAAATCATTCCCAATGAACAGGATTTTTTCTCTCGCGATATCAACGTCCTGAACGGTGGTAATAAACGGGCACTGTTCACTGGGTCCAACGCCGTCTTTCTACGCAAGGCCGTTGATGAAGTTGGCGGATTTCCGACCGATACGATCACGGAGGATTTCGAGCTGGGCACCATGCTCAATATGGCCGGTTACATTAGTCTGGCTACTAAGATTCCGCAATCCAGTGGGATGACGCCTATCGATATGAAGGGGGTCATCAAACAACGAACACGCTGGGCTCGCGGTGTTATGCAAAGCTGTCGGAATTTGCATATCTTTATCAACCCGCACCTATCATTGATGAACCGTATCATTTTAATCAACACCTACTTCTACTGGTGGGCCTTCTTCCGCCGGATGATCTACATGATTGCCCCGATTCTTTACGCCCTATTCAAGATTCAGGTGGTCAATGCCAATTTCTGGATTTTGATGGTGGTCTGGGCACCTGGTTATTTTCTCTTGCACTACGTCATGGGAGATACCTCTGGCATGGGTGACAAGGCGAAGATTCGAAATGAACGGTGGGGAGAAGTCCAGGAAACCTTCTTTGCACCCTACCTGTTCATCCCCGTTATTCTTGAGACACTCGGTATTAAAGCTAAGAAGTTTAAGGTGACCTCGAAGAACGTGACCTACTCGCTCAAAGACAAGCTGTACATTCTTCCCTACCTTATTCTGTGGACGATTACTGTGTTCGCCATTATCAAGTTCAACTATGGTAAATACGGCTCCGAAATTTTAGTCGGTAGTGTCATTACTTTCTGGCTACTCATGCACTTTATTAATTTAAGTATGTGTCTCTTCATCTCACTCGGCCGTCCCGTTTATCGGAAGAATGAGCGATTCATCCGCCGCGTCCCCGGTAGAGTCCAAGGTGACGACGGAAAATGGCACCCCATGCTCACGGAAGATGTGTCCGAAGGTGGGGTAGCCTTCACAACCACTGATGGTCCTGTGGATGATATTACGGAGGATGATGACATCAAACTAACGATTAAACACGGCAAATTTGATGTCAAACTAACCGGAAAAATCGCCCGCATTAGTCATCGGGACGAGACCACAGTTTATAGTGTTCAGGTTCAAGTGGCCCCTGACGAGAACCGTGACCACTACCTCCAATTAATTTACGATGGCGCCAACAAAACATTACCCAGCGTCCAGGATACTTGGGTGACGCCATTCGATGAACTTTATATGAATCTGATCGTGCGAGCCCGAACTTACGAACGAAAACTAAGTCGGCGCTTCAATCGATTCTAAAAGGAGCCGCTATCATGAGCGCTTGGATTGGATGTTTGATTTATCTATTAGGATTACTGGGCTATAACGGTACCCTCCGTCGTTTGGGCGTAAGTCCCTACCTCGCTTGGATTACAGCCATGTTAGTGCAGATTCTTATGCTCTACGTGTTTGCGATGCTGAACCTACTCAATCTAGGGATTGAGGTCGTGACTTACTTTGGAATTGCCTTACTTGTGCTGTGGTTTTTGTTGAGTTTTTGGCACAAAGGCCGTCTAAAGTTCGAAGGTATCCATCTCTTTGACTTTTGGATGATTGGTCTGGGTATCGCCATGGTTCAAACCCTGCTGAAGAGTCCCTTGGTGCACTACGATAACTTTTCTCACTGGGCCGTGATGGTTAAATTCATGACTTTTACTGGTCACTTACCCGGAGCAACAGATAAGTTGATTTCTTTTACCTCTTATCCCCCTGCTACAGCCCTCTACATCACGCAATTTGTCCATTGGACCGGTTTTAGTGATGGAACAATGTTGGTCGCTCAATTTATCTTAATTTGGGCCGCCGGTTACGCTATCTTTGCCGGCTTACGTGATCGGTCGCGCGCACTGATGAGTTTTGCCTTGTGTTTTACGTTAGCCATTTCGTTCGTCTTCAACGTTGCCATTCGGTTGAACAATCTGCTGGTCGACTACGTTTTGCCCATCATTGCTGTTGCAGGCCTGGTCGGTATTTTTGCCTATCGAAAGAAACCGACGTTGCTCTGCGCCCACACCGCGATTTTCATTGGTGCTCTCATGCTGGTCAAAAACTCGGCGACTTTCTTCGTCGTCATGATTGGCGGATACTTTCTCTATACCTTAATAACCAGTGATGATCATCATTGGTATCGCCGCTTGGCTACGGTTCCCTTGCGTTTTGCCATCACCATTGGTGTGGGCATTCTCCCCTTTCTTTGGTGGGAATGGCACGTCAAACATACCTTTACGATCTCTAAACACCAAATCAGTGCTCAAGCCTATACCAAACAACTTAGTGGTGAAAGTCACCAAGAACTATTGAAGATTGGGCATAAGTTTATCAGTCAAATTCTAAGTCTAAATTCACTCTCAACCAAGGGCATTATCCTCATCAATGTTGTTCTAGTTGCCGTTTGGATCTACGCCCGGATACGAGCCCACCAACGCAACAATCTTTTAGGTATGGCGGTACTGCTGGACATCGTGTTTATTGCTTATTATGGTAGTCTGTTTGGAATGTATATTCTGTCAATGCCTTACGCGGAAGCCATCGTCCTAGATGGTTTCGAACGGTACATGGGCAGCATGGTCATTCTCAACTTATTTATCGGGGCTATTGCACTGGTCCGGGTGCTGGACCGCTTGCAGTTCGAACAGAACTTTCAAAAACGAAATACGCAGTCCTTTAGAAGTGCCGCGACCAAAAATGTATATCAGGTTTCGACCTTGGTCGTGGGTTTCTTCGCTATCACCATGATGTATTCTGAAATTACCGGGACTAACTTCACCAATAAGATGAACCACAATACATTGCCCCTCCAGATGAGTCGCATTGCCAAGCCTTGGTATCATCTCAACCACAAGAAGGTCCTCATCGTCGATCCTGAAGCAGTTGACGTGAACGACTATTACGCGGGCTATGTCGGTCGTTACTACTTTTTCACCGACCAAGCCGTTGGGCAGGAAAACTTTATGATGACGCCCAAGGCCTTCAAAGCCGCCGTTGAACACTTCGATTACGTCGCCATCCCCGAAACCCACCGAACCTTCACCGTCCTCACGGAGAAAGTCTATCACCAACACGTTGTGACTGGTTTCTTCAAAGTAACCAACCACGGTCTACAACGGATTCATTAATTTACCACATGGAGGTATCCTCTTGGCATTCATCGGCCTTATTTTCTTCGCACTTTCTTTAATCGGTTATAGTAGTACCATGCGTTGGCTTCACGTTAGTCCTTATTTAACGTGGATTACCGGTATTCTGGTTCAAATTATGTTGCTCTACGCTTTTGCAATGCTGGGCTGGCTCAAGCTGGGCATCTGGGTCGTCACCAGCATGGGGGTTGTGCTCCTCATCGCCCGCCTTGTTCTTGGTTATTTGGGCAAGGTCTCTTTTCATTACGAGGGACTACATTTCTTTGACGCGTGGATGATCTTCTTGGGGTTTGTGATGGCCCTGGTCCTCTTCCGCAGTCCCCTGATCCATTACGATAATTTCTCCCACTGGGCCACTATTGTTAAATTCATGACCTACACGGGACACCTACCTGGCGTAAGCGACACTATCATCTCGTTCACCTCGTATCCCCCTGCAACGGCCCTGTTTATTACGCAGTTTGTTACCTTTGTTGGCTTCAGCTCAGGGGCTATGCTGGTCGCGCAATTTGCTCTGATTTGGGCCGCTAGTTATTCTATCTTTGCCACTCTCCGTGACCGTACGCGCGGGCTAAATTCGATGTTATTGTGTCTGACGATTGCCATCTCCTACGTCTTCAACATCAATATTCGGTTGAATAATCTCTTAGTTGATTACGTTTTGGCCATCCTTACCGTGGCCGCTTTGGTCGGCATATTTGTCTATCAGCGACAGCCCCGCGTACAGGCCGCACACGTCGCATTATTCAGTGGAACCTTACTACTAGTCAAGAACTCGGCCGCCTTTTTCGTCGCCATCATTGCAATCTACTACCTCTACATGCTCAGTCAGCGTTCAACGACTGGACACTGGTTCAAACGTGCATTGACTACTCTGGGAACGTGGCTGGGAACTTTATTCCTCGGCGCACTCCCCTTCATCTGTTGGGAAGTTCACGTCAAGCTGACTTTCACAGCCTCTAAGCACGAAATCAATGCGCAGGCTTATTCACAGCAGCTGTCTCACGATGGTCTCCACGGCTTTCTCAGTATTGGTCACCAATTTATCAAGCAAATCTTCAACTTCGGCTCACTTTCCACCCAAGGCTTTGTTGTCCTCAACCTTTTACTCATTGGGGGATGGGCCATCTTCAAGTATGCCTGTCATCGTCCCAACATTTTACTCAAACTGCTAGGTTGGCTAGACCTTGTCTCACTACTCTACTACTTCAGTCTGTTGGGGATGTACGTCCTCTCCATGCCGTACGATGAAGCCATCACGCTGGACGGGTTCGAACGTTACATGTCTACCACGGTCATTTTAAATTTATTCATTGGTGCGATTACCCTAGTCCGTGTTATTGACGAGAATTTTTATGAACAGAACTTCACTGAACGCAGTCCTCGTAATTTTAGATCCATCTGGACGAAGAACGGCTATCAACTGGCCTCTTTTCTGGTCATGTTCTTTGCCATTATCATGATGTATTCCGAGATCAACGGGACCAACTTCACCAACAACTACA
Source organism: Levilactobacillus brevis (assembly GCA_021383565.1). Classification (NCBI taxonomy): domain Bacteria; kingdom Bacillati; phylum Bacillota; class Bacilli; order Lactobacillales; family Lactobacillaceae; genus Levilactobacillus; species Levilactobacillus brevis. The sequence continues at coordinate 241,657 of CP079699.1, read as the reverse complement.
ATCGTCACACGGTGCCCGTCATGCTAACCAAGATTGCTCGACCGTGGACCAAACTTAACAATACCAAGATTTTAATTGTCGATCCCAGTCAGGTCGAAGTGACCACCTACTATGCAGGTTATCTGGCAAATTATTACTTTTTCACTAATAATGCGACGGGTCAGGCCGTCTTCAGCAAGCATCCCGCAACTTTCCGTAAAGACCTGCAACAATACGAATACGTCGCCGTACCCAAACGCGATAAAACCTTTACCCGGGGGATGAGGAAGGCCTATCATCAAACTATCCACACTGGGCTTTACCGGGTCCACAACGACCATCTTTCACGGATATCTCCAACGGCCACACTAAATTAAAGACCCGTCAAAGTGAGTTTAAAAATTCTCCGGTAATAAAAAATGACCACCGCCAAATAGCCGTAGTCAGTCTAAAAAGTCTCAACCTATGCCCTACTTAATGGCCAAGGTTGAGACTTTTTGATTTTCTATAGATAGTCTTAATCCCGAAATACCGCCGCTGAAATATGCTTGCCCTTAACCTGTCGCCGCCGGGCTTCCCGGTAGAGAAATAGATAGGTTTGCCGGGCCAAGGCCGTATTGGCCGTCATTTCGTTGTCGGCATCCGCAATGGCTTCTTCCGTCTGCTTAGCGTGGTCCCAGCGGTCCTTGGCGGCGTCGATGGTCAGCAGGAGCTGTTCATCGTAGGCGGCCTTTAACCGGGGAAATTGACGTTTCTTTCGTCCAAACATTTCTGCCCCTCCTACATTTCCGTTCGACCTTCGACAGCCTTGAACAAGGTCATCTCATCCGCATATTCAATATCACTACCGACAGACAACCCGTGGGCCAACCGCGTGACCTTAATGCCAGCCGGCTTAATCAGCCGCGAGAGGTACATGGCCGTGGCTTCCCCTTCCGGCGTGGCGTTGGTCGCGATAATGACTTCCTTCATCGCCGGGTTCTGCTGGAGCCGATTGATCAGACTCGTAATGTTCAAGTCTTCGGGACCCTTCCCCTCAATCGGCGACATCACCCCGTGCAAAACGTGATAGAGGCCGTGATATTCCTTCATCTTCTCCATCACCATGATATCCTTGGCCTGCTCCACAACTAGCACGTGGCTCTGATCACGGGTCTTATCCGCACAGATGGCGCACGGGTCGCTCTCGGTGATATTGCCACAGATGGAGCAGTAGTGCAGGTCGCGTTTGGCCGAGACCAGGGCCTTGGAAAACGCCGTGACATCGTCGTCTGCCATATCAATGGTGAAAAATGCCAGCCGGGTCGCTGACTTTTGGCCGATGCCCGGCAGCTTCATGTAGCTGTCGATCAACTGCGCAATGGGTTCTGGGTACTGCATGTCACAACGTCCTTTCTTGCTTACATCCCCGGGATGTTCATACCTTGGGTGTATTTGCCTAACGTTTGCTTCGTGGTCTGATCAACCTTAGTCAGCGCGTCGTTAACGGCGGCTAAGACCAGATCGGCCAGCATGTCAGGGTCGTCGGGATCGATGGCTTCTGGCTTGATCGTCAGGTCAGTCATCTTCCGGTCGCCCGTAAAAGTAGCTTGAACCATGCTATCTGGTGAAGTCCCGGTAAAGGATTGTGCGTTTAGATTCGCTTGGTCCTCTTCCATCTTCTTTTGCATCTGCCGCATTTGTTTCATCATGTTTCCCATATTTCCCATGTTCCGCATCGTAATCATCCTTCCGTCTCTTAATCTTGTTTAACATCAACGATCGTTTTACCAAAAAGTTCTTCGGCCTTGGTGACCACCGGATTTGGCGCCGGCTTGGCCGGTTCCGCCGGGCTGTCACCATTAGCCTGCAACTCATCCTTATGGGCGGTCAGGTAGTTCTTCCGAATCACCGGCCACTCATCCTTGGGCACGAAGACCACCGGTAGCGCCGAACCAATCATGCGATCGAGTCCATTCTCTAAAGCGTCGGTCAGCTCGTGATCCGTGGTCGCCCGCTGATACAGGAATGAGTAGTCAAAGGCTACAATCACCCCAGAATTGGCGGCCGCCACGGGTTGAGAGACCTTCATGACTGCCCGTTGGGTCACGGTCAGGCTGTTGAGCAGGTCCGGCCAGACCTCCTGAAGTTGATTCAACTTCTCCCGGGTAGCTGCGCCCAGCACCGGATAAATCTTAGCCAAATTAACTTCCTTAGCCGCCGGAGATTTAGTGACCCGGGGCTTGGCCTTAGCCGGTGCCGCGGCCGTCTGCGCCGGGGCTTGTTCCAAATGCTTCACGGCCGAACGTAACTGATCAATCTCATGCTGAAGTTCGCTAACCTCGGTCGAATCCACCGCTTGCGCCGGTACCGGAGCCTCAGCGTTGGGCGCCGCAGCCGGTGCCGTCGCGGTCGCCACCGGTGCTACCCCCTTCTGCCGACCAATCTCAGCCAACTTGATGGTTAAGATTTCCAAGTAGACATCGGGGTGCGTCGTGAAGCGCATCTGTTGCTGGATGGCGTTGAGTTCGTTAATCATGGCATACATGGTCTGCGCCGGGGTTTGTTTAGCCAACGCCTGAAAGTCGGCGCTGACACTACCCATCTCGGCTTCTTCCACCATCTGCGGCGCCTGCTGGTAGAGCAAGAGGTCGCGTGAATAGCCGATGATGTCTTCGGTGAACCGCTCGGCGTCCTTCCCCGCCTCTAGAACGGACTGTAAGCTCGCCAAGGCGGCCTTGGTGTCACCAGCCAGGACCTGTGAAATATAGGTCGCTAATAGCTCGTGCGTCACGCTCCCGGTCACCAACAGTGCGTTATCTAACGTAATCTCATTATCCCCAAAGGACAATGCCTGATCCAAAATACTCAGGGCATCACGCATCCCGCCCTCGGCGGCCTTGGCAATCACCTTAACGGCCTGATCGTCGTAGGTCACGCCCTTTTGCTTTAGAATGTAGATCATCCGGTCATAGCTGTCATTGGCCGCAATGCGTTTGAAATCAAAACGCTGGGTCCGCGAGATAATCGTGGCGGGAATCTTGTGCGGTTCCGTCGTGGCAAGAATGAAGATGACGTTAGCCGGTGGTTCCTCCAGCGTCTTCAACAGGGCGTTAAAGGCCCCCGTCGACAACATGTGGACTTCATCAATGATGTAGACCTTGTAGTCGGCCACTGTGGGCGCATACTTGACCTTATCGCGAATATCGCGAATCTCCTCGACCCCGTTGTTGGAAGCCGCATCGATTTCGATCACGTCATTGAGTGTACCGGCCGTAATCGCCTTACAGGTCTCGCATTCATTACAAGGTTCGCCGTCAACCTGATGATGGCAGTTGATTGCCTTGGCAAAGATCTTGGCGGCCGAGGTCTTCCCGGTTCCCCGCGGCCCCGCAAAGAGATACGCGTGACTGATTTGGTTAGTCGTGATGGCATTCTTCAGCGTTCGGGTAATCACTTCTTGCCCGATCATGTCATCGAAACGCTGCGGGCGCCAGACCCGGTAGAGTGCTTGATAAGCCATGCAATCCGTTCCTTTCTTCCATAATTTCTGTTAAATTCGCTGTTCATAATTATAGCCTTTTTCCCCACCATCTGTCACGGATTGTTCAGCCGATTTTAAGGGAAATTAATCTCCCCAGGCGCGCGGTCAGTTGACCGGCCTGTTTCAGAAAAAAGAAGTTCCCCACAGCTAAAATTGATGTGGATGTTCACAGGTTAAGGGACCATAATCACTTCGAGTTATAATGGTCAACTTTCCGCAAAACAACTGGTCCATATCACAGCTGGCTACTCAGCAGATAGCGCCAAGCTTCAGTACAGCAACATCTATAGGCCAAAAATAAAGCAATGTCAGTTATCCACCTTCCAGAAATTTTATTTTAAAATTCGTATGCCAAAATTAAAAAATATTACGTCGTCATTTATGTCTATTTTCAATATAAAAACTTCGCAATGTGTGTAAAAAAGGCCATTGCCGTAACAATAGTCCGTGCATTTACTTAGATATCCCCAATTATAAGATGACGTGACTACCCGTATTGAGTAAGAGCAAAGTTAGTTCATCATTGATGATTTGATATAGAAGTACCCAGTTTTTGTCGAGATGAATCTCGTTGATACCAGCAAGATTGCCAGTCAACATATGCCAATCAAATTGGCGAACAAGTACTCCATGCTCTTCAGCTAAAATTGTTTTGATTACAAGATCTAGACGTGCTAAATCATCATGTTTCTTACTCAATTTTTTGAGTGAACGATCAAAACGAACTGTAGTACGCGAACGTTTAATCATCGGCTGACTTCTCTAGATAAGGTTCGCCAGCTGATCGCCGTTTTATCCCACTCTTGTTTAAAGATCGGAATCAGCACGAAAAAACTCCCAGTCAACGACTGAGAGTTGGTTAATTGCTCATAAACTTGAAGCACAAAGCGAAGCAAACTTAGTGCTGCTTCCTTCCGGACCTGACACAATTCGTAAGTCCGCCCTTGCTTCAAGGCCTTAACGGCAATAACTAGTGTATCATGATTCGTAAGGTCTGTCTAGCCGTTGCTTAATTTTGGGCGGCCTTTTTTGCTTTGCGCGCCTTCTTGGCCGCCTTCTGCCGTTGACGGGCGGCCTTGAAGAAGGCCACCATTCGTTCGCCAGCGTCTTTGGCCATCAAGCCCTCGTGCACGCTCACCGTGTGGTTCAGCCGCGTATCGGTCAACGTCTGATACAGGCTGTCCACGGCGCCGGCCTTGGGATCTCTGGCTCCGTAGAAGACCTCCGGAATACGCGCGTTGATAATGGCCCCACTACACATCAGGCAGGGTTCAATCGTCACGTAAAGCTGACAGTCTTCCAGTCGCCAGCTCTTCAGCGTGGCACAGGCTTCTTCGATTGCCCGGATCTCCGCGTGAAGCGTAGCGTCGTTGGCGTGTTCTCTTAAGTTATGCCCTCGTCCCACGATCTGGCCGCCATGGACGATGACCGCCCCAATCGGCACCTCGCCGATGAGCGCGGCTTGGTCGGCCTCAAACAGTGCCTCTTCCATGTAGTGGCGCTGCAATGGTGAATAGGAAGTGTCACGCATCGAACCCCTCCCTTCTTAATCAATTGGTCCTTAACGTAACGTGCTTTCCAGGATATAATAGCCCTTGTCCTTCTTGATAATGTCACAATTTCCGAAGGTGGCTTACATATTTTTCTCGGCCGACGGTGCCCCCTGTTTCTTCTGGAGCACGACCGTCAACGTGCCCCCGGGTAGGAGATGATCCTTGGCTCCGGTCAGCATGGCCGTGACCACCTGCTTACCGGCACGAACGGGTGGGTTCGTTAGGATAGCGGCGTAACGCTGCGTGACGTGTTCGTAAATATCTGACGTCTTGATTTCCACGTTTTCAATCTGATTGGCCACGGCATTTTGCCGCGCCAAGTCCAACGCCAACTCGTTGACGTCGACCATGGTCACCTGCCGTTCTGGCCACTTCTTAGCCAGTGCCAGCCCGATGGGACCGTATCCCGTCCCCAGGTCCAACCAAGGGCCAGCCGGCGTCTTATCGGCGTTAAAAGCGTCGAGTAACGCCCGTGACCCGTAGTCCACCCGGTTCTTGGAGAAGACCCCGTTGTCGGTGGTAAACAACAATTCGTTACCTAAGAGGGTAAACGGCCAATGGTGTTCTTCGTGTAAAACATCTGGATTTTGTGTATAATAGTGATTAGTCAAATTCTCCGCCACCTTTTAGGTCTATTTTACCCTAGATTTTTGACGGAAAACAGGAAAAATAATTTTAAAGCGCAAAGCACTATATTTGGTGGTTATTGTATTGACCAACTACCAAATGTGGTGCTTTTTTTGATTGCTATTTTCCATATCTGGTGTACACTTAACTCATTGAGAACGAAAGTTAAGGGATGTGGCAACAATGAAAGTAACAGTATACTCAAAGAACAATTGCATGCAATGCAAGATGACGAAGCGTTTTCTCAGCGAACACAACGTGGAATTCGAAGAACGGAACATTAATCAAAATCCAGAATATGTGACTTACCTCAAGGAACACGGTTTCCAAGCCGTTCCAGTAATTGAAGCATCCGGAATTCCTGCCTTTTACGGTTTCCGGCCAGATCAATTGACCAAGATTGCGGGTTAACTCAGTAAGTCCAACCCCTCTTGGCGACGCCGTGCTGGTGCACGGTGCCGCCATTTTTATTTAAAGCGATTAACTTAACCCTGAAATAGTTCACCATCAAAAGAGAAGGAAGAGATGACGAGTATGAGTTTAAAGAATTTAGGCGACGTCACGTACTACGATCTGAACAACGAAATCAACATCCCCGTGGATGGGCAGATTCCGTTGAACAAGGATCAGGAAGCCTTACAGGCCTTCTTAAAGGAAAATGTCATTCCCAACACCAAGACCTTTGACTCCCTGCGCGACCGGTTCGACTACTTAATCGCCGGCAACTATGTCGAACAAAAGGTGATTGACCAATACCCCTTTGCCTTCATCGAAGACCTCTACGCCTACTTAAAGGCTCAGAATTTCCACTTCAAGTCCTTCATGGCGGCCTACAAGTTCTACGCCCAATACGCCTTAAAGACCGATGACAACGACTACTACCTAGAAAACTTTATCGACCGCGTGGCCATGAACGCCCTGGACTTCGGGGACGGTGATCAAACACTGGCCCACGACCTGGCCGATGAAATCATTCATCAACGCTACCAACCGGCAACGCCTAGCTTCTTAAATGCCGGGCGGGCCCGGCGCGGGGAACTGGTCTCGTGCTTCTTAATCCAATCCACCGATGACATGAACACCATCGGCCGGACGATTAACTCTGCGCTTCAACTGTCACGAATCGGTGGTGGCGTGGGGATTAGCCTCTCCAATCTCCGAGGGGCCGGCGATCCCATCAAGCACATCGACGGCGCCGCTTCCGGCGTGGTTCCCGTCATGAAGCTGCTCGAAGACAGCTTCTCCTATTCCAACCAACTGGGACAACGGCAGGGGGCCGGCGTGGTCTACCTCAGCGTCTTCCATCCCGACATCGTCGCCTTTTTAAGTGCCAAGAAGGAAAATGCCGACGAAAAGATTCGGCTGAAGACCCTGTCCCTCGGTGTCACGGTACCCGACAAGTTCTATGAACTCTGTGAAAAGGATGCCGACATGTACCTCTTTAGTCCCTACGATGTCGAACGGATCTACGGCAAGCCGTTTGCCTACGTGGACATCACCACGGAATACGACAACATGGTTGCCAACCCCGACATCCGTAAGAAGAAGCTCAAGGCCCGCGAACTGGAAACCGAAATCGGTAAGCTCCAACAGGAATCCGGCTATCCCTATATCGTCAATATCGACACGGCTAACCGCGAAAGCCCGATCGACGGCCGTATCGTCATGAGCAACCTGTGCTCCGAAATCATGCAGGTTCAGACGCCTTCCACCGTCAACAACAAGCAAGAATACATTCAAAAGGGCAGCGATATTTCCTGCAACCTAGGGTCTACCAACATCGTAAACCTGATGACGTCTCCTGACTTCGGCCACTCCGTCGAAACGATGGTCCGCGCCCTCACCTTTGTCACGGACCACTCCGACATCGACGTGGTCCCATCTATCCAAAAGGGAAACCAGTTGGCCCACACGATTGGCCTAGGCGCCATGGGGCTCCACAGCTACTTTGCTAAGAACCACATGATGTACGGATCCAAGGACAGCATCGGCTTCACCAGCGTCTACTTCATGTTGCTGAACTACTGGACGTTAAAGGCTTCCAACGAGATTGCCAAGGAACGTCACGAAACGTTCCACAACTTCGAGAAGAGTACCTACGCCGATGGCAGTTATTTCGACCGCTACACGGAACACGACTGGCGGCCAACTGCGGCCAAGGTCCAAGACCTCTTCAAGAACGTCTGGTTACCTTCTCCTGACGACTGGGCTGAACTCAAGCAAGCTGTCATGCAAGATGGGCTGTACCATCAAAACCGGATGGCCGTGGCCCCCAACGGCTCCATCTCCTACATCAACGACACCACTGCCAGTCTTCACCCAATTATCAACCGGATTGAGGAGCGGCAAGAAAAGAAGATTGGGAAGATTTACTACCCGGCGCCTTACCTGGACAACGACACCATGCCATACTACAAGTCGGCCTATGATACCGACATGCGGCGGGTCATTGACGTCTACGCGGCGGCCCAGAAGCACGTGGATCAAGGGATGAGTCTTACCCTGTTCATGCGCTCCACGATCCCTGAAGGCCTGTACGAATGGAAGAATGGCCGGACCGATAAGATGACCACGCGGGATCTGAGTATCCTACGCAACTACGCTTACCGTAAGGGCATCAAGTCGATCTACTACGTGCGGACCTTTACCGACGATAACAATGAAGTCGGCGCTAACCAATGTGAAAGCTGTGTTATCTAGCCCTGAATTGGCCGTACTGGCCGATCTATCGCTTGCGGCAGGTAACCGCATGCTATCAAAGCATTAATTTTAACCAAATGATAACTAGAGCGGGGACCACCCAACCGGCCGTCTTTCAAGGACATTGTCCAGTCGGTGTCGCGTGGTCACCCGCTCTTCGCCTAAAGGTTCCGCGTCAAAGTGTGGTAAGCTTAGGCCAACACGCTGATGGAACCTCGGCAAAAGACAAAGGAGTGGCTGCAATGGCAAGAACTGAAGATTACAAGGCGATTAACTGGAACGCGGTTTCTGACGAAATCGACAAGGCAACTTGGGAAAAACTCACGGAACAATTCTGGCTGGACACGCGGATTCCCGTCTCCAATGACTTGGATGACTGGCGGACGCTGGATACGGACCACCAATGGGTCGTGGGCCACGTCTTCGGGGGGCTGACCCTCTTGGACACCCTACAGTCCCAAGATGGGATGGCCGCCCTGCGTAAGGACGTCCGGACCCCACACGAAACGGCGGTACTGAACAACATCCAATTTATGGAATCCGTTCACGCCAAGAGCTACTCCACCATTTTCTCCACGTTGAATACGCCAGAAGAAATCGACGAAATCTTCCAATGGAGCGACTCCGAAGAATTGCTACAAAACAAGACCAAGCGGATCTTCGACCTCTACCATGACGACGAACACCCGTTGAAGAAGAAAATCTCCAGTGTCTTCTTGGAAACGTTCTTGTTCTACTCCGGCTTCTTTACGCCGCTGTACTACCTGGGCCACAACAAGTTGGCTAACGTGGCCGAAATCATTAAGTTGATTCTGCGGGACGAATCCGTCCACGGTACTTACATCGGCTACAAGTTCCAGCTCGGTATGAAGGAACTGACCGACAACGAACAACAACAGATGAAGGACTGGATGTACGACTTTCTCTACAAGCTTTACGCTAACGAGGAAAAATACACCCACACGCTGTACGACCAAGTTGGTTGGACGGAACAAGTCCTGACCTTCATTCGCTACAACGCCAACAAAGCACTGATGAACTTGGGCCAAGATCCCCTCTTCCCCGATACGGCTGAAGACGTGAACCCCGTGGTCATGAACGGTATCTCCACCTCGACGGCTAACCACGACTTCTTCTCGCAAGTCGGTAACGGCTACCTCTTGGGTAACGTGGAAGCCATGAACGATAGCGACTACAACATCGGTGAACCCGATGATCCCGAGGACCCCAGTAAATAACGACTAATTTAAACCCGGCAGTCAGCCGCAATCGTGAAGTGGATTGCGGCTGACTGCCGGGTTTTCTTTCCGTTATAATGCCAACATTAGTCAAACCAGTTGCCTACGCCTGCCAGAAGTTCCGCCTGCTGTGGGGACCGCCTTCAGCCAAGGAGCGGTCTTCCGGCTCGCTTGAAAGCCGCGCTAAGCCATCGGTGCTTCCCAGAACCCCTTGGTATCCACGTGGGTGGCCGCCGCTAGCGTCTCCAATTGCGTAATCTCCGCTGGCGTAAGCTGGACGCTTTCCGCCCGAAGCTCACTGGCGATGTACTTTTCCTTGGTCACGCCAATGATGGGCGTCGTGCCCTTTGCGAGAGCGTAGGCCGTGGCGACCTCGGCAATCGACGCGTTTTGCTTGGCCCCGATTGCCCGCATGACCGCCGTTAACTGCGTGAGCTGCGGCAGGACCGCATTATAGACCTTAGCCCGCTCACTCCCCGCCGGCAGGGGATGGTCAACATCGTAGTGTCCGGCCAGAGCGCCCTGCTCCAACACCATGTAGGCAAAGAACGCGATGTGATGCTGATGGCAGTAGTCAATGATGCCCGCCTCCTCGGACGACCGGTAGAGCAAGCTGAAATGATTCTGTACCGCCGAAACTTGAATCCCTGCGGTGCCCAAAATTTCGTTGGCCCGTTTAATCTGCGCCAAGTTATGGTTGGATACGCCGACGCGCTTGACCTGACCACTCTTAACCAGTGGTATCAACTCCGGTGTCCACTTCTCCACGTCATCCGGATTGTGAATCCAATAAATATCCACATAATCCGTCCGTAGTCGTTTCAGACTCCCGGCCAGCATGTCGGCCATTTCGTGGGACCCGCTGCCAGCCATCCGCGGCGTAAACTTTGTGGACAACTGATAGCTTGTCCGTGGATAGGCCGATAACAGCTCACCCACGAGCTTCTCCGACGTTCCCTCACCGTACGCGTAGGCGGTGTCCCAGAGGTTAAAACCGTGGGCCATTCCGGCCGTCACGACTGGCTTCAAAGTCTCTGCGGACAACGTATCCCCAAAATACTTGTTCGACGCATTATCGCCCCATGCCCAAGTTCCTAGGGCAATTTTAGGTTGTTTCATAACCATAAACTAAGCTCTCCTTTCGTTTTCTATACCCATCATACCGTGAACGATAGGCGGAAAACAACGAAGGCGGCGGGGTTAGCAAACTGGGTTAGCCAAATGGTCCCCCAAAATAATGGTCATTAAAAATGGCTACTTCACACCGGACTAGCCATCTGATCGCCTATTCACCTTGAAGAAAGCCCTCGCGCTGATACGCGGGATGGGGATACTGGTAGAAGCCCCGCCCCGTCTCCTGTCCCAACCGATGCTGGTCAATCAACTCGACCTTAATACGGTGAGCCACCATCACGAGGCCCTCGCGACCGGGTTCCGCACTGGCGGCCAACATTAACTTGTAGGCCGTCTTAAGTCCAATTTCGTCCAAGACGGCGAAGGGCCCGCGCACTGCCCCCGTCGCCATCATCCAGGTGCGGTCGATGGTCTCAAAGTCCGCAACACCCTCGACCCACAACATCAGTGCCGTACTCAAAAAGGAATCCAGCATCGCATTTAAGATATAGGCCGGATGTTCCTTCTGTAACTGAATCGGAATGAGCCCAATCTGCCGAACAAAGGCCACTACCTCTTGATAGACGGCGGGGTCCGTGCCCGGATGGCCCATGACCTCTGCCAAATGATTGACCCAGACGTGATTGGTAAAGTGTAGCGCTAGGAATTTCCCGGGGCGCCCCGTAATTGCCGCAAATTGGCTGGGGACCAGAGTCGACGTACTAGTCGCGAAGATGGTCTCGCTGGCCGCTACCTTGGCCAATAACGCGTAAAATTCATTCTTCACGGCCACCACCTCGGGAACGGTCTCAATCACCAAGTCCGCGCCCTCGACAGCCGTTTCCAAATCCGTGGCGTAGTGTAACCGATCGTTGGTCGCCTTAATCATGGCCGGCGTGGCCTGCCGGGCCTGCATATACGTCCGGTCCCAGGTGGCCACCCGTCGCTTCGCCGTCGCACTGGCCGCCGGACTCACATCATAAATCGTCACCTCTAGCCCACTAAACGCGATCTGAAAGGCAATCTGACTCCCCATGGTTCCGCCGCCAGCAATGACTACTTTTTCAATTGCCATGACCCCTCACCCTTTCTCCTCAAAATCCCCCACAATAACTAAATTTTGGACCAAGCCACCCCCATATCTCGGCTCGGTCACCACTCCCCAATGACTGTTGCTAGTAGACCCCTGTTCGGTGCGCCGCGGCTGGTTAAATTGCCCCCAGAAATCCCCCCATTTTGCGGTATAATGGATTGTAAGTTCCGCGGCCTTTCCGCTAATCGCGCGGCCACGGCACTGTCTAAATTTCAGGGGGTCAGTTCTTATGCCAAAAATTAAAAACGTCTGCGTCTTCTGCGGTTCCAACCACGGGTACGATCCAGACTTTCTTAAGCAAACCAATGCGCTGGGCCAATACCTCGCCGCTAATCATCATCCCGTCGTGTATGGGGGTGGCAAGGAAGGCCTTATGGGCGCCATCGCCAAGTCTACCATGGATGCCGGCGGTGAAGTGATTGGGATTATCCCTACCTTCTTAAGCGAAATGGGGCTGGCCGAAACCAACGTCACGACGCTACTAGAGACCAGCACCATGGATGAACGAAAGGATGAAATGCTCCGGCAATCCGATGCTTTCATCGTCTTACCCGGTGGCTTCGGTACGTTTGAAGAATTCACGACCATGTTGTCGTGGAGCCAGATCAACGTCCACCAAAAGCCGATTGCGCTGTTCAACATCAACCACTACTTCGACGAACTCGTGGCCATGATGCAAAAGTGCTGTGACCAAGGCTTTGCACCCCAGGAAAATATGGACCTCTTCATTGACGCCGCTTCGATCGACGAGATCTTCGCCGGCTTCGCAAACTTCCACCACCAGCTTCCTTACAAGTACACCAACTAATGCTTCCAAGAACGGGCACCCCAGCCCGTTCTTTTTATTTTACTTTGCTTTTAGCGACATGGCGTCAGGCATCCGTCTTCCATTTAATTAGTGAAAATCAGTTGCCTGCGGCTGCCAGCAATTTCGCCTGCTGTGGGGACCGGCTTTCGCCAATGAACAGGCCAGCCCCACGTTTTGTTACCAACAACTTAGTTACCGGTGATTTTGCCAGTTGATTTCGTCGGTCAGCCAACGATCCAGCCAGCGGGGCACCAACCGCGTCTTGGGTCCCGTGGCCGGCCGGTTGATGACTAACATCAGCTGGAGCATGGTGAAGATTAACGACGCCCGCCGCCGGTAAGCCAAGTATTTCGGCTGCCAAGTGGTCACGTACTTCTCCTTGTACGCCCGCAATCCCTGGAAGCTGTAGACACTGGACCCGTACTGATAGATCAGATGAGCCGCACGTTCTTCGATGAAACTGAAGTTGGAGACGCCCACGTTGGCCAGGGGGGCCATCCCCAGATTAAACGCTGTGTAGCCCTGCTCGCGGCACAGGTCAAAGAGGTAGACGAATAGCCCATCCATGATGCCCGAGGGCGCGTCGTGACTTTCCCGCATCAAGTCAATCGAGGTCATCTTACGGTCACCGGTCGGCATCAGATTGGCAAAGGCCACGATCTTTCCGGCCGCGTCTTTCATGACGGCCACCGGGGCCTCATCCAAGTACGTTCGGTCGAAGAAACCCATAGAAAAGCCCTTCTCCGTCTGATCACCCAGCCACGACTGTGAGATGGTCTGTAGCGCTGCGAAGGTCTCCTCGCTCAGCGGTGGCTGTTGAATTTCACAGGTGTAGCCCTCGCGCCGGAACTTGTTGACCAGAGCGCGCTCTCCCTTGTGGGCCCGACCGGCGAGGCTGAAGGTCGTCAGATCCACGTGGCCCTCCTCGCCAACCTTGATAAAGTCAAAGCCCATCTCGTGAAGCCGGAGCGTCAACGACTCGCTGATTTCATAGAAGACCGGCCGCAGTCCCTCGCGATCGGCATCGTGCATGAACTGCTGTAAGGCCGGGGCCAATTCTGCCTGATTTCCAATGGGTTCGCCCATGACCAGGAGCTTGTCGGCGCGCTGTTGAAATAAAATCAGCAGTTGGTCCACGCCATCCTTTTGGTAAAAGTACAGCCGCTTATCCCGCAAGAATGCGAGGTGACTGACCTCGTTGCCACCAAACTGGCGAATCAAGGCCCGTACCCGTTCCGCATCGAACGGTTGGTGTAGCCACGCCTGCCGAGAACGGGCCAGGTAACGGTAAATACCTAATAAGATCAACAGCGCCACCAATAGGCCGCCCAAGCCATTGAGCCAGACCTGCGTCGACGGTAACGACCAGCTCTGCGGGAACCATGGCCGATGGTTGCCGTGAAACATGGCGAGACCCAATACCGTATAGAGCAGAAACGTTCCGACGTAGATACTGCCGTCGATTAATAGGCCACCCCAGGAGTAGTGAAAACTTTCCCGGTAGAGTTCCGGCCGGGCAAACAGCAAGCAGGCCAGGACCAGCCCCAAAAGCACCGCCAAGCCACCCGGAAAGTTTTCGCGCCACAGCGTGTTGCCGATGGCAATTGCCAGTACGATCAGTGTCGGCCAAAACGCCCGTTTTACCCGCGCGCCAATGCCCCGGGCCAGACCAATCAAGAGGAAGGCCACGATGATGTTGGAGACCTGATCGAGGAAGTAAAACATGTACGGTACCAGCCGAATGTACAGATGATTCGTCAACACGACGTCAGGAATCGTGGCGTACAGGAGCATCATAACCCCGGAGAAGTACATGAAGGTCGTCACGAAGAGGTGGGCTCCCCGACGCAGAGCCGCGACCGGCAAACCATTTAAGAACTGATTAATCCGCCGCCCGGCATCGTGGAAGAAGAGGCCGACCCCCACACCAAACGGGAAGAGGTAGTAGAACAACCGATACAGGAGAAGCCAGCCGGCCGCATCAGCGCGGCTGACCCCCAGCATCCCCAAGCCCAGAATCATGAAGACGTCAAAGCTACCTAGACCACCCGGGATCATGGAGACAACGCCGGCAACCGAGGCCACGACAAACATCGGAAAGACTGCGGCCAGATTTAACGGCAGGCGCAGCGCCCAGCCAATCAGGAGAAAGAACAATGCGCAGCTCCCCCATTCCAACGTAGACCCCGCGATGAGCCGCAGTTCACGCGTCCAAGTTAGGTCCTTGAAGAACGCGCTGTCATTGAAACGGGTGAAGAGAAAGAGTCCGGGAAAGTACAGGCCGCCGCCTAGCAGCCACATCCAGTAACCCTGATACGGCTGACCAATGTTGAAGCCAAAGAGTAGGAGTAGCGCCACCCAACAGGACAACGATAGCCCGGCCAACAGGAACAGCGCAATCTTAGAGATGGCGTAGACCACCTGCTTCTTGGTGGCCGACCGCGAGTAAAAATTGGCGCGCAGACTGGCGCCCAGCAGCCCCCCCATCCCCATGAGATTGGTGAAGGTATTGGTCACCCAGCCACTGCGAACAATGTAGCCCAATGAAAATTTACCCGGTAGAAATTCGACGATGGTAAAATCGTAGATTAACATCGGCAAGACCGCCACAAAGCCACCGATTAACAGGAGCCCAAACGTTCCCCAACTCATCGACGCCAGCACCGTTCGCACCTGCTGACCACTAATCTCGTGGGCGACTCGACCGACCTCGCGAATGATAAAGAGCAGGACGGAAAACATAAAGAGCCCCTTGATTAAGGTCATGTGTTTTTGAATGTTCACCCATAGTCTTTTCCCCATAATAAGTCCCCCCGTAGTTCTCCATTATCGCAATGGCCCGGCCGAAACACAATCAAGGTAGAGGGCCAACGAGCCGTTAAGTCAGCTGACTTACTAAAAAAGACCGGCGCCCCCACGCACGGTCTTCATTCCCCTTAATTGCTTAACTGTGTTTACAATTTCTCCCTTGGCCCTTGACCATCACTCATCTCAATTCCTCTAATCGATCGCACCACGGCGTCGCTGGTTTATCCCATTTGCCTCCAACGATACCGCCGCCGATCAGCCCCTATCAGTTAGCCTCACCTGGTGTCCCTGACAACCACTGGCAACTGAATGTCTTAATCATAGTCGTTGAATTCCCTGAAAAAAACGACGTTAAAAAGAATTTATTCTGAGAGTTTCTCAGATTTTACTGGCGACTGCGGAAAAGTCAGGATGAACTGACTGCCCCGCGGCTGGTTATCGGCAATCGTGATGGTGCCGTGGTTGACCTGCACCAGTTGCGCCACAATCGCCAATCCTAGTCCCGTACCAGCCACCTCGGGATTCCGCGCCGGATCGACACGGTAGAAGCGCTCAAAGACGTGGGTCTTTTGTGCCGCGCTGATCCCCACCCCCTTGGTCGGCCACCACGAGCTGTGGCCCGGCCGCTGTGGTGCGGACGGTCACCGTGATAGGCGCCGTGGCTGGTGAATACTTTGCCGCATTGTCGATGAGGGCCGTTAAGATTTGCTCGACGCTGTCGCCGGCCACATACGCCACAACCGGTGCCGTCGTCTGAACTCTCAACGGCTGAGAAATCAGCTCAGATTCCCGTGTCACCACGTTTTGAGCGATGCCGTTTAAGTCGGTCGGCGCGCGGGTTAAAACGGCACGGTCAGCACGTGAGAGGGTTAAGAGGCTATCCACCAATCGTTTCATCCGAACCGACTCCTCCCCAATATAGTCGATGGATTGCGGCACAATCTCTGGGTGCGCGGCGGCCCGACGCTTCAGTAGCTGAACGTGGGTCAAAATGGCCGCGATGGGCGTGCGCAGCTCATGGGCGGCGTTGGCCGTGAACTGGCGCTCCTGCACCGCGTGATCGTTGACCGTTTGTAGGAGGTCGTTAAAGCTCGCCGCCAATTCGTGAACCTCCACCGGTTGGACTGGAACGGGAAGCGCGATCTTTTTTTCATGTTGTCCAGCCTGCACCCGAGCCGCAGTGTTGAGACTGGCCAATGGCTGGGTAATCTTGCGGGCCATCACCCGCACGTAGGCACTGCCCAAAAGAATTGTGGCGACCATCACCGCCAGCACCACCAGAATCACCGAGACCAGCGTGTCCAGGATTGGCGTGAGATTGAGCCAGATTTCCAAATGGTTCCCGTGATACTGAGTCTGCCGATAGTAGGTAAACCCAAAGTCCGGCGTATAGTTCAACGCCTGCGTACCGAGAACGCGGTAGCGATCGTACGAGAGAAATTCCCGCGTAAACGGTGAATAGTAATGCTTCGTGGTCTCGCCACGATTGGTCACCCGGACGTAGGTGTCAATGGTATTAATCGAACTGTAACGACGCCACCAATGCCAATCTGGCTGCCTGTCGATGACGGAATGCCTCAGCCCCGTCATCAGACGCGTCGCCGAATTGCGGGTCTGACGGACTTGCTGGTAGCCCACCACCCCAATGATGGCCGTCCCCATCACCAGCGTGGCGAGAACGAGCATACCGATGAACCGCGTCCGAATCTCACGGGCCGTGGTCTGTGGCTTCTTAGGCATTCGCTCACCCCACATATTCCGCGGACAACAGGTACCCGACGCCCCGAACCGTATGAATCAGATCGGCAACGTGAGCCGCACTGAGTTTATGCCGGAGATAGCGAATATACACGTCAACGATGTTGGGTTGACCGTCGAAGTCCACGCCCCACACCTGGTCAAGTAAGTCATCGCGTGAGAGCGTTTGGCCAGCGTTCTTCATCAGGCAGAGTAGTAAGTCATATTCGCGTTGCGTCAGTTGAATCAACTCGCCGGCATTTCTCACCTGCCGACTCCGCGCGTCCACCATGAGCTGACCGACTCGAAACTGTTCGGCTGTGGTAGCCTGTGTCTGACGATGACGTAAGACGACGCGAATCCGCGCCAACAATTCTTCGAGGTCAAATGGTTTGGTGATGTAGTCGTCGGCGCCCATATCCAGCCCGGTGACCTTATCACTCACGTAGTCACGTGCCGTCATCATAATCACCGGTAAATCGTCGCTCCGCCGAATCCGCCGCAATACGCCTAAGCCATCCAGCTCCGGTAACATCCAATCCAAAATAATCAAATCGAGCTGACCGCGATTGTTTTCATAAATAGCCAAGGCCTGGCGACCATCCTGGGCATTGAGCACCGTGTATCCTTCAAACTGTAGCTCCATGGTGACTGAGGCCAACAATGCTGCGTCGTCCTCCACCACTAAAATCATCTCGTTCATGCTAGAACCTCCCCTAAGGATGAGCGCTGTTCGGACGCCCTTCATTACGCCTTAGTTTACGCCCAGTCTGCCTTTCCTGCCTATCCCTTCGCCAAAAACTTCACCCTTTTGCAAGAGATTCAGCCGGGCACTAAAAAAGCCGACGCCATCATACGTCAGCTTTCTCTGAATTAAGCTTTAAATGGATGCTCTTTCATTACCGTGGCGTAGTGCACCAACTCCGCGAAGGCCGCCGCCAACCGTTGCGCGAAGTGTTCGCTGTTCGGCGCCGTTGCGACCAGTTCCCCGTCGGCTGTAAAATTCGGTTCAGCGTTCCACAAGAGGACTGGCGTGGGGAGCACCAGCATCTTCAACATTTGTAAAATCTCAACGAACGAGGCGGCCGCCAGCATTCCACCGTCGCTATACTTGGAGTACGTAACGATCTGGACGGGCTTGTGATCCGTCTCCGGTCCGACAAAGTCCAAGGCATTCTTTAGACTACCGGGGATGGCATGATCGTATTCCGGACTTAAGATGACGTAACCATCCTGTTGGTCGAGAACCTCCAGCCACCGTTTTTCCACCGACGCTAGGTGCTGAATCGGCTCCGACAGCGGCGTTTCCGCGTGGTCATATAACGGTAGTGGATAGTCTTTCAGATCGATCCACGTTACATCTACATCGGCTGTAGGTAGGGACTGCTGCAGATACTTGAAGAGCTTTTCACCCAGTGACTGGGTTCGGGTACTACCAAGAATGACGCCAATTTTTACAGACATGATTGCTTCCTCCTAATGCGTTATTGACGAAGCCCAGCTTACCACGGGGGTTAACTAAACACAATAAGAATTGGTCAATCATTTGATAACTAAAAGTAAGTAAAAGTCCTCTAAAACCTGGCGTATTGACTTTTGTCTCCCGCCCGTCAGCCCCATACTTTTTTCGTATATCCGTTTCGGCACCAAAAGAGAATGCGCCAAAAGGCAATTAGCCGGTGAGGATTAAGGCTCACCGACTGCCCTTTGACGCACGTCTCAGCCATCTAAATTTGAAATACAAGCGTTTGGAAAATTTTGCCTCCAAATCCGATTTGAGCCGTCTTCGTTTAACCCATACCCAACGCTGAGAGGCCCAGACTGACGGCAGTTAGAATCGCCATAGCCAGCCAGGAACACTGCCAGTCGCGCGTGGCTTGGTAGATCCCCGCCGCCACGACGCTGACAATCAGCGAGGAGAGATTGTCACTAAGTGTCCCCCACGCGACCAAGACCTCACAGATCACTGGCAACAGTACGGCTGCCCACTTGGGAAAATCCGGCAGGCGGTTCAGCCGCTCCTGAAGCATGCCCTGCAACACCCACACGGAGAGTAGGGAAAATATAAAGACCGTAAACGCCCCCACCACCAGCCGGACGAGGACGCCTGGCAGCAATGGCGGCAGGTCCGCGCTCGTTGACAGGCCCACGGTCAGGGCAACGCCGATCAACCCAAGAGCACCGAGAGCTGCGGCCACGAGTGACCACCCCACGTGCTGCTTGGTCATGACCTGGCGCAGCCACAGATCCGTGTGGTACCGGTAAATCCACCAGACCACTAAGGCACTGATTACCATTAACATCAGCGTACCCAGAACACGAATCCCCACGTTATTGGCTATTCCGTGGACCCCTGACCACCGAATAACCCCCAACATCGGCACGCTGGAAATTACCAAGAGTACGTATAGTCCCAGGAAAAATCCACCCCAGAACCAAACTTGGCGCATCACCTTATGCATAACTATATCCCCTTTTTCCCCGAAAATATGTATCCCCGTAACTTGAAGATAGGACTAATTATACCATTTAAAGTTAAGACTATCTTAATGGTTTTCGGCTATCTAGAAAGTAGTTAAATAAAACTCTCAATAAACGAAAATGAACGGCTCGTTTAATCCAAACTTCAAATTGAAAAGTAAGCACCATCATCGAGACCTACGTTTTAAACATCGCCGAACTGAAAGTTATCTAGGTGCCAGCATCCTGCTCACCCACTAATCAGTCTAGCTCTCTATTTTAGACTTTAAATGTCGCACTCGGATTAATAATTCGAGGTAAACAAAAAAATCGCCACCCGAAGGCAGCGATTCGTTTTTATAAGTTGAAGGTGACTACTTAAGCGTAACCACACCACCAACGGCTTCAAGCTTTTCCTTGATTTCGTTGGCTTCGTCTTCTGAAAGGCCTTCCTTGATGACAGATGGTACGTTGTCAACAAGACCCTTAGCGTCCTTCAAGCCTAAACCAGTGATTTCACGGACAGCCTTGATGGCCTTAACCTTGGCGTCACCAGATTCAGTTAATTCAACGTCGAATGAATCCTTGGCAGCAGCGTCGCCACCAGCAGCACCGGCTGCAGCAACTGGGGCAGCAGCAGAAACGCCGAATTCGTCTTCGATACCCTTAACTAAGTCGTTAAGGTCAGTAATTGATGCTTCTTTAAGAGAAGCGATGATAGCATCTTTATCAAAAGCCATGTTATTTTCCTCCAATAATTGGGTTTAATTTTTTATGTTTCAAACTGAAGCAGGGACTTAGGCTGCGTCGCCTTCGTCACCCTTTTCAGCAATCGCCTTAACAGCGTAGGCCACGTTCCGTACTGGTGCTTGTAAGACATTAGCCAGCATAGAAAGCAAGTCTTCACGACTAGGCAAGCTTGCGTAAGTGTTGATTTCGTCAACGGAGACGATCTTGTCTTCGATGAAACCACCCTTGATTTCAAGGTCATCAACGCTATCTGCAAATTTCTTCAAAACCTTAGCTGGGGCAATGGCATCCTCGTTAGAGAAAGCCACAGCAGTAGGACCAGCGAAGAGTTCGTTTAAACCTTCGTAGCCAGCCTTTTCAGCTGCCCGAACCAAGATCTTGTTCTTGATGACGCTCATTTGAACGCCAGCATCACGTAATTGCTTCCGTAAGTCAGTTGCTTCTTCAACAGTTAAACCACGGTAGTCAACGACGATTGCGCTAACGGCGTTGTTGAATTTTTCAACAACCTCATCAACTTTTTTTGCTTTAATGGCAATAGCTTGTTCACTCAAATTGTTCACCTCCCGGAGTAGTTTGGTGGGATAAAAAAATCCCTATGCCACCAAGACATAAGGAGTCAAAAGTTTAAGTAAACTTCTGCCTCGGCAGGAAATTAAGACCATTCGGCCACCTGAGTCTTAGGTAGATCTATTAAATACAACTTCAATAGCATACAATACTTCAACATCGCTGTCAATGCATTGTTAGGGATTTTTTTAATTCACGTTTTAACTTAGGCTAATAAGGAAGCCAAGTCAACGTCGACACTAGGGCCGAACGTTGAAGAAATTGAAACGTGTTGTACGTAAGTACCACGTACAGCGGCTGGACGAATGCGAACAATCGTTTCAGCAATGGTCTTCAAGTTGCCGGCAAGCTTGTCAGCATCAAAGGAAACCTTACCAAATGGAACAGCAACGTTACCATCCCGGTCAGTCCGGTAAGTAACTTGCCCGTTCTTAGCATCGGAAACGGCCTTTTCGACGTTCATCGTAACCGTACCCGTCTTAGGGTTAGGCATTAAGCCCTTAGGACCTAAGACCCGACCTAAACGACCAACTTGGGCCATCATGTCTGGCGTTGCAATGGCAACGTCAAAGTCTAACCAGCCGTCTTGGATACGTTCTACTAAGTCTTGTTCACCAACGACGTCGGCACCAGCTGCTTCTGCAGCCTTAGCTTGGTCACCCTTAGCGAATACGATTACCGTGGTTTCCTTACCGGTACCATTTGGTAATACCAATGCGCCACGGAGTTGTTGGTCCGCTTGCTTCGTATCAACGTTAAGCTTGAAAGCAACTTCTACCGTTGCATCGAACTTAGCGAAATCCATCTTCTTAACTAAATCAACGGCGTCGCCCATAGTGTAGACCTTGTCAGCCTCGACCATTTTGGCAGCGTCTTGATACTTTTTACCTCGTTTGTGAGCCATTTTTGTGTATTCCTCCTTGCAAATGTGGTTGTAACGGATAAACCTCCCACTTGACACATTTCATTTTCGTGAAGTGTCCGACTATCCGAAAACTGAGCTTAACCTTCGACCGTGAAGCCCATGCTCCGGGCAGTACCTTCAATCATGCGCATAGCTGCTTCAACGTCAGCTGCGTTTAGATCTTGCATTTTAGTTTCAGCGATTTGCTTAACTTGATCCTTGGTTACAGTAGCAACCTTCTTCGTGTTAGGTTCGCCGGAACCACTTTCAACACCAGCAGCCTTCTTCAACAGTACAGCTGCTGGAGGGGTCTTGGTGATGAAATCAAAGGAACGATCTTCATAGACACTGATCACAACAGGAATGATCATACCAGCTTGGTCAGCGGTACGAGCGTTGAATTCCTTAGTGAAGCCCATGATGTTGATACCTGCTTGACCTAAAGCTGGTCCAACTGGGGGAGCTGGGGTTGCTTTACCCGCAGGAATTTGTAATTTAACGACATTAGCTACTTTTTTAGCCACGAGACAATACCTCCTTGAGTCCGTGTGTGGTAAGTGGGGCTGTTAGTTTGCCCCTCCCACTTTGAAAAATATGCGTCACGCATACCTGAGAATCATACCACACTTTACTAACTGCAACAAGTTCTTTTCTGAAAATCGCCGATTAGCGGTTTAGCCCAGGATGGGATCGACTTGGTCGAAGTTAAGTTCGGTGCTGGTTTCCCGACCGAACATGTCGATGTTAACCTTCAACTTCATCTTTTCATTGTCGACTTCCGTAATCTTACCGACTAACCCACTGAAGGCACCGTCTACAATAGTTACGGAATCGCCAGGCGCAACGTCCAGGTCAGCGTGCCGGGCAGAAATTCCGACACGTCGTAAGATCCGTTCCACTTCGTCTGGCAGCAGAGGCGTTGGCTTACTCCCTTGCCCGTGAGAACCCAAGAACCCGGTTACCCCAGGCGTGTTCCGCACGATATACCAAGCTTGGTCACTCATGACCATTTCAACCAAGACATAGCCAGGGAAGGTCTTTTCCATCGTGACCTTATCCTTACCATTCTTGACTTCGTGTTCCTCTTCTTCGGGCACGACAACGCGGAAAATGTTGTCTTGCATCCCCATTGATTCGGCACGAGATTCCAAGTTTGCCATAACCTTATTTTCGTAACCGGCGTACGTGTGAAGCACGTACCATTGCTTTTCAGCTGACTCAACCATGTGTTGCACTCCTTTTACTGATTGACTTTTTCGTCCAAAATAAAAAAACTTCGCAATACACGAAGTTCCCGTTGACTCTTAATATACCATATTTAGCCGTGTTTGACCACTGACAATTCACCTAGGCGATGAACTTTAAGCCGTACTGGACAACCCAGTCAACGACCGCAAAGAAGATTGCGAAGAGAATCGAGATGCCAATGACGGTACCAGTATCGTGCCGCGTTTGCTTAGGACCAGGCCAAGAAACTTGTTTCATTTCCTGTCCGACCGCCTTAAAGAAACGGAATAAACGCATGGTGTTGCCTCCTAAATTAATTGTAGTGTTTGGTCGTGACGATTTTAATTAACGGGTTTCACGGTGTAACGTGTGCTTACCGCAATGCTTACAAAACTTCATAACCTCTAGTCGCTTGGTGCGGGTCGCACTTGCTGTGATGGTGTAGTTCCGCGACCCGCATACTGAACAGGCCAGAGCAATTTTCCTTTGAGCCATCTTGCCACCACCTTTGATCAAATCATGTTCAACTCATACTGGAGTAGTTTACCATTGTCTTCCCCATCAGTCAATCACTCAGCAAGGAGTTCACGTAGCTTCACGCGACTGCGGTGAACCGTACCGGTCACTTGGGGCATCGTCAACTGCCGACCGTGGCTGATGTGCTGCAAGGAATGCCCCCGTAAGAGGTCGCCAAAGACCGCGTGTTCCACTGGCGACAGTCGTCTGGGCAGCGTCGCAACCGCCTCCTGAACTTCTAAAGCTTCTCTTAAATGCCACCGCGAATCGCCCACCGTCTCACTCACGTACGTCCGGTTGGCCTCCAGTGACACCGCTCGCTGGCCCTCTAGGCGTTTCTTGGTTTGACTCCGCCGAATCAGATCATACACCCGGAATCGCAGTGCCTGGCGGTAGAAACCGCCAAAGCTCTTGCCCCGACTCACCTCGAAGCGCTGGACCACGCGGCAAAAGACCAACAAGGCTTCCTGATCCCAGTCGTCGCGGTCATACCCCGGAATAAAATAGTGACTCTGGAGCTTGTAAAGGACGGGCCGATAGCGTTCGAATAACACCCGTAGCGCCGGCGAGTCTTGGGACTCACGAATCTGGGCAAGTAATTGTTCATCAGTTTGTTCGGTCAATGGGAAAACCTCCTTTAGGTGTATGCCCAAGTCTACGGAAAATTCCGCCGGCCGCCGAGCGAACGAACGTTTAAATTCGCTTTCATTTCTAAATAATTTGGCGAGCTGGTCATCAACATCACCCACGGCTGCTAGAGATTCCGGTTACGATGGTTGAAAACCATTGAACGCACGACAGTAAAAAAGCCTGGGCACGTTCTCCCAGACTTCATCGGTTCATTTAATTACTTGCGTTTAGGCTTATCTCGCCGCTCTGGCCGGGCCATCATCTGGTCGCGCAGCTTCTCCAATTTGAAGAGTTGCTGGTCATTCCACGGTGACTTGCGGACCAGCCCCTTGTCCGCAAACTCACGGGCCGTTTGTTTCACTTCGTTCTGCGCCCGTTCGATGTCTCGTAGCAGTTCGCCCGCCGGAATCCGCAGGGCCCCTTCAGAGAAGATGGTCCACTGCTCGGCCTGGTCACTCGTGGCCACGGTGACCTGGGTGAAACGGGTCTGGCGCTCCTTGGCAATGCGTTCGATATAACTATCGGCCGTCTCGTCGCGGTTCGTCCAGACTACCTCCAAATCAAACTGCTTGTAACTCTTCGAGATTCCCGGGACGTACATCGCATCAAAGACGACGGTAATCGAGGTATCTCGTAATTTTTTATAATTCGCCAACATGGTCAGTAGCAGGTCTCTGGCCTCCGGTAACCGATCATTGAGCTTGAGTCGGTTGAGCTTGGGCCAGTTGCCGATCATATTATAGGCGTCGACAATCAGAATATCTTCCTTCATCTTCCCGCGCTCATCCCTTCATTTCAGTGTTGGACCGGATGCCGTGAACTAAAGCCTTGGTACATCAAGAGGCCGGCCGCCACACTGGCGTTCAGGCTTTGGACGGACCCGACCATTGGAATCGTGAGCATTTCATCCACGGTTTCCTTCAGCAGGCGCGAAATGCCCTTGCCTTCGTTGCCGATAATCAGGCCCACGGCGCCCTTGGCATTCCAATCACGGTAGTCGGTTCCTTCCATATCGGTACCGAAGATCCACATACCGCGGTCCTTTAAGTCATGGACCGTATTGACCAGATTGGTAACCCGTGCGACCGGCACCGTTTCAATCGCTCCGGTTGAGGTCTTGGCCACTGTCGACGTCAAGCCAACTGCCCGGCGTTTGGGGATAATCACCCCATGAACACCACTGGCATCAGCCGTCCGCAGAATTGACCCCAAGTTGTGGGGATCTTCGACGCCGTCTAGGATCAGGAAGAATGGTGCTTCACCGGCGGCTTCGGCCTTAGCGAACAGGTCGTCGATGCTGGCGTATTCAAAGGCGGCCACGCCGAGCGCAACCCCTTGGTGGTTCTGGTGATCCGTCAGCTGGTCCAATTTTTGCTTAGGAACCTCGGAGATCACCAAGTGCCGCTTCTTAGCCAATTGGCGAATCTCGTCAATGGCCTCAGCCTTCAAGCCACTCTGCAGGAAAACCTTGTTAATTGTCTGTTGACTCCGCAGTGCCGCAACGGCTGGATGCCGGCCAATCACGAAATCATTCGCTACGTCGTTATCTGATTCTGGTCTCATTTTTCAGTCCGCCCCGCTTCCACTTGTTCAATGCACCATTTACCCAATTCATCGACCCGATCCTGCCGACCACTGAGGGCCAGATAGCCCATCAAGGCCTCAAACCCGGTGGAAATCCGGTAGGTGACCACGTCGGTATTCTTCGCATGGGTATAGCTCTTGGCATTACGCCCGCGCTTAAACATCGTCCACTCTTCGTCACTCAAGATGCCATCGGTCTCCATCAAGTCAATCAGTGCGGCTTGCGCCTTGGCTGAGACGTAATGGGTGGCCTTCTTTTGTAAATGGTTAGGCTTGGCTAAGCCCTCCGCAATCAGGTGTTGACGAATAATTACTTCGTAGGCCGCATCGCCCATGTAGGCTAAGGCCACGCCGTTTAGTTGTCGAAAATCGACTTGTTCTGTGTGTTCAGTCATTAATTTCCCTTTCTCCATCGCGTCCCTTGGGGCGTGTCTTCCAAGATAATACCTTGGTTCTTCAATTGTTCTCGAATTTCATCGCTACGTTCAAAGTTCCGGTTTTTCCGCGCAGCCAACCGTTCGTCAATCAGTGCTTGAATCCGGTCATCATCCAGCGTAGCGGCTTCGGCCAGCTTGACGCCAAATACGCTCAACAAGTCTGCCAGCGTTTGGCGAATGAACTTGAGCGTCCCGCTAAAGACCACGGGCCGTTCGGCGTAAACGTTCCCCAACCGGGCCAGATCATGGACCTCGGCGACCCCATTTTGGACGTTAAAATCATCATCCATGGCATCGTTGTAGTCCGCAATAATCTGGCGGGTTTCTTGTTCCACCTTCGGATCGTTGCCGTCTTCAGCATCTTTCAGGCGATAGCCCATGTTGTTGTACGCCGTCTGGAGCCGCTCCAAGTTGCGGGCCGCTGTGTCCAAGTTGCGCTGGCTGTATTGAATGGGCCGCCGGTACTGCGTGGTGGCCATAAAGAACCGCAACGTCTGGGGATCGACCGTCTTTAAGATGTCGTGTACCGTCACGAAGTTGCCCAGCGACTTACTCATCTTTTCATTCTCATCGCCGACCGTGACGAACCCGTTGTGGAGCCAGTAGTGGACAAACGTCTTGCCCGTCTTGGCTTCACTCTGGGCGATTTCATTTTCATGGTGCGGAAAGGTCAGGTCCTCACCACCACCGTGAATATCAAAGGTATCCCCTAGATAGTGTGTCGACATGACCGAGCATTCGATGTGCCAGCCCGGCCGACCGGCACCCCACGGCGATGGCCAGGAGATTTCCCCTGGCTTAGCACCCTTCCACAACGCAAAGTCCACGGGATCTTCCTTCCGGGCGGTCTCCTCGTCGTTGGTGTGCTGAGAGGCGCCCTCTTCCAACTCATCCAAATTCTGGTGGGAAAGCTCCCCGTAACGGGCGAACTTATGGGCACGGTAATAGACATCCCCGTCCACCGGGTAGGCGTACCCCTTGTCAATCAGGTCCTGCACGAACGCAATGATTTCGGGAATGTGTTCCGTCGCCCGGGGATTGGCCGTGGCCGGCTCAATGTTCAAAGCCGCCGTATCTTCTTTGAAGGCCTTGATGAACCGATCACCCAATTCAGGTACGGTAATCCCTAATTTTTTAGCTTGCTTAATCATCTTATCGTCAACATCGGTAAAGTTCGAAATATACTTGACTTGATAGCCTCGGTATTCGAAGTACCGCCGGATCGTATCGAAGGCAATGGCACTCCGCGCATTCCCAATATGGATATAGTTATAAACAGTGGGGCCACAGACGTACATGTTGACCACTCCGGGAGTGATTGGTTCGAACGTTTCCTTCTGGCGGGTCATGGTATTAAATACTTTGAGCATCGCGAGACTCCTTTCGCGTAACTTATTTATAATTTTCGTCGTTTCGAACATCGGAAGGCGTATGGGCCAAACGGCGATTAGTCAGCGCACATGACGGCTGACTAACCGACTGCTCCTGGCACCCGTCTCGGCGCTTTAAAGCCGGCGCGCAAGAAGCTAGGAAGTTTGGTTTCAAACTCACTAAGCTATTCTCCCGGTCATCGAATGAGTTAGCTCCATTGTAGCATACCGGGCCGGTTCACAAAAAGCCGAATGGGTGGCGAAATGCCCCTCATCCGGCTTCTTTACCAAATTGTTAGCCTTCGAGTTGCGCTAAGGTTTGGTGAATGTGTTGTAAGGCCGTCTTGCGACCGACTAATTCAATTGATTCAGGTAATTCTGGACCGTGCATTTCGTGGGTCACGGCAATTCGGATTGGCATCCATAATTGACGACCCTTGATCCCGGTCTTGGCTTGAACGCGCTTGATAACGTGGAAGATTTCAACGGAATCAAACAGGTCGAGCTTTTCAATCTCTTCGGCGAAGGCCTTCAAGACAACCGGTGCCGTGTCGTTGCTGATTTCTTCCAAAGCATCGCCCGTCACTTGTTCGGGTTCTTCAAAGAAGACGGAAGCCATATCATTGATCTGGGCCATGTAGCTCATTTGCCGCTTGTATAGGTTGATCAATTGACGTGACCACTCGATGGTGCTGGTGTCTGGGTTAGCTGGTACGTTGCCCGCCTTGATCAGTTGCTTCAAGGCCAGGTCCATGATGGTGCTGTCATCGGCATCCTTAACGTAGCGGTTGTTGATCCATTCCAGCTTGTCGCCGTCAAAGGTAGCGGGTGACTTGCTCAAACGTGTTTCATCGTACATCTTGATGAATTGCTTACGCGTAAAGATTTCGTCTTCGCCCACTGGTGACCAGCCCAACAACAGAATGAAGTTGAACATGGCTTCTGGCAGGTAACCCAAATCGCGGTACTGTTCGATGAATTGTAGAACAGATTCGTCACGCTTGGACAACTTCTTACCGGTATCCTTACTGATGATCAGGCTCATGTGGCCGAACTTAGGCGCTTCCCAGCCAAAGGCTTCATAGATCATCAATTGCTTAGGCGTGTTGGCCACGTGGTCATCACCACGGAAGACGTGACTGATCGCCATCTTGTGGTCATCCACGACTACGGCAAAGTTGTAAGTTGGCATGCCATCGCGCTTGGCAATAACAAAGTCCCCACCGATGGTATCGGAGTTAAAGGACACGTTGCCCTTAACCATATCATCCCAGGCGTAGACCTTGTCCTTAGGAACGCGGAAACGAATAACTGGCTTCAAGCCCTTAGCCTTAGCGGCATCAATGGCAGCTTGTCGTTCTTCGTCAGACATCCCAGCATATTCGTATTCATAGTGCGGCATCTCGTTGTTCGCTTTTTGAGCCTCACGGTCGGCTTGTAATTCTTCTTCCGTCCGGTAAGATTCGTAAGCCTTGCCTTCATCCAGTAATTGTTGGATCAGTGGCGTGTAAATATCACGCCGTTCTGATTGACGGTAAGGACCGTAATCGCCACCGACATCGGGACCTTCATCCCAGTCCAAACCCAACCACTTCAGGTTTTCTAGTTGGCTTCTTTCACCATCCGCGATGTTCCGCTTAGTATCGGTATCTTCGATTCTGATGATGAACTTACCCTTGTTGTGCCGGGCAAATAAGTAATTAAAAATCGCTGTCCGGGCATTACCAATGTGCAAATGACCGGTAGGACTCGGTGCGTACCGAACCCGAATTGAATTTTTAGCCAAAACGTTTGCGCCTCTTTCTCCATTTTATTGCGTTATTTAGGTGTTCACTGCCATCTGTGACATGACACATTGTTCTTAGTGTACAATGCTCATCCGGAAAAATAAAGGCGTGACCCCTAATCTCTCCAAAATTCGCGAAAACTCGCCCGATTACCGTGAGCGTTTCGTCTTGTTCGGTGACTTCTTGTGCGCGTCTTCTTCGATGTTCTTGCTGGAATGGATCGGCTTGGCGAAGATCATCCGCCCGGCATCGGTCTGAATGGCACTCGTGACGACGACGTCCAGCTGCTTGTTGATGAAATACTTGCCGTCTTCGACCACGACCATCGTGCCATCGTCCAGATAAGCCACCCCCTGCTGCCGTTCGGTCCCGTTCTTAACCACCATGACGTGGAGGTTTTCGCCAGGAATCACACGCGGCTTCAAGGCGTTAGCCAGAGAATTGATGTTGAGTACCTGCACATTTTGGAACTGGATGACCTTGTTCAGATTGTAATCGTTGGTGACGATCACGCCGCCATTTTCCTTGGCCAGCCGAATCAACTTGCTGTCGACTTCCGGAATATCCTCGAAGTCACCCTCGTACATTTCAATCGGCATGATATTTTCGTTTTGTAGCTTGTTCAAAATATCCAGGCCGCGGCGACCCCGAACCCGTTTGATCGAATCGCTGGAATCCGCGATGTACTGTAGCTCATACAACACGAAATTCGGAACTAGTAATGTGCCTTCCAGGAAACCGGTCTTCGCCAGATCATAGATTCGACCATCAATTAAAATGTTGGTGTCCAAAATCTTGTAGTGATGAAAGTTCGGTTCAGCCGGCTTATCCAACACCTTCCTGGATTCCTCTTCACTGGCCTTCTTGTTTCGAGACTGGAACAGCTTCCGCCATTCGTCGACCCGAATCTTACTCAGCCGTGTCCCGATTCGAAAGCCCAGATAGCCAAACAGCAACATCAAGACCCAGGGAATCACCGTACTGATGAAAAACGACGGCACGCGGAAGAGAAACGACGAAATCAGAAGGGCCAAGGCCAAACTGATGATTGCCCCTAGACTCCCAAAGAGAATCGTCATCGGATTTTGCCGGTTCAGGTAGGCTTCCAACTTACCGACCACCCGCAAGATCAATCCGGCGAACAGCAATCCTAAAATAAGGAAAATAGTTGCACCAATTAAAATGTTGACTAAGATATTGTTGACGAGCGGACTGGTCACACCGATGACGTGCCAGAAGCGGGAAAGATAAGCGACCCCCATGACACCGCCCAAAATGGCAAATATCACAAGAATAACTGTTTTCTTACGCATACGTTCACCTCCCTTCGCATAACTCAATTTTTTTAAGACATTAACTAAATCTAAGTTGTCTGCGCCTGCCAGTGGTTCCGGCAGGCTGGTAACCAATTCCATCAGCCGCCGCTACATAGCTTCAGGAGACGCTTCGTTTAAACGTCCAGCGCCAACTTGAGGGCTTGTCGTAGGGTCGATACCCCCACGACCTGAATGCCTTCCGGCGCCTTCCACCCCTGCATGTTGTTCTTCGGGACGAAGATGCGCTTGAAACCTAGCTTCTTAGCCTCGGCGACCCGAGACTCAATCCGACTCACTCGCCGAATCTCACCGGTCAAGCCAACTTCACCGACGAAGCAGTCACTGGGTTCCGTGGCCGTATCCCGATAGCTAGACGCGATGCTCATGGCGATGGCCAAGTCGATGGCGGGTTCGTCCAGCTTAACGCCACCAGCCGCCTTGAGAAAGGCATCTTGGTTCTGTAGCATCAGGTTAGCCCGTTTCTCTAAGACGGCCATTAACAAGGCGACCCGGTTGCGGTCCAAGCCACTCGAGGTCCGTTGGGCATTACCGAAGACTGACGGTGAAATCAGGGCTTGTACTTCGACCAGAATCGGCCGGGTTCCTTCCATCGACACCACGATGGCCGAACCCGTGGCGTCCTTTAGCCGTTCCTCCAGGAAAATCTCAGAGGGGTTCGCGACTTCATAGAGGCCGCCCTCGCGCATTTCGAAGATCCCCAGCTCATTGGTCGAGCCGAAACGGTTCTTAACCGCGCGGAGAATCCGGTAGGTGTGATGGAGGTCCCCTTCAAAGTACAGCACCGTATCCACCATGTGCTCCAGAATCTTTGGCCCGGCGATCGCGCCACCTTTGGTCACGTGACCCACCACGAAGATGGTAATACCATTGGTCTTGGCGATCTGCATGAGTTCCCCGGTCACCGCCCGAATCTGTGAAACGGACCCAATGGCCGATTCGATGCCTGGTGCCTGCATGGTCTGAACGGAGTCGATCACCACGTAGTCCGGTTGCATTTCTTCAATGTTAGCCCGGATGCTGGCCATATCCGTTTCCGGATACAGGTAAAGGTGGTCGCTGTTCACGACTAACCGGTCGGCACGCATCTTAATCTGCGAGGCACTTTCTTCCCCGGACACGTAGAGCACCTTGCCGCCGGTCGCACTCAGCTGACCAGAGACCTGTAAGAGCAGTGTGGACTTCCCGATACCGGGGTCCCCACCGATCAGGATGAGTGAACCCGGCACGATTCCACCACCGAGAACCCGGTTGAGCTCGTGCATCTGGGTCTTCACCCGCATCTCCGTGGTGTGCTTGATTTCATTCATCAACTGCGGCTTGGAGTGTTCCCCCGTCACCGTGGTCCGCGTCGATTGGGGCTTGGCAGCGGCCGGCGTGATGACCTCTTCAACCATGGTATTCCATTCCCCACAGTTGGGGCAGCGACCCAGGTAACGCGGCGAGCTATAATCACAATTCTGACAAACAAATTTCGTTTTCGTTTTAGCCACGTTCATCCCCCTTATCCGTTCGTTTTCAGCACTTTTATTTTAGCATATTTAGCGGGTAATTCCCCACTAGTCTATCAGTCGAAATGTAAAGATTTAGTTGCGATCCGAGGAGCCAAATCCACCGGTCCGTTGTTGGCTTGGAATTCGTTCGCCATCGGCCAGTAGAAAGGGCATGAAAATCCCTTGCGCAATCCGTTGGCCCTTCTTAATCACGACGTCCTTAAGCCCGACGTTGACCAGTTGAACGAAGATTTCACCCTCATTCTTGGCATTGTTGTAGTAGTCCGCGTCAATCACGCCGACCCCGTTAGGCAAGATCAGGTTGTGCTTCAGCGGATTACTTGAACGGTTCGCGAGCAGGAGGACTTCCCCCGGCTCCATATAAGCCTTGATGCCTGTGGGTACCAGCCAAGGCTTGAGGTTATGTTGCCCGGCCACCAATTCTTCGGTGGTCAACGGTTCACGATGCCAGAGCTGTTTAAACGCGTGTAACAAGTCATGCCGCCAAATCGAAGGCAACGTAAAGTCCTCGGCACACTCAAAGTCATAACCGGCCGCCTGCTGCGTTGTCCGGTAAGGCACCTTAATATTTTGATTTTCATACTTACTGACCACTTCAAATCCGCGATGCATCGTGACACTCCTTTTCAATATATAGCGTTTAATTTTATCACGCGCGGTAATGTCGACATCACTTTCTCCGACAAACCACCATAAAGGCCAATTCTACCATCCCCGACAGGGATTACAATAGCCAGTCAGTCGTAACCAACCTGTTACTAGGGTACCGACCTTTCCCCCAGAAAGCCAGTAAAAATAATCGCCAGCGAAAATTAGTTGACAAGACCACCCGGATAGACCAAAATTAGACGTGAAACTGGTCCTGAAGGGAGCAAATAATCATGACGATTACGGAACGTCCAGGGGAGCTGGCCATCACGGCTGATGAGCGTCTCCTCGCAAGCCTACACTACTTGTCATTAGACGCGTCAACCTGGGTTTTGGAACAGATTTTCGTCCGGCCCGCCCAACCCGCGGCTGAGCTAGCTGAGCAGTTGATAAAGCGTTTTACCCAACTGGCAACCACCGCCAATGTCCACCTAAAAGTGTTGGATCCGTACGCCAAGCGTTATTTCACCACCCACCCGACCGATTTACTAGTGGCCCACCAGCTACCTGTCAGTGGTGCGGCGGCCGTTCGACCAGTTGCTTTACACCTAGAACACACAGAAGAGGAGTAGTTAAGATGGATCAAAACGCATTAAAAGCCCTTGTTGGCCAGGAAGCCGTTAAGTACGTTAAAGATGGCATGATTTTAGGAATTGGGACCGGCTCGACCGTTCGCTACATGATCGACGCTTTAGGCAAACGCGTCAAGGATGAAGGCCTAAACATTGTGGGGGTCGCGACCTCAGACCGTTCCGCTAAGCAAGCCGAATCACTGGGCATCACCATCAAGCAACTGGACGAAGTCGACCACCTCGATTTAACCATTGACGGTGCCGACGAAATCGACGACAACTTCCAAGGCATCAAGGGTGGCGGTGCTGCTCACCTCTGGGAAAAGATCGTTGCCATCAACTCCACCAAGAACATGTGGATTGTGGATGAAAGCAAGATGGTGCATCACCTCGGCAAGTTCCCACTCCCCTTGGAAGTTATTCCATTTGGCTCTAGCCACGTCTTAGAAAAACTGGACAAAATGGACTTACACCCAACCTTCCGGATGAAGGAAGACGGGAGCCATGTCCTGACCGATTCAAAGAACTACATCATCGACCTGCACTTAGGTCGCATCGACCATCCCCACGAACTCGCCAACACGTTGAACGGCATCGTGGGTGTCGTGGAACACGGGTTGTTCTTGGACACGGTCAACACGGTCATCGTGGGTCGTCAAGACGGTCCAGAAGTCCTGAATGCACGGGACTAACCTAAACCGATTAATTAAGAAGTCAGGGTCGCGCGTCACTCGCTAGAATTGTGAGTGACGCGCGACCCTTTTGTTAGCTTTCCACATGAGTGAGACTACAACGCATGTGTAGGCGGGAGTGAAGCCCAATCACTGTTACCCGACTGGCTAAGCTTAACCAGCTACGAGTAAGCATCCACCGCTGGCGCCTTCAGCGGAATTCCACACAGACAGGCCGGCATGAACACGTGTAAATCATTTCCTAATTCGGTAGCGGGCTGACGCATCCCCGTCAATGCCCACTGCCGCGTGTAACTAACGAAACCATCCACGAAGAATCGAATGGCCTTGTGCTCGTCGGTCGTCAGCGTGTGGTTGCCATAGGTGGTGATGATATCACTGAAATTTTGAATAAGATGCTGCCGAAAGAAAACCGTAAATGAATTCTGTCCGGTTGCCGTAAAGGCCGCCACGAAGAAAGCGGGGTGCTGTTCAAAGTAGCGTAGCGTCTTGGTAAAAATCCCCGCCCAGGTGTAAGCCTGACAGTCCTTAAAGATTTGCGCCATAGTCTCCTCGTAGTAGCTATTAATCGCATCGTATTTATCCGCAAAATATTTATAAAACGACCCCCGACTCACGGTCGCTTCTGCCAAAATATCATTTACCGTAATATCCTTGATGGCTTGGCGCTGGGCCAACGTGTAGACCGCGTGCAAAAGTTGATGTCGAATATCCATGAGCGGCGCCTCCTGTCCTAAACAAAATCCACTTTTTGTTCAAATTTGAACAAATCGACCAAATTATCTGTTACTAATAATAAGTGATTCTGGTATGGTTAACAAGTAGCGTGATTATCAATTTTTTAGGAGGGTTCCTATGAGTGATTATCGATTTTTGCAAACAGCAACGTTGAAGTCCGGTGTGACGGTTAAGAACCGTGTCGTCTTACCCCCAATGACTGAGTGCATGGCACTGGAAAACGGTGAAGTTTCTCGTGACGAGCTACACTACGCAGCCATTCATACGGGCGGTGTAGGCTTGTTCATCACCCCGGTCGCCTACGTCAACGCACGTGGCAAAGGGTTCGAGGGCCAATTGTCCGTCGACAATGACCGTTTCATCCCTGGTCTGACCAAGTTGGCAACCACGATTCAGCAGAACGGGACCAA
The DNA here is from genome assembly GCA_021383565.1 of Levilactobacillus brevis. Taxonomy (NCBI): domain Bacteria; kingdom Bacillati; phylum Bacillota; class Bacilli; order Lactobacillales; family Lactobacillaceae; genus Levilactobacillus; species Levilactobacillus brevis. The sequence goes on along the minus strand of CP079699.1, from coordinate 206,335 downwards.
AGCCATTCTGCAAATCTTTAGTGCCGGCCGGATGTCCAACTCCGCTATTCTACGGGGGCAAAAGACCGTTTCGGCCAGTGCGGTTGCCGCACCACGTCCCGGGATGGAAACGCCGGAAGAGTTGACGGACGCGGAAATTGAGCAAACAATCACGGACTTTGGCTCAGCCACGCGGCGGGCCATTCAGGCGGGATTTGACGGCGTGGAGATTCACGGTGCCAACACCTACCTGATCCAGCAGTTCTTCTCCCCACACAGTAACCGCCGAACCGACAAATGGGGCGGCTCCGTGGAGAAACGGATGACCTTCCCTCTGCGCATCGTTGCCGAAGTGCAACAGGCCGTAAAGGATTACGCCGACCGGCCATTTATCGTCGGTTACCGTTTCTCACCCGAAGAGATTGAGGAACCCGGCATTCGCCTGGCCGATACCCTCCAGTTAGTGGCTAAGCTCGATACCTTAGGCTTAGACTACCTTCACGTTTCCATGGGGAACGTTTGGCGGCCATCCATCAACAATAAGACGGATAAGACCCCACTAATTGGTCAGATTCAGGACGCCACGACCGCGACCCCACTGATTTCCGTGGGGAACGTTGCGACCCCTGCCGACGCCGAGAAGGTTATGGATGCGGGCATTGACTTCGTGGCGATTGGCCGTGAAAGCATTCGCGAGCCCCACTGGGTTCAAAAGGTTGAGGCCGGTGCCGAGGATAGCATTCGTTACACGCTACCGCTCGCCGACCTAGATGAGCTCGGTATCGCTTCTCCCTACTTTGACTTCTTAGCCGGGATGGACGCCGGTGGTGCCCACATCGGGTTCGACCCAGCCTTATCAACGACCAAGCAAGGCAACGCTGAGGATTTAGTCTTTAGAAAATAAGCCACTATTGGGCATACGTTTCGACCATCTAAATTAAGGTCACCAGAGCTTGAGAAACTTTATCTCAAGCTCTTTTTTCGTTAAAAAACTGCTAGAATCCGTAGTATGATAAGAATACTGTCCATTATAATTAGGCTAGTCGGGTGTTGGTCGCCTTACCGTTCGCCAAATTTGGTCTGGATCGCGATGGGTAGGACGGCAACAGCCAAAGGTCGGTCTTTTCCCTCGCTTTGAGCCGGCAACCCACGTCTCAAAGACGCCATTTTCCAAGCGAACCGCTTGGAAAATCCCACGGCTGAGACCAAATTTGACTCACTCACGGCTACGTGAAGGGTATTCAATTAAGCTGGCCAAACGTTGTCACGCCAGCGATTTCACAGCACGTTTAGTGGCTTTCACTCATCGTAACCGGAGGCAGTCAAAGATGGAGGTAGCCGTGACAGCGGTGTTAGCTGACGTTCTGAGTCAGCTTACAGCGCGGGACGTGTTTGGAGACTGACGAATTTTGTCAGGCTTCAAACCGAGCCGGAAGACCGCTTCTCAGGCCGCAGGCGATCCCCACAGCGCCGGAATCTCTGGCAGCCGCAGGGTGGTGTTGATGACTTGTTTAATGGCGATAAGCCTCGTCAGCTGGGGACTGAAGCGTGTTCACAAACTTTCAACCTTTAGTTAAAAAATGGATGACTTCACAGCTCCCACCGATACCCCCTTCTCATGATCAGTCGTGAACGACCAAATCGGTTGCCGTGAAACTCACGGCCGAGTAGTGTATCATGGTCTTATGTAGTAAATTTAAAATTTTGAAGAGCGAGGTAATGATATGGAAACGACACAATTAAGCAACGGCGTTACCATCCCTATGTTGGGATTTGGAACTTACTTAATTGATAGCAAGGACGTCCCGGCAGCGATCAAGACGGCGCTGGATGCCGGTTACCGGCACCTTGACTGTGCGCACATTTATGGCAATGAACCCGCCGTGGGAGCGGCCATCAAGGCTTCTGGCATCGATCGTTCCGACCTGTTCATCACGTCTAAGGTATGGAATGCCGACCAAGGCTACGACAAGACCTTAGCTGCCTTTGACCAGACCTTAAAGGACTTACAGCTGGACTACCTGGATCTCTATCTGATTCACTGGCCAAACGAAGAAGACTTCGACTTAACGTTGGATACTTGGCGCGCCTTAGAAACCTTGTATCAACAAAAGAAGGTTCGGGCCATCGGGGTCTCCAACTTCTCTGAAGATCAACTGGAAAAGGTCTTTGCCATGGCCAAGGTTAAGCCAATGGTCAACCAGATCGAACGTCACCCTTACAAGGTACAAGCCAAATTGGGCAAATTCGATACAGACAATGGTTTAGTTAATGAAGGCTATTCACCAATTGGCCACGGACACCTGATCCTCGAAGACCCAGTCATTACCAAACTGGCTGATAAGTACGGCAAGTCACCAGCACAGATCGTCTTGCGTTGGCAAGTCGACACCGGCTTCGTGGTCTTCCCGAAGTCCTCGAAACCAGCCCGAGTTCGCGAAAACTTTGAAATCTCCGGCTTTAACCTGACCGCAGAAGAGATTGCCGAAATCAACGGTCTCGACCAAGATAAGCATTTAAACTACGATTAACTCGCAGGAAGGACTTCTCACCACGGGGAGTCCTTTTACTTTACTTGGGTTGGTGATACCGCTTTACTGTGAAAACCATCGCCAATCCATAATTTTTTATTTACCGGCTTTGTCAAACCGCTTTACCCCATCGTACTCCGCCTAACAAGGGTTGTGGCGCTTACACGCTGAACGGGAAATCCTTCAACTCCCTATACAAAAAATGAGAAAATTGGGGTACAATGAGAGAAATAAGATTAGGAGAGTGACGTCATTGAGTAAAGAAATCACGGCGGACCAAACCGCCCGTTACCAACAAGCTTTAGCTGCCGACCCCACCGCAAAGGTGATCGAACGCGCCGTAAGCCATCAAGGAATCTTAGCAACTTCTGCCGATTACGCTTCTGAAACCGACATGACTCCCGTTTTCTCCATTGATTTGGACACTGGGAAAGTTGCCAACCAAAAGCAAAGTGGCCGTTGCTGGATGTTTGCCGCATTAAACACGATGCGTCATCATTTAGCCGACCTTTTCAACTTAAGCGACTTTGAATTATCTCAAAACTACACCAACTTCTGGGATAAATTCGAAAAAGCCAACTACTTCTACGAAAACGTCTTGGCCACCGCTGACCAACCAACCTCTAGCCGGAAGGTCGCCTTCTTAATGGCCACCCCACAACAAGATGGTGGGCAATGGGACATGCTGTGTGCCATCATTGAAAAATACGGGATTGTGCCTAAGTCTGTGATGCCTGAAACCTACAACAGTTCCAAGTCCAGCGAACTCAACAGCACGTTGAACTTAAAGCTACGTAAAGACGCCGTTACCTTACGGAAATTGGTTGCCGACAAGGCCAGCGCCGATGACATCGCCGCTGCCAAGGATAAGATGTTAGGCGAAGTTTACCGCCTGTTGAGCTTCTCCCTCGGCGAACCCGTCAGCGAATTTGACTTCGAATACCGCGACGACGACAAGAACTACCACATCGACAAGGGCCTGACGCCTAAGTCCTTCTTCGACAAGTACGTCAACTGGGACCTGTCCGACTACGTCTCCATCATCAACGCACCAACTGCTGACAAGCCTTACAACCACACCTACACGGTTGAAATGCTGGGTAACGTGGTCAATGGCCGCCAAGTCAAGCATTTAAACGTGACGATGAAGGACTTCAAGGCCCTCGCCATCAAGCAACTCCAGGCGGGACAATCCGTCTGGTTCGGTTGTGACGTCGGTCAATCTTCCGAACGTCAAAAGGGAATCATGGACACCAAGTTCTACGACAAGGATGCCCTCTTCAACATCGACTTCTCCACGACCAAGGCTGAACGCCTGGATTACGGCGAAAGCATGATGACCCACGCCATGGTCTTGACCGGGGTCGACTTAGTCGATGGTCAACCAACCAAGTGGAAGGTTGAAAACTCCTGGGGTGAAAAGGTCGGCACGAAGGGGTACTTCGTCATGAGTGACGCTTGGATGGATGAATACTGCTACCAAGTTGTTGTGAACAAGCAGTTCCTGCCTGACGACTTAAAGAAGGTTCAAGAAACCGAAGAACCAACTGTTTTGGCCCCTTGGGATCCAATGGGTGCCTTAGCTTAAACTGCAAAAAGATAAAAATTCCGGGGCATTGGCCTCGGAATTTTTTTGTCGTTAGTCGTCAATCCTGCGACACTACTCATACTAGCCGCCTTACCGTTCGCGAAATTTAGGTTGGAACGCTGTGAAGGCCGGCCCGAGCCACAGCGCGGTCTCAACCCTTGCTTTGAGCCGGAAAAACACCGTCTCAAAGTTCCCATTTAAGGGGACCATTCTCAATTGGCAACGCCGCAAGAATCTACCTGCGTTGGCTAGATTGGACATTTGCCTTAAGTAAACGCAAAAAAAACGGGTCGGAATCAACATCCCAACCCGCTTTCTCACGTTAAATCGTCGAACCACTTGTCAGATAGATAATCGATTCCACGCGCGTTTTAAGTTACTTCATAACCCGGGCAATATTTTCCGCCGTCCGGGCTAAGTTCTCCTTACCGGTCGCAATGGCCGTGGGTAAATCAACGATTCCCGGTAAAATACCGAAAATGGCGTCGATACCGAGATCGTAGAGTTGGTCGATACCAGCTCCGACATTTCCCGCCACACCGATCACCTTGGCGTGGGGACTGGCGGCCTTAACCGCCTGCGCCGTTCCCATCGGCGTCTTACCATATTGCGTCTGGAAATCAATGGCGCCTTCGCCCGTAAAGGCGTAGTCGGCCCCCACGGCCCGTTCCTTGAGATGAGTTTCACGAACCACAATCTCCACGCCCTTTTCCATCTGCGATTCGGTAAAGGCCAGAAGCCCCGCACCCAAACCACCGGCCGCTCCGGCACCTGGGAAGTCCGCCAGATCCTTGCCCAGCGTTGCCTTGATAATCGCAGCATAGTGGGCCAAATTGGCGTCCAAGGTAGAGACCATCGCTGGTGTTGCGCCCTTCTGGGGGCCAAAGACTGCGGCTGAGCCCTGATCACCGACTAGGGGATTCGTGACGTCCGACGCAATCCGTACCTTGGTCTGGCTGACCAGGGGATCAAGGCCGCTCATGTCAATGGTGGCCAAGTCGGCCAAGCCACCGCCGCCCCGGGTAATTGGTTGCCCCTGAGCGTCTAAGAACCTCACGCCCAAGGCTTCCGCCATCCCCTGACCACCATCGGTCGTGGCACTGCCACCGATACCAATGATAATCTCGCGGGCACCGTGGTGCATGGCATCCAACATTAACTGGCCCGTGCCGTAAGTCGTGGTTACCAGCGGATTCTTCGTTTCTTCGTTCACAAACTGAATGCCGCTGGCCGCTGCCATTTCAATCACGGCTGTCTGGTGGTCACCCAGCAAGCCATATTCGGCAGAAACCGGTTGGCCTAGGGGATTCAACACATCGGCGTGTCGAAAGCTCCCCTGGGTGGCGTCAACCAACGATTGGACCGTACCCTCGCCGCCATCGGCCATGGGCACAATCTCGTAGTCGGCATCGGGAAAGACCCGTTGCAATCCCGTATGAATGGCGTCTGCAGCCTCTTTAGCCGTCAGACTTCCCTTAAATGAATCCGGTGCAATGACAATTTTCATCATTTGGTCATCCTTTCACTAATCCGTTAAAACAGCGTAAACATCATGACGCCGACGATAGTCATGGTCAACCCCACGGCCGTCTCGTAAGGAACCGACTGCATCCGTTCCTTCAAGGTCATGTTCATGGCGTTGGCCGTCACATGGAAATAGTTCCCTTGTGGCAAGTGGTCAATCACTGTCGCCCCGGTATGAACCATGACGGCAGCGGCTAACGGCGCCGTCCCAAAGGCCAGAATGGCTTTGCCAAACGACCCAGTAGCCAAGATTACCCCGGTTGAGGTAGAAGCCGTGGCAGCGGCCATCAAGATCCCGGCGATTGGTGCCAAGAAGGTCCCGGAAATGCCGGAAACCTTGATCAGATGGACGATCACGGCTGGCAACGTCGAGGTGGTAATCAAACCACCGATAGCCCCTGCCCCAATCAGAATCAAGACCACGTCAGTCATTCGGGCCATCCCCGCCTTGGTGTAGGCCAGGACCTGCTTGCCTTGGTGCATGGCCAGCATCCCAATGAGTCCGGCCAGTGGCAAGATGTACATAGCATCCACGTTGAACTTTTCCAACAAACCGATGTGTAGCACACTCCCCACCGGATTCAAGAGCAAGAGAATCACGGCCAGTAACGGCGCTACAATCGCCGTCCCCAGAGAGGGCAACGGCATTGCGGACTGGTCATCGCCCTGCGCCTGGTTGGCCTGAACATCGGCCATGGTGGCTAACGTCCCGTGGTGCCGCAGTAGCGTCGCAATCACAACGGTCGCCAATAAACCAAAGACGGCCGGAATGAAGTCCGCCACCATTAATTGGCTCAATTCCAGATGGAAGCCGTGAGCCGCGGCGATGGTATTGGGATTGGGGGAAATGATATTCCCCGCCTTACCCCCACCGGACAAGGCAACCAGCAAGGCCAGCTTGGAAATCTGCATACGACTCCCCACCTCTAACGCAATTGGGGCCACAATCAACACGGCAACTGGGATAAAGACCCCTACGGCCGTGATAATCATGGTGGCCAAGGCCAACGAAAGGATGGCGAGACTCTCACCAAATTTGTTCACGATGCCCCGGGCGATGGCGTTCGCCGCCCCAGATTCCATCATGACCCCGGCAAAGACCCCGGCGGCTAGGACCCGAACCACGGTTCCCATGACACTTTGTGAACCCGTGACCACAATGTTCACGGTCTGGGTGAGATTAGCGCCCCCGATCAGTGCGCCCACAATGGTTCCCAATAATAGTGAGTACACGGGATTTAACTTTCTTAAAATCAAAATAATGGCGAGGGCCAAGCCAATCAAGGCCCCGATCCAACTGACAGAAACAGTCACTATTTTCACACTCCTTAAGCAATTAAGTGAATTAGATAACGAACTTTTCGAACTCGTAGAATTATACAACAACTTATTTCACAAGGAAAGCAGAAATTATCCTTCAGGCGGTTAATATTATGGAAGGAAAATTTCCGGATCTGATCATAAACTAGTGCGGCTTACTAGCTATAAAGGTTGTTAAATCAGTGTTTAGTCCAATAACCGGTCGAATGATATTTTAGGACTGATCGGTCATGTAATCGTTTTCGACTTTGCTCAATTATTAACGACAGCTATTAAAAAAGATCGCACGGACTGCGCGCGATCTTCAAGATACATCTCATTTTCAGTTACCGCAACTTGCTAACAGCATTCACGCTACGGAAGGTGCTGATGGCCAAGTCTTCCGTCGACCACGTCGGGTACATGCCCCCCTTGTAGTAGTTGTTCGACAGAAGAATCACTCCCGTCTTACCGTTGCGGCTCATCACAAAGGTGCCTTCGTAGTCATCGCCGACCCCGTGACCGTAGTAGCCGACCTGATCTAGGTGGTAGAGGCCCCCGGCATAATGCGCCGTGCTACTGGTACTCTGATGGAGTCGGTTGGCCCCACTGGCCTTCTTCAACACCGTTCCTCGAATGATGGCCCGTTCCGTCCGGAAGACATCCCCGGCCGACATGGTCGCATTCCCCGTGGCAATCTGCACGGCCATATCCTTAGCGGATGGCACGTGCGGCTGTGAATAGTTACCTGGCACTGTTCCACTATAACCAACGGTGGTTCCCGAATGTTTCAGCTGTGCAAAGCTGGTGTGGTTAAGGCTAAGCGGCGTCACCAAGTGTTCATAGAACAGCTGGTAGTACGATTCATGCGTGACTTTCCGCAGGATTCCTGCCAGGAGCGTATAGCTGATGGGCTGGTAGTTAAATTGATTGATCTTGGTCTGATTGATTCGGGCCTGCTGACTCGCATACTTGTAGACGGCGGGTTCCGTCAACGTGGTCTCGGGATTCAAGTCGCCGGTAATCCCCGCTTCCATGTTTAGCATCTGGCGAAGCGTGACCTTGTTGCTTCCCTTGATTTGCGGATAGTATTTGCTCAACTTATCCGTCAAATGCAGTTGCCCCGCCTGAGCCGCACGCATGACCAAGATCCCCGTCATTGATTTTTGAATGGAATTAATCAAAAACTGCGAGGTCGCTTGGTTGGCCTTGTGCTTCTTGGCATTGGCCTTCCCGAACGACCGCTGGTAGACCACCTTGTTGTTCTTGACGACTAAGGCCGTCCCCACGAACTTCTTGGCTCGCAGTTGGCGGTTAAAGCGCGCCGTAAATTGGGGTGTCTTTTTCCCCTTATTCTGCTTGTCCCAAACGGTCTTTTTCTTACTGCGCAGTTGGTTGCTCTGCAACGCGTCGTAGGCAATCTCTTGTCGTGTCTGCTTGGCGTGCAGCTTATTGGTTGTGCGCACCGTCTGCTGGTCCTTAGTATCTAGCTCATGCATCCCAAAAACCACGCCGCTAATCCCCAAAACCACGACGAGTAGGATACCCCAATGACCTAAATTACGTGTATTCACAATTCTCAATCCCCCTTAAAGTTAGGCTTCCCTACTCTTTAACTGTGAACTGTGGGCGTGCTGATTAACCGGGTAGCTAAGCCGCGTCGCCACACCACGGCCCACCCCCTTAAACTATCGTGACTAATCACCAGCCACCGATCACACCATCAAGGGAAAGTCCCTTTCTTCTGATTATACGAAAAGGCTGGCCAAACACAATCATTTCTCTCAATTGTGCGAGCCAACCTAATTATCTTAGTATTTTGTTAACTAAATATTATAATATTAATTTTTGCAGGACGTTGAGGTGGTCATCGAAGTCGTATTGAATGGGTTCCCCGTTGGCCACTTCCACCTGACTGATGTCGGCATCCGCCACACCGTCCAAGTATTTAATCAGAGCCCGTAACGTACTGCCATGAGCGACGACCAGTTGATTGTGCCCGTCGAGTAGCCGCGGGGCAATCTGGTCAACCCAGTACGGCATCAAGCGATGATAGGCCATCTCGAGACTTTCTCCCAGCGGCTCAATGTGCGGACCGAAACGATCATAACGCCGGTCCTGCGTAATGTGGTCCAGCAATGGTGGCACCGTCTTGAAGCTGCGCCGCCAGATCTTGATCTGCTGATCGCCGACTTGCTCGCGAACCTTGGCCTTATTCTTCCCACGAAGGGCGCCATAGTGGCGTTCATTTAGCCGCCAAGACTTATACTCCGGGATATACAGCTGATCGATCGCCTCTAAGACAATGTTCGAGGTCACAATCGCCCGCTGCAACATGGACGTATGGAGCGCGCCGAACTGCAAGCCCGTCTGCGCCACAAGTTGTCCTGCGGCCTGGGCCTGTTGCCGGCCTTTCGCCGTCAGCGGCACGTCATTCCACCCCGTAAAAATGTTGTCTCGGTTGGCGACACTCTCACCGTGCCGTAAAATAACCAGCGTTGCCATCTGTCACGCTCCCTTTCTCTCTATGAGTCACCACGACAATCATAACATAGGGGCGCTAGGGTTTCGCTTAATTTGTGCAAGAAATCACGGATTCGTTTATCCCGTCTAGCCACGGCTGGCTATCACACGAGATCGCCAGTGTCCACACGCCTACGCCATCTCCACAATAATTTTTCCACGGGCATGTCCCTGTTTAAAATACGTCAATGCTTGATTTAACGCGCTGAAGGGGAAGGTCCGGTCAATTACGGGGCGTAATTGGCCAGCCGCAATCAACGTTGTCAGTAACGCCAATTCTGTGCCACTGGGAGCCATGAACAAGAAGCGGTAGGCCACACCCGACCGTCTCTCCAATCGCGTCAATCGGTGACTAGCGACGCCTAACACCCCCTGTTTCCACAACGGCAGACCATACGCCTTAGCAAAACGGACATTGGGTAATCCGGAAATACTCACGACTTGGCCGCCGCGTTTGACCACCGAAAAGGCTTGTGCCAAGCTCTGACCACCTAACGTATCAAAAACCGCGTCGTAGTCCGTCAAAACCGTCGTAAAATCCTCGGTATGGTAATCAATAACCCGATCGGCCCCTAACGAACGGACCAGCGCAAAATTTTGCGGACTCGTGGTCGTAGCCACCTGTGCGCCCAAATATTTCGCAAGTTGAATCGCAATCGTACCAATGCCACCCGCACCAGCTTGAATGAGCACCTTCTGACCAGGCTTCACATGCAAAATATCGTGGAGCGCTTGATAACTGGTCAGACCAACTAGGGGGAGCGCTGCGGCCTCATTAAACGTAAGACTTTGCGGCTTTAAGGCGATGTCGGCCACATCGACCGCCAAGTATTCAGCGAACGTGCCAATCCGACTCTTGCGTGGCCGGCCATAGACCGCGTCACCCACCTTAAACGGGGTGATCTGAGAGCCCACGGCGACGACTTCGCCGGCAAAGTCACTCCCCAAAATCAGGGGCATTCGATAAGACAACAAGAATTTAAGCTCCCCCGCCATGGTCTTGAGGTCAATGGGATTGAGGCTCACCGCCTTAATCTTAACTAAAACATCGGTAGCCTGAAGAGACGGAACCGGCACTGTTTTCATCAGCGGCATCGCTTGCCCATAACGGGTAATCACCGCGGCCTGCATTGTTTCTGACATGGTTATATTCCCAGCTTTCTTGGTTCGTATTTTTAAACGATTGTGTTTCATATTACTGAGACCGTTTAAAAATGTCAACTAATAAATCTGGGTAAAGCCACCGACATAAGTGACTTGACACAATAGTTGAATAATGTTTTAATGGTTTAAAATAACGAACGAACAGGTGAACAAATTGTCCAATTTAACCAAACTAAAACACGAGTTTACCAAGTCCAGCGACTTTCTAGTGGCCCTAGGCGATCAGAAGCGTCAAGCCATTATCGTAGCGTTACTTGATCCCAAGGTGATTCATCGGGGCCTTCAAGTCACTGATCTTGTTGGGGTGACTGGGTTATCCCGACCGGCTGTCTCGCACCATCTCAAAATTTTGAAAAGTGTTCAACTCGTCGACTATCGGCGTGAAGGCACTAAAAATTTCTACTATCTCACGCACCAAACGAAAGCTATCGACCAGCTCAAGACCCTCTTAGACCACGTAACGGAGACGATGACATGCAACCAACAACTTTAAAAAAGATTCTGATTGTTTTGACGAATACCACCCGCTATGGCGAGACGTTCGACCCTACCGGACTCTGGCTCGGTGAAGCCACCGAATTTGCTGCCATCGTTCAGCAAGCCGGCTATCAGGTGGACTACGTGAGTCCCCAAGGGGGCTTTGTCCCGCTCGACCCCCGCAGCATGAAGTATACGGACGAAGAAACCATGGCCATCTACGAATCCACCGACTTCCAGCACCGTGCCCTGACTGACTCGTTAAGTCCACAGCAGGTCAATCCCGCCGACTACGCCGCCATTTATTATGCCGGCGGACATGGTGTCATGTGGGACTTTCCCGATAATGCGCCGCTTCAAGCCATTGCCGCAGCGATTTACGCCAATGACGGCTACGTCACCTCGGTTTGCCACGGCATCGCGGGACTGCTAAATATTCAGACGACCCCGGGCCACTATTTAATCGCCAACCACCAAGTGACTGGCTTCACCAAGGCTGAAGAAATCCTCGCGGGTAAACGTTCTGTCGTTCCCTTCTTCAATCAGACGGCGGCCGAAGCCCACGGTGCGACCTTCCTGAAGAAGCGGGCGTACAAGGAATACGCCGTTCAGGACGACCGGTTGATTACCGGGCAAAACCCCTTCTCGGCTAAGGCCGTAGCCCGGCTTCTCGTTCAAAATTTGGGTAAATAAAAACATCCTCGTCTATTTTTCGGCGAGGATGTTTATTCATTTACTTAATCAGTTGATTCCGTTGAAGATGATTTCACGTGAGCTTCCGCACGCGCACGCAGCTTGGCAGCCGCCGTCTGTGGCGTGGCTTCTTGGAAATCGCTGGCTGGAACGGTGGCTTCCTGATCGGCCAACTGGGATTCGCGGGACTTGACCCGGTTACCCATAAAGGTGACGACCGACCCCAGCAGGATGACCACGATCCCGACGATGGTATTCGTCAGGATGCGTTCATGAATCAATAGGGCCGCTAAGATTGGCGCCAACCCCGGCTTGATGAAGAACACCAGGGACGCCGTGGAGACGTCGGAGCGTTCCATAGCCAAGAAGTAGAAGGCAAAACCACCACCGGTCACGCAGACCCCGATGAAGAACAGCAACCAGAAGTATTCCAGACTGACATTTTTCAAGATAGGCATCGCGGCGAACTGGCTTAACCAGGACACCTGCCGCATGCCCCCAGCAACGGCGGGCACGTGGCTCACTAGCATCAGGAGTAGCAGTTCAAACGACCCGGCGAAGAACGTAAAGCAGGTCATGATAATGCCGTTGAAGTGGTGACGAACGGACCCCCACCGTGAAACGATGCTGTACAGGCCGAAAGTCAACGCTGACCCAATGGCGAGGCTCAAGCCCACGGCGTTGGTCAGGTGTGCGGGGTTCACGATGATGATTAATCCGATAATGGAAATCACTACGGCAATCAAGTTAGCCCGTCCCAGTCGCTCGTGTAAGATCAGGTAAGAGAAGATCAGCGCGAAGACTGGATTACAGCTGAACAGCACGGCCACCGTCGACGCCTGGTCGACGGAAATGGCTAACTGATACAACGTCATGGAGACGATCACGCACACGAAGCCTGTCAGAAAGAACAAGCCCCAGTCGGAACGCGTCAAATGGTGTTGCTGCTTGCGCAATGCCCGTAAGGCAATCGGCAGTAACACCAGTCCCCCGATGAAGAACCGAATCAGGTTAAGCTGGATGGGATTGAATGCCCCACCAGCCGCCTTCAAGGCGATTTCCATCGAACTAAACATCAAAGTTGAAAATGCGATATACAACAACGTTTTTCTCAAAACGAACCTAGTTCCTCCCTATTATCAAACCGATAGTGTCTAGTGAATTTGTTGGACGATGACCATCAAAATCGGAATCACCACTAAACTTAGGAGGGTCGTTTCGGTTACCATGATGGCCGCGTAATCCGTATCCGCATGATAGAGCTTCGCCACTACCGGTGCGTTGGTCATTACGGGCATCGCCGCTTGTAAGATAAAGACTTGCTTCATTAATAATGGCATGGGCGTCGGAATGACTAGACAGGCCATCAACGTTGGGGCCACCAGGAAACGGCCGAAGAGAATCCCCAGACTGTCCCGGTTCAGCCGGATGTTTTGCACCCCGGCCCCGGCAATCGCTGTTCCGATAAAGATCATCGACAGCGGCACGGTTAGTCCCCCCACGTAGCTGAAGTCCTTCATGATCCAGGCCGGCAACTGGATGTCTAACAACACCAGCGCGACCCCGAGCATGAAGCCCAGTAAGGGTGGCGAAAAGATTTTTTTCAGCGTCGTGACCAGGTTGAATTTGGCCGTTCCCTGACCATCACGTTGAATCAAGTACGCCCCTAACGTCCAGAAGAACGTGGTGTTGGCCATGTAATAGACCAGTACGAAGGGCATGCTCTTCGGCCCAAATAAGGCCTCGTTGACGGGTAGCCCCACGAAGACGGTGTTGGAATTGGCAAACATCGCTTCAAACAGGCCCCGGCGCTCCGGATGGACCTTAAAGCCGTGAAAAGCAATCACGGACAACCCAAACATGATGAGCATCGACACGATGGGAAACCGCAGATCCGGCAACGTTGATTTCAACGTCTGGGCCGAAAACTGGGTGGTGATCGTACTAATCATATAAGCTGGTAACGCAATCTGGGTTACCAGCCGGGCAATTAACCGCCGGGACTGCTCATCGAACCACCCGCGACGGGAAAGAATATAACCTAAACCAATCATCACCAGGATGATGAGCACCCCGGAGACACTGCGAACAAAGACGGCCATAAGACACCCTCCCGCCATTCGACCTAAAATATTAACGATTCTTAACTAACTTGGCCCATTATAGCACGCGTCTGGTTTTTATCGATTCGGTAACCGGTTACAAATGCCCACGTGCCACGTTTTATCCTACCTTGACAAGCTTCTGAAAATCATTTTTATCTTCCAGATTATACCAGATTTCACCCTTTTCCTCCTGACCGAGCGTTTACGAATGGCCGTTTTTGTGGTCTAATAAATTAATTGAGTCCGCAAACCAGATTTTCAGGGGACATTTAGAATCTGGTTGGGCTGGCCGACTCCACGCTTGACTATCGGGAGCGCCAGCAACGTGTATCTAAAGATTTTAATGAGGATGAGGAATTAACATGCCAAACGATAATGGAAGTAGACGCCAGCGGTCACCAGAGGATTTCGAACAGGTCTATGATCGCCGCGCTGATCGCAATACACACTTTAAGACACCACAGGTCCACCCCCATCGTCCCGTCATGTGGACGATCGTCATCGCCCTACTGATCATGTTGACCGGGGGCTTGGCGTACGGCTATCAGGCCTGGAACTCCGCCAAGAAGACGTTCAGTCAGACCTACGAATCATCTAAGGCGGCCAAGAGTCGTAACGTCTCGGCCGTTTTGAAGAAGAACAAGCCCTTCTCGATCCTGCTGATGGGGACCGATACTGGTGCCCTGGGGCGTTCCGACGTTGGACGAACAGATACCCTGATGGTGGCCACGATTAATCCCACCAAGGAAACGGCTTACCTGACCAGTATTCCTCGGGATACCCGGGTAACGGTCGGCTCTGGCGTCAACGCTTCTGTTCAAAAGATTAACGCCGCTTACACGATTGGCGGCCCCAAGACGGCCGTGAAGACCGTGGAGAACCTCTTGGATATTCCGATCGACTTCTACGCCATCGTCAACATGGGCGGCTTGGAGAAGATGGTCGATGCCGTCAATGGTGTCGACGTCACCCCACCACTGACTTTCCAGTATGGTGCGGCTAATGTCACTAAGGGTAAGAAGGTCCATCTGAATGGGAAACAAGCTCTGGCTTATTCCCGGATGCGACACGAAGACCCACTGGGCGACTACGGTCGGCAGAAACGCCAGCGGCAAGTGCTCCAGAAGTTAGTCGTCAAGGCGGCGGGCTTAACGTCGCTGACGCGTTACCAACAGATTCTGACTTCCCTGAAGGGGAACTTGAAGACCGACCTGACCTTTGACGACCTCATGCAGATTCGGGCAAAGTATGGGGACGCCTCGCACCACATTAAGTCCGAAACCTTGCAGGGACAGGACGCCATGATTGATGGTCTCTCCTACCAAGTCCCAACCAACGACGAATTGAAGAAGGTTTCCAACCACATTCGTAAGACGCTGGAGTTGTCTGACACCAAAAACTTCACTTCCGACGCCGACACCACGGCTTATGGAAACGATACGACCACCTACGGAACCGATACGAGCTATACCACTACAGCCAATTCCGGTTACGGGTCGTCCACCGGTAACGGTAACTACGGATACTAAACATCGAAACAACACGACTACCATCACACGTAACTGGGTGTGATGGTATTTTTTTCGCAAAATTTTCAGCTATGCTGTCCGCAATCTCGGGGAAACTGACGAGATCATCTTAATTTTGGCTCCCAAGGGCAGCCCGTCACGTCCCTTTTTAAAATTTCCCCTTGCCAAGCTCAACTGATTTCTGTAATATCTAAACAGTAATTATTACTATTTAGATATTAGAGGAGAGAATTGATCAATGTCTGTTTTGCGCAAATTAAGTTTAAGCATCGTCGTCATCAGCCTGCTAGTACTGGGAACCGCCTGTGGCAAGTCCCCCTCGTCTACAGCGACTAGTCGGACCAAGCCCATTCACGTGGTCGCCAGTCTGGACTTCTACGGCGAGGTGGCACGAGCCGTTCTGGGCGAGCATGGGACGGTGACCACCCTCATTAAGAGTCCTAGCGTTGACCCCCACGATTTCGAGCCCACCCCGCAGGACGCTACGGCTGTGTCCCACGCCAATTTTACCCTCAGCAACGGTCTCGGCTACGACCACTGGCTGCCCAAGCTGGCCAAGAGTAACGGTTCTCACCAGATTCAGCAGATTCGCGTCGGCGAAGACGTGTTGGGTAAACGGGCCGGCGCCAACGAGCACGTCTGGTACGATCCGGAAACGATGGCCCAGACGGCAACCTACCTGGCCAAACAATTTGGCCAAAAGGCCCCGCGCTATCGAACCATCTACCAACGCAATGCGGCCACCTATATTCGCCAACTGGCACCGCTGCAGCAGCAACTCAAGTCCCTCAAACAGCATAGTCACAATCAACGCGTGAACGTGAGTGAGCCGGTCTTCGACTATGCCCTCACGGCACTGGGCTACCGGCGAAACAACGCGGCCTTTGCGCTGGCCATTGAAAATGGCACCGATCCGGCTCCCCAAGCCATTAAGCAGATGCGCCGCGACATCACGACCAAACGCATCGCCTTTCTGGTCAATAATCGGCAGGCTAGCAATCGGACTGTCAAGACGATGGTCCAACTGGCTCATCAACACCAAGTGCCGGTCTTAACCGTCACCGAAACACTCCCCAAGGGGAAGACCTACCGCACTTGGATGCAGAGCCAATACCGCCAGTTGGCCGCCATCCAACAGCAAGCCAAGTAATCTATCAAGAGGGTCGCTAGTCTACGCCTCGTTTTACTCGAAATGTAAATGACTGGCAACATTAAACGGTATATGGCGTTGTGCTTTTAGTGAAAAGGACTAAAATGGGGGTAACGATTAAATCGAGAACCTAAAGGAGTCGACCCAAATGTATCGCTTTTTTGTCCAGCCTCAAATCAATCAAGATGATCACAAAATATTTGGCTACGAAGTCCTCCTGCGCAAGCAACAGAACGAAACGTGGGTGCTCCCGCAACACTTCACGGATATTTCCGTGGCAGAACAAGCGACCCTGTTGGAACAAACGGCGGCGGCCCTGCATACCGCAACTAACCAACAAGTCCTGGCCTTCAACCTCAACAATCAGCAGATTCGCGATCCCTTCACGTTAGGGACCATCGTGGCACTGAAGAAGCGGCTGAATCCCGCAGCGTTGACCATTGAATTGACCGAGGCCCCAACTTTACCGGAAGTCCAGCTCTTCAGTATCACCCTGCACCAATACGGAATTAAGTTGGTCCTAGATGACGTGGGGACTGGCTCCAACACGTACGCCAATATCCAACACCTACTGCCCTTCGTCGACGAGATCAAGTTCGCCATGCAAAATTACCGGATGGCTAAGCGTGCGGAAGAGATTCCTGCGGCACTGGCCTTCTGGGCGAAGATTGCCACTGAGTATCGGTTACAGTTGGTTCTAGAAGGTGTGGAAGACGCCAAGGATCAGGCGCTCGCCAAGCAGTTCGGTATCACGTTACATCAAGGCTATTTATATGGAAAACCCAGTCTAGTCTAACGAACAGGTGTTGCCTGTGCATCACGCACAGAACGACACCTGTTTTTTTGATAAAATTTTGCACGGTGGGTAGTCCAATTAAGTTCCATGCGTTAACATATAAGTGACGTACAATTTGATTCGTAAAATTAAAGAATGGATGACTAACTATGACCTGGTCACAATGGTTTGTGACGCCGGCTTTCACCAGCATTTTCTTTCTGTTAGGCGTTCTGACCCTGTATTGGTTTATAACCAATAAAATAATTCAATACTTAGAACATCGGGAAAAACACGTCTCGGCGGATAAGGTTCGGACCATTGTTGGCCTCATCTACATGATTACGCTGCTTTTTGTGACGCAAACCGCCGTCAGCGGGACCGCCAATAGCTGGGTCTTCACGAACTTTGAAATCTTCGCCATCGTGTTTGTCAGCTACTTCTTGATGCTGGAGATTCGGTTATGGCAACTGGGGGCCGCCGTCCTGATCTTCATGACGCTCGATCAATCCTTCGATGTCCCCTTGTCGTGGGCCTTTGCGTTCGTCTACATGTTTTTCTATGTTACGCTCAAGTTGGTCAAACGCCACCGGCACAGCCCCGGTCGGGATTTCACCGACTATACCGTGACCACGCTGGCATTTTCAACTGCTCTGTGGCTAATTACGATGGTGCGGCACAGCCTGTCTCTCAGTCTCGTGGGCTGGGAGCTACTCTTCTGCTTCTTTCTGCTCACCATTATGTACTTCTACGTCGATTCTCTATTGGCGGGAGCCTCAACGCTAGCCCAACTGACGTACACGACCAATTTTGACGAACTCACCCACGTACACAACTACTATGCGTTTAAGAATGAATTCGGTCACGCCTTCTCCACCGCGCAGGAGCACCGCGAACCACTGACACTGATGCTCTTTGACATCGACCACTTCAAGCACGTCAACGACACGTATGGTCATCTGGCTGGCGACTATGTTCTGCGCAACGTCGCCCAGCTTATCACCAATCAACTGGGGACCATCTCGCCGGACCTGCGCCTCTACCGGACCGGTGGTGAGGAGTTCACGATTATTTTCACGAATTATACGACCGAACAGGCCCGCGAGCACGTGAACGCCATTGCCCAGGCCGTCCGCGACGGTCAGTTCCGTCACGCCGGTAAGACCATTAACGTCAGCATCTCCGTGGGCGTCACTCAGCTTCAGACCGGCGACGAAGATCAGTTGGATATCTACCGGCGCGCCGACCAGAACCTGTACTTCTCCAAGCGTCATGGTCGCGATCGGGTAACGTTTACTTAGGACGGCAGATGACCAGTTAAAATCAAAAAAATGGGCAACCAGGCGACTAGCCAGTACACATTTCAACTATTTAATCTTGAATACAAAAGTTTGGGAATTTTTCCAAACTTTTTTAGTCCCCGCTATTTAAATTGCCCACGGCCCCACGCACCACGATTTTGGCTAAACGCTGACAAAAACATTGGCGATTGCCCGCAAGCGCGGTATGATGGAGGGACTGACAAACTTATAGAATGGATGACGCCTCATGACTTGGTCAAAATGGTTTGTGACGCCCGATTTAACCAGTGTCTTCTTCCTACTGGGCGTGCTTACCCTATACTGGTTCATCACGAACCGATTGATTAAATATCTCGAAAAACGTCACGACAACGTGAATGGACAACAGGTGCAGGCAATCTTTGGTCTCATTTATATGGCCCTCCTGATGATTGGCACCCAGACCGCGGTCAACGGCACGCCGGATGGCTGGGTCTTTGTAAACTTCCAGATCTTCGCCGTGGTCTTCTTGAGCTACTTCATCAAACTTAAATTTCAATTTTGGCAAATTGCCATCGCGATCGTCGCCTTCATGGCGGTCAATGGCACCCTCGCCATCCCCCTCTCATGGGTGTTCACGGCGATCTACGTCGGCTTGTACTACGCGATGAGCTATATTCGCCAGCATCGGCACAATCCCTGGCAGGACTTCGCCGACTACACGCTGGTCAACCTGGGATTTTCCACCGCAATGTGGGCCGTCATGGTCTTCCGCTTCAGCCTACCCCTGACGACCGCCGCCTGGGAAATTCTCTTCAGTTTCTTCTTCATGACGGTTATGTTCGTCTACATCGATTCAATCCTAGCCGGCGCTAGCACCCTCGCACAACTCACCTATACCACGAACTTCGACGAGTTGACCCACGTGCATAACTACTACGCCTTTAAGAATGAATTTGGCCTAGCCTTCGAGCGCGCCCAGACGCACCACGAGCCGTTGACACTGATGCTCTTTGATATTGACCATTTCAAGCACGTCAACGACACGTATGGGCATTTGACCGGAGATTACGTTCTGCGCCACACGGCCGAATTAATTGCCGATCACTTGAAGACCCTTGCCCCGGGGGCCCGGCTCTATCGGACCGGCGGCGAGGAGTTCACTATCGTCTTCACCAACGCTACAATACAGCAGTCCGAGCAACACGTGACGGCCATCGCGCAAGCCGTCCGGACGACTCACTTTCACCACGCTGGCCACGACATTGACATCAGCATCTCGGCCGGCGTCACGCAATTTCAGACGACTGACGAGGACCAGCTCGATATCTATCGACGTGCCGACCAGAATCTGTATTATTCGAAACGCCACGGTCGTGACCAGGTTACCGTTGACTAAACCATTCAAAACCAAGCCGAGCTAGAACTGCTCGGCTTTTTTGGTACCTGACATCAGTCGCCTATAAGTCGGGTGTCTGCAAATTCAGCTGGGCCCATTTATAAAAATCTTTATAACGTTAATAACGTGAACTATCCGATTGGTTATGGTAGAGTAAACCTATCAAAAAGAATGGTGGGTGATTCTATGCGTGTCTTCTCGCTACTGCAACCCTGCATCAGCCGTCTTATTCGTCGTCTCCTGCCCGCATCGCAACCGCCACGACATACCACCATTTTCCCCGCTTGGACGGACCGCTTTCTCGTCAAACATCCCCCTACGCAAAAAGCGCCGCCGCTGAACGACCACGCTTCACTGACTTATTTGTTGAATTAATCCTCGTCATTGGCTTCATGAGTCGCATCGAAGTGCCGGACACTCCCCTGCGCCGCTTGTTCCAGACGTGGAATTGCTTGTACTAGTGGTTGGTCTTGAATCGCCAAGGCCTCAATTAGCATGGGTAAGTTCAACCCGGCCACGAGCCCATAATTTTTCGGGTGCTGCATGACCAGTTGTCGGGCCGCATTGAAGGGCGACCCGCCCCATAAATCAACTAAAAATAACAATTCTGACACGGGTTGCAACTGTTGAATAGCAGCCTGATAATGGTTAACCAAATCTTCGACGCTTTCATTGCCGGCCAGTGTGACGGCCACGACCTTTTGCGCCTTACCGAAGATCATCTCGGCACTTTGTAAGATACCCCGGGCAAATTCACCGTGGCCTGTGACGATTATGGCAAGCATTCTGCCACCCCTTTGTGATTTACCGCCGTAGCGGTTTACTGAAAACTACTTGGCTCAAATATAGCACAATTGGCCGCGCACCACCACTTTAGAGCAACTTTAGCATATCTTGTGGTTGGTCAAACGTGACATCCGGTGTAAAGCCGTTCGGCTGCTTACCGTTCCAGCCAGCAAAACCAAAGGTAACGTGCGCCGCTCGCGATGCCCGAACGTCATAGTCCGTATCCCCCACGTAAATGGTGGTCGCGGGATCGGCGTGTAGCCGCGCCATCGCTAGCAAAATACCGTCTGGTGCCGGCTTCCCGTGCGCCACGTCCTCGGCTATCACGTGTTGACTGAAATACTCGGCTAGGCCCTCGCCCACGACGTCACGCTGATACTCAAACTTCTGCTTAGACGTCATCACGGCGAGTTGGGCTCCCGCGGCCTGTAATTGCCGCAGGGCATCCTTAACACCCGCATAAACGGCCACGGACGCCCGATAGTCCTGCGTGCGTGGCCCCCACAAGGCCAAGACGCCTTCAACATCCGGTACCTTCAGCCGAATCAACGCGTCGCGGCTGGGAATGCCAAACGTCGTCGCCAGCTCAGCGTAGGGCCGATCCATCCCTCGTTCGTGCAGGATGGCCTGAAGCGATTTAATATACATTGCCTCGGTATCCAGTAAGGTGCCATCAATATCAAAAATAAAACTCTTCATATCCGTAAAGCACTCCTTAATTAGCGGTTAGCCAATGATTTAAATAAAAAAGGCAGCCGTTAAATAACGACCACCTCTAGTGTATCACGCTTCAGGTTAGGACTCTAATTTTGGTTGTGCGGCTGGCGTCAAGTTCGCCTCCGTACCCGCCTGTTGTGCGACTTCCTCAGCGGTTGGTTTTCCCTCAACCAAATCTTCGGAACGTTGCAGATTCCGCAATTGCTTGACGGCCCGAATCCAGGAAGGGACCAAGATAGCACAGGAACCCAACCAAGCTAAAGGTTCAGCGGAAACGGCCCCGGCATAACCAAAGGCACCGACCATAAAGAGCGCCGCAAAGACCCGCATGGTGAGTTCACCCACCCCAGCTAAGGTTGGCAGAACACGCCGGCCCAGGCCTTGGAGCGTGTTCCGGATGATAAAGAGCACACTCAATAGTAGGTAGCTACTCCCGATGATGTTAAAGTACGTTTGAGACAGATGAATGACGTTTTCGTCGGCCGTCCCGATGATCAACGTCACGATTGGCTTGCCAAAGAAGATCACCAAGCCACCGGCAAAGACGGCAAAGCTCCCGGATAACCAGAGAGTCTTCTTGACGCCCTCCATGATCCGGCCGTACTTGGCAGCGCCAAAGTTCTGGGCGGCGAAGGTTGCCATGGTTACGCCGAAGGAAGACATCGGCAACGAACACAATTGGTCCACCTTGGAAGCCGCCGTTGAAGCGGCCACGGAATCGGTCCCCAAAGAGTTCAGAGCTGCTTGCATGACCATCGTCCCAATGGCAATGATTGACAGTTGAAAGCCCATCGGCATCCCCGTGGAGAAGTGGTCCCACAATTCGCGGAAGTCAATCTTGAAATCTTCTTTGGAAATGTGCAACAGCGGGATGGACCGAATGATGTAGACCACGCAGAGCAGTGAGGCAATTACTTGTGAAATGACCGTTGCCCAACCGGCACCAGCCACACCCATGTGGAAGACCAAGATGAACAGTAATTCTAAGACGACGTTAACGACCGTCCCAATTACCAGAAAGATCAACGGCGTCCGGGAATCCCCCAATGCTCGAATAATGTTTGACAGTAAGTTAAACGCCATGGACGCAAAGATCCCGGCAAAGATGGTGCTAATGAAGATCCGGGCATTTTCAAAGATAGACGCCGGAGTCTGCATCAGATGAAGGATGGGATCGACAAAAGTCAGGGCCAACGTCGTCAAAACAATGGTCATTAAGATAGAAATGACGATGCTCGCGGCAAAGGACTTCCGCACACCCTTGTAGTCTCGTGCGCCATAACGGGTGGCCGTGATAATCGCCAGACCAGCCGTTAGACCTTGCGCGAATCCAATGATTAAAAAGTTGATGGAACCCGTAGCCCCAACTGCGGCCAGCGCCTTAACCCCTAAGGTTTGCCCCACGACCACAGTGTCAGAAACGTTATATAATTGCTGAAATAAGTTACCAATCAAAAGTGGAATTGTGAAAAAGAAAATGAGTTTGAGGGAATTGCCCTTAGTTAAGTCGTTCATGCGCCGACCTCCTTTTTAAATTTTGCCAGTCTATTGACACAGGATTACTACTATAACGCCTTGTAAGAACTTTGTCAGCCTTTTTGCTTGGAAACTTTCGTAAACCCCGATTTAATTTTCAATATTACGCCCTTCTTAAGGTTTTTTGAAGACCTATTTTGGGTGAAAACGATTGCGTAGCGAAATTGTTACCTGTTTGTCATTTAACGGTCGTCGTTAGTCTTCTCTTCCCCTAACTTGAAAATGAACCAACAAAGATTGAAGCAAACAATACTGCAACCACGTTTATCCCCAAAGACACGAATGGGACCGGTGCTATTGGGGATTATATAACTGAATATAGGTACTGGAATGAGGCCTAGCATAAGATTGGTATCGACCCCATTGAAAGATAGACCCATTATCCAAGTGAAGACAGAAAGACTACATATCTTTCCAAAAGCTTCGATTCTCCTCTCCACGATATCGGTTGAAGAGATCCGCTTAAGGTCCCAAGATAGTGCCAAACAAAAAGTCGTGATAGGACGTTTTGACATCCCATCATGACTTTCATTTGTATTTGACGCGGTCAGGATACTTCAACCCGGGTTGCGGCTAATGTTCGGGAAATAGGCGATGTTATTTAAATCAATTGTGCACAACGTGGTTCACTCTTGGTATAGAAATTGCCCACAGCCTATCACTATCTATCAGGATTCAAAAAACAGATAAGCCGTGATAGCAACGCTTTACACGTCCTATCACGGCTTATCCGTACTCAATATGCGGCCAAGAAGATTCGAACTTCCACCCGGATTACCCGGACAAGATCCTTAATCTTGCGCGTCTGCCAATTCCGCCATGGCCGCATTAACTCACAAGAAATAGTATACCAAATGATTCGGGCAGTGACAATATTTTTTTGCAAGTTAATTCAAAAAAATCTGAAATTATGCATCCGTCAGGACGGTCGCCCCATCTTTATCGAGTTCCAAAATGCGCAAACTCCCCGGCAAATCAGCATCCGCGAGCTTCGTCCGCAGTAAAGTCAACTGTGCGGAGGTGCCAAAGGTCACGACCGTTGGCCCGGCGCCACTGAGATAAGTACCGACAATTCCCAGTTCGTGGGCCGCCTCGCGAATCTTATTGAGTTCCGGTACCAGCTGTGAGCGGGCCTGTTCGTGGAATTCATCCATTTCAATTAACTTCGTGGCCAACTCCCAGTCCTTCTTCAAGAGCGCGGCCACGAGCACGTTAGCCACACTGCTGGCGTGAACGGCCATCTCAAAGGATACCTGCTTAGGCAGCGCCTTGCGACTCTTCTGCGCCAACAACTTCTGACCCGGAATGAAGACCAGCGCCTGCAAATCGGGCAATGGCAACTTAATCGCATCGGCCACCCCGTCATTAACCGTGGCTACGGCCGCCTGACCCATCAAGGCCGGTGCTACGTTATCCAACTCGCCGCCTAGCTTAACTGCCCAGTTCAACTGGTCAGCAATCGTCAGATCCATTTCGCCCAATTCATTGGCAATCTTGATCCCGGCAATCACGGCGCTGGTCGAACTACCCAGTCCGCGGGAAACCGGAATATCCGACATCACCGTTAACTGGTGCGCCTGAAGTTTAGGATTGACCTTCAACGCCGTCTGCACCATCAGATTGTTTTCGTCGCGGGGAATGCTGGTTCCCAAGGCGTGGTTGACCCGCCATTTCTCCGTCTTTTCTTCAATGATGACGGTCAAATAAAGGTGTAACGCCGCCCCAATCGAATCAATGCCGGGGCCCAAATTGGCCGAGGTTGCTGGTACCCGAATAATTGTTTTACCCATAATTTACTGACCTCCTAAGTTTAACGTGGTCGCTGAACGGCGATCACGGTCTTCTGCCAAACTAAGTGACCGCGACAACGGCCACACACCATCTTCGTGACGTCGATTCGCCGCGCACGGTAGTATTTTTGACCACAATTTTGACACACGTACAGTTGCCATCGCCGGGGCTTGGGCCGAGTCTGCTTCGGGGCCGGGGCGAACCGTAGTCCTCCAACCTGCTGAAGCAACTCCCGAAAGGCGCGCGTCCGGTGCTGGCCGGACTGCCCCGCCATGTGCAGGTGGTAGTGACACAGCTCGTGTTTGATGATCCCCTCTAGCGTGGCCTCATCGTGCTCCGTCAACATTCGCGGGTTAATCTCAATGCTGTGGTCCGTCAACTGATAGCGGCCACCCGTGGTTCGTAGCCGCGGATTGAACCAGGCGCGATGGCGGAACGGTCGGCCAAAGCTTTCTAGCGAAATCCGCTCGACCAGTCGCTGAAGTTCCTGATTAGTCATGCCCATCAGTCCGCATCGTCAGTTGGATGCGCTGCCGGTTCTCATCGACGCTCAGCACCCAGACGGTGACCACATCCCCGATGGTGACCTCCGCACTGGGATCGCTGACGTAGTGATCGGCTAGCTGAGAAATGTGGACCAAGCCGTCCTGCTTGACGCCAATATCCACGAACGCCCCAAAGTCGACCACGTTACGCACGGTTCCCTGGAGCTCCATGCCTGGTTTCAGGTCCGCCATGGTTAAGACGTCCTGCCGTAAAAGCGGCGCCGGCATGGTATCCCGCAAATCGCGTCCGGGCTTACTGAGTCCCGCCACGATATCGGCCAGAGTGGCCGGGCCTACGCCCAACTTTTCTGCCCACTGTGCTTGATTTAACTGAGCTAGTTCCTGTTGTAGCTTGGGGGTCCCCACCGCATTCTGGTCGGCTGACAAGCCTTGTAAGAGTTGCCGGGCCGCCGGATAGCTTTCCAGGTGAATATCGGTATTGTCCAGCGCATCCTGCCCACCGATAATCCGCAAGAACCCCACGGATTGCTGATAAGCCTTGGGGCCCAAGCGCGGCACCTGCTGCAGGTCTTTTCGACTCGCAAACGCGCCGTTGGTGTTGCGGTAGGTCACAATGTTCTGGGCGGTAGTCGCCGTCAGTCCCGAGATATGGGTTAGTAGCTCCGGGCTCGCCGTGTTAACGTTGACGCCGACCTGATTAACCGCCGTCTCCACGACCCGGTCCAACTGTTCATCCAACGCCTTTTCAGGCACATCGTGTTGGTACTGACCCACGCCCACAGCCTTGGGATCAATCTTGACCAACTCGGCCAACGGATCCTGTAGCCGTCGACCAATGCTGACGGCCGACCGCTCCTCGACGTGGAGGTCAGCAAATTCAGCCCGGGCGTTGGCACTCGCGGAATAAACGGACGCACCTGCCTCGTTGACCATCACGTAATAGACCGGATGATCCAGCGTCTTTAGGATATTGCTGACAAACTCCTCGGATTCTCGGCTCGCCGTCCCGTTGCCAATCGCAATCATTTCCACGTGGTACTGGTTCAACAACTCCTTGAAAGCCGGACCAGCCGCAGCCCGTTGCTTAGCACTCGCCGGCTTATGGGGATAAATAACCTGCTTCGTCAGGAACCGGCCGTTGGCATCCATGATGGCCAATTTACAGCCCGTCCGGTAAGCCGGGTCAAAACCCATCACAACCTTGCCCTTCAGTGGCGCCTGCATCAAGAGATGGTACAAGTTATTGCCGAAGACCTGAATCGCGTGGGCGTCGGCCTTTTCGGTCAATTGGCGGCGTAATTCCCGTTCGATGGCCGGACCTAAGAACCGTTTGTAAGCATCGGCGAAGGCGTCCTTGATCTTCGCAACGGCTGGACCGTGATGTTGCCCGACTAATCGGAAATGCCCGTACTGAAGAATCGAAGCCGGATCAATCGCAATTCCCACCGAGAGAACCTTTTCACGTTCCCCCCGGTTAATCGCCAACACCCGGTAAGGTGGCAACTGATTCAGCCGCTGACTGAAGTCGTAGTAGGTCGCATACACCTGCTGTTCGTCCCGATCCTTCGCGCCGCGTTTCAGCTTACTGGTCAACTCACCGTGTTGCCAAGTGTAGTGGCGAATCCATTCCCGGAAGGCCGCCTGCTCGCTAAACGTTTCGGCTAGAATCTCATGGACGCCCGCCCATACGGCCGCCAAATCCGGTAAGTCTTGATCGGGCTTAATGTAGTCGCGGGCCCGGACATCCAGATCCGTCTGCGGAAAGGTCAACAGCCACTGTGCCAGCGGCTTTAAGCCGTGCTGGACGGCGACCGTAGCCTTGGTCTGACGTTTCTTCTTATACGGCAGGTACAGGTCTTCCACCTGCTGTAGCGTGCTGGCTTGGGTCAACTTTTGTTTGAGTTGCGGCGTCAACGCCTGTTGCTCGGTAATCGCCTTGAGCACGTCTTGGCGGCGCTTATTCAACTTAGCCAAACGTGTGGCTTCATCCTCAATCTCACGAATCGCCACTTCATCCAGCGACCCGGTGCGTTCCTTCCGATAGCGGGCGATGAACGGCACCGTATTGCCCTCATCCATTAACGTCAAGACCGCTTCAATCTGTTGAACGCGGTACTGACTCAGCTGCTGATGAACTGGCCGGGCCAAGTCACGCAACTGTTCTTCATTCTCTCTTGCCATGCAACCCCTCCGTTATGATCTCATACCTGCATTATACCATGCCTACTGCGCGGACTGACCGGGTGTGAAGTGCTCCCGTAAAATCTGTCCGTTCCCGTAAGCAAAAAGGATGCCGCTCAAAAAGAGCGTGACATCCTTCATCACTTACATCGGACTCGTCATGATCCGCTGAGTTGCCGCGGTCACCTTTTCCATCGCATTTTCCTGAGTCTTTTCAGACTGGTCAAACGCCGCTACATCAACGCTTTGGTGTTCAACATCAATGCTATCGGTCATGGCTTGGCACGCTTCCGTATAGGTCCGGAAAGCCGCCACCAATGACTTGTGCTTGCCCAACACCCGGACGGGCGCACTGGCCTGTTCCAGTTGATTTAACTTGTCTTCGTAACCGTCCGTTCCGCGTTGGAAATTATCCACGACGGCTTGTAGTTCGGCCTGCGACAGGTCCCCGACCGTGTCGTGGTCGATGGCTGCCCGCATCTTTTCGAAGTCGCCGTTCATTTCGCCGGCTTCGTCTTCGGTGCCCTGCAGGACTTTACTCAAAACGTTGATGTACCCACTCATATTGTTTTTACGCATCGTTTGTCACCTAATCTTTCCAGAAAGTGTCGTAAATGTTGACCGGTAAATGCCGCTTGTGCGCGGTCTTCCGGTACCAATTCTCAATCTTTTCGGCCGCCTCATCGCTAACGTCGCGACCTTCCAAGTAGTTATCAATATCTTCATAGCGAACACCTAGTGCCGCCTCATCGGGCAATGCAGGCCGATTGTCTTCCAAATCGGCCGTGGGCACCTTCTTGTAGAGGTGTTCTGGGGCGCCCAGGTAAGCCAGCATCGCGGCTCCTTGGCGCTTATCAAGCCGCCAAAGGGGACAAATATCGGCCGCCCCGTCACCAAATTTGGTGTAAAAACCGGTCACCGCCTCGGCCGCATGGTCGGTACCGACCACGGCGCCGGACCGCGCTCCGGCAATTGCGTACTGGGCAATCATCCGTTGTCGGGCCTTAATGTTTCCCTTGTTGAAGTCGCTGACGTCATCGTGATTGGCGCTGACGGCCGCTTCCATGGCGTCGGCCGCCGGCTTGATGTTAACCGTCTGCGTCTCATCGGCCCCCATCACATCGATTGCCATCATGGCGTCATCTTCATCGGCTTGTTCGCCGTAAGGCAACCGGACCGCGATGAACCGATAGTCGCTGTCATTGGTTTCCTGCCGCAGCTCCGTGACGGCTTGCTCGCAGAGAATCCCAGCTAACGTAGAATCTTGCCCCCCAGAGATGCCCAACACCAGTGTCTTCAGGAAAGTGTAGCGTTTGAGATACGCCTTCAAGAAATCAACGCTGTGGCGAATTTCCTTGGCCGGGTCAATGGTGGGTTGGACCTTTAACGCGGCAATAATTTCTTTTTGCATGGCTCGCATGTTTCTTGCCCCCTCGTAAAATTAGGTCGGCGGTCGCCACCTCAACGTGCTAACTGACCACAGCGACGCGGCGAACCCCCAACGTGCTCGTGATTATTCGGGCATTTTTTGAACGTAAGTGTGAATATCCTTGATGATGGCCATCTTATGATCCCAGCAATCCTGAGACAGGTCGACCGGATACTTCTGGGGATTAAGATCCCGTTTGTATTCGGGCCACAAATTGGCCAAGGCACCTCGACAGCGGTCACGGATGGCCGATAGCGTCGGTAGCTTGTAGACCAGCTGGCCGTCCTCAAAGATCGACTGGAGAAGCGGCCGGGCATTGAAGTCGCCGACCGTCTTGTTGATGTACGTAAAGCTGGGATGGAACATGAAGATCGTCTCTTCCTTACGCGGATCCTCATCCGCCAGCGTCACGTAATCCCCCTCGGTCTTACCGTCCGCCCGTTTGGTAATCCGCCAAACCTGCTTCTTACCCGGCGTCGTGACCTTTTCGGCGTTGTTGGACAACTTAATCGTGCCCTTCATCTTACCGTTGGCATCCCCGATGGCCACCATCTTGTAGACGGCTCCTAAGGCGGGTTGGTCAAAGGCCGTGATGAGCTTGGTGCCAATCCCCCAGACGTCAATCTTGGCGTCCTGCATCTTCAGGCTTTGGATAGTCTTCTCGTCCAGGTCGTTAGACGCATAAATCTTGGCATTCGGGAAGCCCGCTTCGTCCAGCTTTTGCCGTACCCGTTTGGACAGGTAGGCCATATCACCGGAATCAATCCGAACCCCTTGGAAGTTAATCCGGTCGCCCAACTCCTGCGCCACCTTGATGGCGTTAGGAATCCCACTGCGGAGCGTATCGTACGTATCGACCAGAAAGACACAGTCGTGATGCGTCTGCGCGTAAGCCATGAAGGCATCGTAATCGTTACCATACGTCTGAACCAGCGCATGCGCGTGGGTCCCACTGATCGGGATGCCAAAAATCTTGCCGGCGCGCACGTTGGAAGTGGCATCGAATCCACCGATATAGGCGGCCCGGGTCCCCCAGATGGCGGCGTCAAACTCCTGCGCACGCCGGGTACCGAACTCCATCAACGCGTCATCCCCCGCGACGGAACGAATCCGCGCCGCCTTGGTGGCGATTAACGTTTGGTAATTCACAATATTTAGAATGGCGGTCTCCACTAACTGGCAGTCTGCCAGGGGACCTTCCACCTGTAAAATTGGTTCATGGGCGTACACCAATTCACCTTCAACGGCGGAACGGATCGACCCTCTAAATTTAAAGTTCGCGAGATAATCCAGAAAATCTTCCGGATATTCTTCAGCTTCTCGTAAGTATTCAATGTCCGCTTGGGAAAAGTGCAGATTTTGGATATAATTAACGATGTGCTCCAAACCAGCAAACACGGCATAACCGTTGTGAAACGGCATGTCACGGAAAAACACTTCAAAAACGGCGTGTCTGTCGGCGATTCCTTGTTGATAATACGTCTGAATCATATTAATCTGGTAGGCATCCGTGTGCAGGGTTAAACTGTCGTCAGGATACAAATTCGTCATAGTGCGTTACTCCCTTAGCTAGTTTTCAAGCTGGACTGGTACATATTTTAATCTAATAGATTCATTTTAGCATGAAACACACAGAGCGTCATACTATTTAGTACGGTCAGCCTGGCTTTATTCAGTGGCATGACCATCTCGAAAGGAGACCCCCATGCAACGGTCATTTTCTACAGTCACGGTGCTTGGTGTCCCGTTTATCAAGACCAGCACCGCGCAATTCTTAAAAACTTTACAACAGCGGATTCTCACGCAGCAAAACACCTTCGTGGTGACGGCCAATCCGGAAATCGTGATGTACGCCCACCACAACCCCGACTACCACCAACTGCTACAATCCGCCGACTTCATCACACCGGACGGTATTGGCATTCTCGATGGTGCTAAAATTCTCAAGCAGCCGCTCCCCGAACGGATCACGGGCTTCGATACGCTGACGGCCTTGCTTCAATGGGCCAGTGACCAGCACCGCTCGGCATACTTTGTTGGCGCCAAACCGGCCGTCATCGCCACGCTCAAGCAGAAACTCCCCCAAGACTACCCCGGCCTGATCATTGCCGGCATGCACGA
This sequence comes from Levilactobacillus brevis, assembly GCA_021383565.1. Lineage (NCBI taxonomy): Bacteria > Bacillati > Bacillota > Bacilli > Lactobacillales > Lactobacillaceae > Levilactobacillus > Levilactobacillus brevis. The sequence continues at coordinate 175,252 of CP079699.1, read as the reverse complement.
TGGGTATTTCCAAGACGATACGGCAGTGGTCGCCGACATTCAGCGTACCCAGCCCGACATGGTCTTCGCGGCCCTCGGTTTTCCTAAACAAGAGGCCTTCATCGCCCAACACCGTCAGACCACCAAAGGCCTCTGGATGGGAGTTGGCGGTAGCTTCGACGTGCTAGCCGGAGCGGTCGATCGCGCACCCAAGTGGTGGCAAGACCACCATCTCGAGTGGTTCTACCGCACGGTCAAGGAACCCAAGCGGCTTAAACGGATTGCGGTCATCCCCCACTATCTTCATCTGGTGCGGCAACAGGCTAAGCGGCGTTAACAAGACAGTGCTGGCCGCCTTACCGTTCGCCAAATTTGGTCTGGATCGCTGTGGGAAGGACGGGCCAAGCCAAAGGGTGGTCTTGTCCCTCGCTTTGAGCCGAAAACTCACGTCTCAAAGACGCCATTTCCCAAGGCGGAACACTTGGAAAATCCCACGGCTGAGACCAAATTTGACTCACTCACGGCTACATGAGAGGGACTCAATTAAACTGAACGTTACCACGCCAGCAATGTCGCCGCATGTTCAGTGGCTTTCAACCAGCGTAACCAGAGGTAGCCGCAGGCGGTGTTGATGACTAGCTTAATGGCGGTAAACTTTGCCAGCTAGGGTCTAAAGCGTGTTCGCGAACTTTCAAGATTTAGTAGCTTAACCTTACAACCAATGTCAGGCATCGTTCACCCGTGGACGGTGTCTTTTTGTTTACAGTTGTGGCTTCAGCAGGGGCTTGCCGTCCTTATCGACCAGAACCGTCATGCTACTGCCGACGTAGTTGGAGGTCAACACGTACTGCACACCCGTCTGCGTATCCGTGACCACGTCGAACGACACCCCGTTGCCCGCCTTGACGGGCGCCACTTCAAACCGCTTTTCTTTCTTCATTTACCATCCGTCCTTTCTTTGCAAAAAGGGAGCCGAACCACTGTCCAGCCCCCTCGTATTTACTTTTCAAGATAAAATTCAAAGCGTTCGCCGACGTACTGCGTCCGCACATATTCAAACGGTGTCCCGTCTTGCAGGTAGGTCACCTGCCGGAGCCGCAGAATCGCGTCGCCCCGTTTGATATTCAAGAATTCGGAAATCCGTTCGGAAGCCGACATGGCGGAGACCGTCTGTTGGGCTTTCCCTGGATTCAAATTCTTCTTGTCTTCCAGCGCCCGGTACAGCGAGCTGGTAACCTCCTGCTTACTGAGGCCATCCACCAGATGTTCCGGCACCGTGGCCACCTCAAAACAGATCGGCACATCATCGCCGAAACGAATCCGCTCCATCCGCAAGACCTGCTCGTCGTCACTCAACTTCAGCTTTTCCGCCTCGCTTAACGACGGGCTCATCACGTGATAGGAAATGGTCTTGCTGGCCGGTTGCTTACCCTGAGCCAACATCAGATCGGTAAAACTCGTGACCCCGGACATCTTTTCTTGAACTTTTTGGTTCGCCACGTAGGTTCCGGACCCGACCTGCCGTTCCAGAATCCCCTCATCAACCAGGGTCTGGATTGCCTGACGGAGCGTCATCCGACTCACATCAAAATCTCGAGACAGTTCTCGTTCGGACGGAATTCGATCGCCAACCGCCCATTTACCAGCCTCAATAGCCCGTTTAATGTCATTATGAATTTGAATATAAATCGGTGAACTCACAGCACCTACGTCCCTTCTACAAATACAACTTAATTTTTACTTTGACTCCTGACTGAACTTCCGGCCTAGACTGTAGGTCGTTTCCAGCTGTAAATCACGCGTGAACAGGTTAAGGTCGGCGTCACGGCCTGGTTCCAACTTACCCTTCTGTGGCAAATTGAACTCCTCGGCCTGGTTCACCGAACTCATCTGCACGGCGTCGTTCAGGTCACAGCCGGTAAAGGCCATCACGTTTCTGAAGGCCTCGTCAAACCGCAAGACGGAGCCAGCTAAATTACCGCTCTCCAGCCGCGCTTGCCGGTCTTTCACGATTACCTTCTGCCCACCAAGTTCACTAACGCCCTCAGGCATTCCCTTGGCACGCATAGAATCCGTAACCAGTTCCAAACGGTGCGGCCCCTTTTGCTCATAGGCCAGCTTAATCATGTCCGGCACAATGTGGAAGCCATCACAGATCAGTTCACAATACAGATTGTCTTCCAGCATAGCGTGCCCGGTAACGCCCGGTTCACGGTGCCGCAAACCACGTTGTGCATTGTATAGATGCGTCACGTGCGTGGCCCGGCTCTCCAGCAACTGTTCCCGTGTGGCGTTGGAATGCCCCACGGAAGGCACAATCTTGTTGGCTAAGCAGTAGGCCTCAAACGCCTGCGAACCCGGGTCCTCTGGCGCGTACGTAATTAATTTCACCCGACCGCCAGAGAGCTTATTCCACCGATCCAGCAGGGAAACGTCGGGATCTTTGATGTACTTTTCCGGCTGTGCCCCCTTGTAGATTGCCGCAATGAAGGGCCCTTCCAGGTGCACACCTTGAATAACCGGATTGCGTTTAGCCGCTTCGGCAATACCCTGCATGGCATGGTCGATGGCGTCGTTCGACTGGGTCATCGTGGTCGGAAAGATTGAGGTAATCCCCTCGTGAACCATCAGATTAACCATCTTGTCAATCTGATCAGGGTCCCCATCCATACTATCATATCCATAACCCCCGTGGCTATGCACATCGATAAAACCCGGAACAATTGTCCGGCCCGTGACTACGTGAATCTCGTCGGCGGGCAACGGGCGAAAGTCGGCAACAGGGCCGACCGCTTCAATCTGCTGGTCGAAACGAATGTACCCATCGGGAATGACAGCATCCCCGGTATAAATCTTAGCGTGCTTCAAGACAATACTCATGTGTCTCCTCCTCATGATATGACGACAACCATTATTTCTACGCTACACCCGCGCCACCCATTGAGCCAAGTCGCAACGCGCATAACGTGGCCAATGCCCCATCGTCGACGGACCATTCGCCAATTGATATAGTCTCATTGTAATCGGTATAGACCAAAAAAGCAACTGACTTGCGCCGCTTATTTTACACCGTACGACTTAGTCCGTTTCTCCCGCATCGCGCTTGATGGTGGCGTCGATTCCCTTAACCACGGCCGTCATCAGCCCGGCTTCCTCCATGGCTAGAAGACCTGCAACGGTACTCCCGCCCGGTGAAGCCACTTGGTCAATCAATTCAAATGGAATCTTGTCACTTTGCAGAACCATCTTGGCGGAACCCAGCGTGGCCTGCGCGGCAATTTCCGTGGCTTGTTTTTTAGTCAAACCGTATTTGACGCCGGCACGACTCAAACTGTCGATGAAGAAGTCGATGTAGGCTGGCGAACTCCCGGCTAGCGCGCTGAAGACGCCAAATTGGTCTTCGGCCAGCTCTGTCGTCGACCCAATCGTCTTGAACACACGGAGTGCCGCTGCCAGTCGGTCCCCCGTCAACGCTGCATTGGCCGCCACGGCCGTCATCCCTGCGCCCACCTCGACGTTAACGTTAGGTAGTGTCCGTAATGTCGGCAATGCGGCGCCAGTGATGGCAGCCATATCGGCCAGTGACCAGCCGGCAACAATCGAAATTAACGTCTTATCCGGCGTGAGCTGCGGGGTAACCGCAGTCAGCACGGCCGGTGCCACGTTCGGGGTGACCGCTAAGACCACGAGATCGCTGTTCTGAACGACCGCCGCGTTACTGTTGGCCGCCATTAAGTCGTGGGCCTGGGCATAAGGTAAATAATGCGCTTCATGCTGACTATGTACTGTGATTTCGGCTGGGGCAAAGGTCTTGGCCTTGAGCAAGCCACCGATAATGGCCTGTGCCATGCCACCAACCCCGATAAATCCAATTCTCATCTCAGTTTCCTCCTTAACGATCAATCTGATTCAATACTGCGCCGGTCTAATGCCCATGTTCCGAGTATCCCCGTTCGTCAGCCGCTGGCAAACAACGCATAAGCCAATTTATCACGTCCGCGCCGAACAGATTGGTCTGGTGCAATTATTAAGTCGACTTTAGCGAAATTCATCGGAATTGTCAATTATGACCCCTACCCAGACTGCGGATGGGGCCGTCGCGTTCTTGAAAAAAGCGCATAAAAAAACCAGCCACACACAGTGACTGGTTTTTAAGTTGGGCTAGCTGGGTTCGAACCAGCGCATCACGGGATCAAAACCCGTTGCCTTACCACTTGGCTATAGCCCAATAATAAAAATGGTGGGGAGTGGATTCGAACCACCGAACCCGAAGGAGCGGATTTACAGTCCGCCGCGTTTAGCCAGACTTCGCTACCCCACCAAAAGTGAATCGCCGTAACGAATCAACGTTTATTATCATACAGAATTCTGCATAAATCGTCAAGGACTTTCTGCAAAATATTTTTATTTTAATTCGAGCACCCGCAATCGTTGCCGCCACTCCGTGAAATAGTCGGTCTGGGACCACTCGTTAATCCGTTTGTTGTGGTAGCCCACCGCTTGATCATAGTAGGTGGTCTGCACGAAGCGCCGCGGCGCGAAATGTCGGTGGACGTGGCCAAATAACACCGTCTCTACGTGATAACGGTCCAGCAAGGTCCCCATCCGCGGACTTCCCAGCATGGCGTTGGCCATATTCCAAAAACGATCGTCCGTGGTGTACCGGATGTATTCACGGTGTGGAACGAAATGGGTCATAAACAAGACCCGTTTTCTTTCTGCACGGGCCTGATCCAACTGCTCCTCGGTGGCTGCCAGGACTTGGTTCATGCGCTGGGGGTCGGATTGCGGTTGTTCGATGGTGCCGTCGACCCAAAACGCCCGTTTCCACTGTAAAAAGTCCCGACCGGCTAAGTTATCCGCAAATTGGTAGTCATACCAGCCATTATTGCCGATTATCCGCCAGTTTGTGCCGGTCACGTCTAATTGGCCACGATGCAGGTAAGTCGGCGCTAAGGGGCTCTCAAGGGCCGCATACGTCACGTCGTGTAACATGTCGTGATTTCCCGCGATGAAACGGACCTTGGCCGGAGCGATTAATCGCTGCATGCGTTCCACGTAAGCCAACGACTGGTCGAAGTGATTGGTGATATCTCCCGCGATTAAGTAGACCCCCACACCCTGTTGCATGAGGTAGCCAGCCTGTTGCGGCAGGAGTTGGTCGACATCCTGCCGATTGACATCGAAGTGTAGATCACTGATTAACGCGACCTTAACCATGTTGGACCCTCCCTTCTGAATTAGCTTTAAGTCATAACACTTAACGTTCATGCCCGGATGATGAACGCCCTTTATCGATTGAATCAACCCGTTGGCTACGCCTGCCAGGGGGTCTGTCTGCTGTGAAGGACAATCAGCTCACTTGAAAGCCTCGCAAAATCAATGAGTCTCTCGTACGAAGCGTCGGCACAGAGAAAACAAAAAGTGCTACTCCACTTAGAGTAGCACTTTTGCCGGTAAATATTGACTATTTAATTCCGGCCATTAAATTCTTAATTGGTTTAACCAGTACGAACATGATCAACCCGGCGACGATTGCCACAATGGCAACCCCCATGAAGTAGGCCACTTCGTTTTCTGGCGTGTACAGCTTAACAATCTGGGCGTTAACGGCTTGCCCAGCAGCATCGGCCAAGAACCACATACTCATCATCTGAGACTGGAAGGCCCGTGGTGCCAGCTTGGTCGTCACGGACAGTCCGATTGGTGAAATCAGCAGTTCGGCAATTTCAACGATTGACCAGCTTCCGACTAACCACAGTGGACTAACCTTGGCACTAGACCCAAACATCACGACTGGAATCACGATGATCAGGTAAGAAGCCCCGGCAAACAGCATCCCAGTAGCGAACTTAGCAGGTGAACTTGGTTGGTTCTTCCCTAAACGGTTCCACAGTGCCGCAAAGAACGGCGTGTAAATCAGAATGAACAGTGGGTTTAACATCTGGTACCAAGATGGTAGGATGTGCATCCCCATGAAGTTGTTGTTCGTCTGGTTAGCCGCGAATAAGGCCAAGACAGAGGAACCTTGTTCTTCAATCGCCCAGAAGATTGCGGCGGCGATGAATAACCCTAAGTAAGCCCAAACGTGCTTCCGTTCGGTCGTCGTTACTTTCTTACTGGTCAAGAAGATCACGAAGTAGACGACTGGCGTTGCAATCGCGATGATCGATAGTAACAGCACGAAGTTGTTTAAGTTCAATGAACCTAAGAGGAACATCAATAAAACAATTAAAGCAAAGGCTACGACACCAACAGTTGAACGAACGCCCAACTTCTTCATGTCGCCGGGTTCCAGAGGGTCGGTTGGGTAAAGACTGTCTTTACTCAAGTACTTCTTCCCACCGTACCAGTATTGAACTAAGCCCAGGAACATCCCGATAGCGGCCAAGGAGAACCCTAAGTGGAAGTTATACTTCAGCCCTAACCAGCCGACCAGCAATGGTGCGACCAGAGAACCCAAGTTAATCCCGAAGACGAAGATGGTAAACCCAGAATCACGACGGGTATCCCCGGCATCATACAGGCCCCCAACCATTTCGGAAACGTTTGGCTTCAACAACCCAGTCCCCAGAACAATTAAGAGAATTGAGATGAACAGCGCAATCCGGCCAGCTGGGACTGATAAGGCGATATGCCCGAACATGATAAGAATCCCACCGATGAAGACGGTCCGGCGACTCCCCCAGACCCGGTCACTCAGGTAACCCCCGAGGACGGATGACAGGTAAACCATGGACCCATAGATGGACATCACTGAGGCAGCAGTTGCTTGGTCAAACCCCAGACCACCCTTGGTAACCGAGTAGTACATATAGTAGATAAGGATGGCACGCATCCCGTAATAACTGAACCGTTCCCACATTTCAGTGAAGAACAGCGTGGATAACCCCCGTGGCTGACCGAAGAAGGTTCGATCTTGGGTGGTCGACTCTGGTTTGTTATTCAAAACGATAATACCTCCATTGCTTGGTTAAAATGAATATTTTTATATTTCACAATCCGAATCAAGAAAAGCGATTGTGGCAGGGTCTCATAGACCTCTAATAAAACATAGTTGTAATTATACTTCATGAATGCCCGTTACGCAACGGTTTTTGAAATAAAAGCGTCTCCATCCCCGCCCCTGCGGGCAAAAAACAATGATGAAATTATTAGCTATCTCATGCAATCTTCTTATTTTTTATTCATTTCGACCAATCACTCAATATTATTATTTTAATGAATAAAGTTACGTTGATTATACTTTTCGGGCCAAATAAAAAAGGCGCAGTCCACGACTACACCTCGTCAAATTTACTGATTTATGCCGACCAATCGAGACCCAATGCCTCAATTAGCTCATAATTACTCTGTACGGCCATTAAAGTATCCATTGCATGGTTGATGAGGATCGTAACGGGAAGGTCCTCAGCGGCCATTTTTGCCATCATTTGCGTCTGGACTTTGTGTGCCGCCAAGAGTTGTTCGCGACAGGTTGCTAAATCCAACGACTGATGTTGCGTCTTGGCGGTCGCAATGGCTTGGTACAAACTGCTTTTGGCAGTCCCCGCCTGCACCAAGACCTGCATGGCTAACTGCTCAATCGTTGGGGGCATCGCGATTGCCTAGTAAGCAACTGCAACGGCAGCTGGTGCGAAATGCAACTGGTGGCAAGCGTACTTAACCAGCGCTTGGCTATTCAGCCAACCATAAATGTCGTTAGGGATTGGCGCGGTCCGAACTTGATCGCCAATCTTTACCCGCATCTTGGCTTGGTAGGCCACTTGTGGCGCCAAGAGCACGAGGTCCTGTTCAGCTAATAATTCTGGCGTAACTTCCATTAAACTCGTTGCCGTGAAGTGTAACGGTACCCGTTGTGTTTCAGCTGCCCGTTTCGCTTCTCCCAAGAACAAATGGCTTGAAATTCCTTGACCACATACTAACAATACGTTTTTCATGATGGCATCTCCTGTGCTTAATTGATACTTATAGGATAGCACTAGAATAGGTATACCACAATAGATAATTCAAAAAATCATTTATTTTTTTATCCGCTTAACCGTTGATATAGCAGCAATCCATTGATATATACCAATTATTTTAGTGTGGCTATACCAATTTAAAATATCGTGTAACCGTTTTCAATTGTGTACTCAACTCATCTATTCGACCAGTTTCAGTTTGAAAACGGATCTTTAGCTGACTAAGCCTATCGCCACCATCATTGCATTGCTGTGCTCATAATAGACTAGTCTCGCAGGTTACAAGGCTATTCGGTAACTAAGGTTATGGCGGGCCTCTCTTACGACCCCAAGCATCATGGAAGAGTACCCTCACAGGATACCATCACCATACAAATTTCAAGAGTCAAATAAGGTCAGGACGTTAGCCGCTGACCAATCAGCATTCTCTGCCATTTTCTAGAATTCGAAACGCTACTCTCTCAGGGCGCGGCTGTCCTCCTTATGTTCTCAACGCCCTAAAATTAACGTGATGAAAATGAGATGTTTGGTTTTGATTGCACAAAAAAAGTTGTTAATCCGAAGACTAACAACTTATCTGATGCCGGCTGAGGAATTCGAATCCCCGACCCTCGGTTTACGATACCGATGCTCTACCAGCTGAGCTAAGCCGGCATATCAACTGGTTAACCAGGTTAACCCGACTCCGGCAGGCGGGCTCGAACCGTCGACAACCTGATTAACAGTCAGGTGCTCTACCAACTGAGCTATGCCGGAATAATCGCGTGGCAACGTCCTATCCTCGCAGGGGGCGATCCCCCAACTACTATCGGCGTGCTAAAGCTTAACTTCCGTGTTCGGCATGGGAACGGGTGTATCCTTTAGGCTATCGCCACCACACTATAAGAGAACTTATTCCCTCAAAACTAGACATCATCAATTACTTTCCGCGGAAACAACCACGTTTTCAACTTGGTTAAGTCCTCGACCGATTAGTACTGGTCCGCTCCACGCCTCACGGCGCTGCTACTTCCAGCCTATCTACCTGATCATCTCTCAGGGGTCTTACTTCCATATAGGAATGGGAAATCTCATCTCGAGGCGAGTTTCACACTTAGATGCTTTCAGCGTTTATCTCATCCATACATAGCTACCCAGCGATGCGCCTGGCGGCACAACTGGTACACCAGCGGTATGTCCATCCCGGTCCTCTCGTACTAAGGACAGCTCCTCTCAAATTTCCTACGCCCGCGACGGATAGGGACCGAACTGTCTCACGACGTTCTGAACCCAGCTCGCGTACCGCTTTAATGGGCGAACAGCCCAACCCTTGGGACCGACTACAGCCCCAGGATGCGATGAGCCGACATCGAGGTGCCAAACCTCCCCGTCGATGTGGACTCTTGGGGGAGATAAGCCTGTTATCCCCAGGGTAGCTTTTATCCGTTGAGCGATGGCCCTTCCATACGGTACCACCGGATCACTAAGCCCGACTTTCGTCCCTGCTCGACCTGTCTGTCTCGCAGTCAAGCTCTCTTCTGCCTTTACACTCGACGAATGATTTCCAACCATTCTGAGAGAACCTTTGGGCGCCTCCGTTACTTTTTAGGAGGCGACCGCCCCAGTCAAACTGCCCACCTGACACTGTCTCCCACCACGATTAGTGGTGTGGGTTAGAGTGTTCACACAGCGAGGGTCGTATCCCACCAGCGCCTCACTCGAAACTAGCGTTCCGAGTTCTACGGCTCCGACCTATCCTGTACAAGCTGTGTCAACACCCAATATCAAGCTACAGTAAAGCTCCATGGGGTCTTTCCGTCCTGTCGCGGGTAACCTGCATCTTCACAGGTAATATAATTTCACCGAGTCTCTCGTTGAGACAGTGCCCAGATCGTTACGCCTTTCGTGCGGGTCGGAACTTACCCGACAAGGAATTTCGCTACCTTAGGACCGTTATAGTTACGGCCGCCGTTTACTGGGGCTTCATTTCTGGGCTTCGCCGAAGCTAACTCATCCACTTAACCTTCCAGCACCGGGCAGGCGTCAGCCCCTATACGTCATCTTACGATTTTGCAGAAACCTGTGTTTTTGATAAACAGTCGCCTGGGCCTTTTCACTGCGGCTACACTTGCGTGTAGCACCCCTTCTCCCGAAGTTACGGGGTCATTTTGCCGAGTTCCTTAACGAGAGTTCACTCGCTCACCTTAGGATACTCTCCTCGACTACCTGTGTCGGTTTGCGGTACGGGTAATTAATCACTAACTAGAAGCTTTTCTCGGCAGTGTGACATCTGGCGCTTCCCTACTAAAATTCGGTCCTCGTCACGCCTTGTCCTTAGCGATAAGCATTTAACTCATCGCCAGACTTGACGCTTGAACACACATTTCCAATCGTGTGCACACCATAGCCTCCTGCGTCCCTCCATCGTTCAAACATGATTAACTAGTACAGGAATATCAACCTGTTATCCATCGCCTACGCTTCTCAGCCTCGGCTTAGGTCCCGACTAACCCTGGGAGGACGAGCCTTCCCCAGGAAACCTTAGTCATTCGGTGGATCAGATTCTCACTGATCTTTCGCTACTCATACCGGCATTCTCACTTCTAAGCGCTCCACTAGTCCTTGCGGTCTAGCTTCGTTGCCCTTAGAACGCTCTCCTATCACGCGACCTATTGGTCGCATCCACAATTTCGGTAACATGCTTAGCCCCGGTATATTTTCGGCGCGGGATCACTCGGCTAGTGAGCTATTACGCACTCTTTAAATGGTGGCTGCTTCTGAGCCAACATCCTAGCTGTCTATGCAACTCCACATCCTTTTCCACTCAGCATGTATTTAGGGACCTTAATTGGTGGTCTGGGCTGTTCCCCTTTCGACGGTGGATCTTATCACTCATCGTCTGACTCCCGGATATAAATCTGTGGCATTCGGAGTTTATCTGAATTCAGTAACCCATGACGGGCCCCTAGTCCAAACAGTGGCTCTACCTCCACGATTCTTAACTCCGAGGCTAACCCTAAAGCTATTTCGGAGAGAACCAGCTATCTCCAAGTTCGTTTGGAATTTCACCGCTATCCACACCTCATCCCAGCATTTTTCAACATACACGGGTTCAGTCCTCCAGTGCGCTTTACCGCACCTTCAACCTGGACATGGATAGGTCACCTGGTTTCGGGTCTACGTCAATTTACTGAAACGCCCGTTTCAGACTCGCTTTCGCTACGGCTCCGGTCTTTCCACCTTAACCTTGCAAATTAACGTAACTCGCCGGTTCATTCTACAAAAGGCACGCTATCACCCATTAACGGGCTCTAACTAATTGTAGGCACATGGTTTCAGGAACTATTTCACTCCGCTTCCGCGGTGCTTTTCACCTTTCCCTCACGGTACTGGTTCACTATCGGTCACTAGGGAGTATTTAGCCTTGGGAGATGGTCCTCCCGGATTCCGACCACGTTTCACGTGTGTGGCCGTACTCAGGATACTGAACTGAGGGCCAACGATTTCATCTACGGGGGTATCACCCTCTGTGCCGAGCCTTCCCAGACTCTTCGATTATCATTGACTTTGGTAACTCAAATGTTCAGTCCTACAACCCCAAAGAGCAAGCTCTTTGGTTTGGGCTATTCCCCGTTCGCTCGCCGCTACTTAGGGAATCGATTTTTCTTTCTATTCCTGTGGGTACTTAGATGTTTCAGTTCCCCACGTCTGCCTCAACTCAAGTATGTATTCCCTGAGTTGTAATTACTGATTAAAGTAATTGGGTTTCCCCATTCGGAAATCTCCGGATCAAAGCTTACGTACAGCTCCCCGAAGCATATCGGTGTTAGTCCCGTCCTTCATCGGCTCCTAGTACCAAGGCATCCACCATGCGCCCTTCATAACTTAACCTAACGATTACGTCGTAATCGCTGATTAATTGAGTATTAGCGATATAAACTAATTAAAAAACTCAAAAATACGCAGTTGTTTCTCGGTTTAATTATCTTAATAATTAAAGGAAAATAATTGATAATATCTAGTTTTCAAAGAACAAATTCCTTGGCACTTTACGTGCCAATGGAGAATAGCGGGATCGAACCGCTGACCCCCTGCTTGCAAAGCAGGTGCTCTCCCATCTGAGCTAATTCCCCAAAATGATGACCTTGCGGTCAATGGCATAAATGGACTCGAACCATCGACCTCACGCTTATCAGGCGTGCGCTCTAAACCAGCTGAGCTATACGCCCAAAATCATTTAGCAAAATCATATAATTATGAGAGTAGACCTCTCAAAACTGACCATTGTTTCGACAAAGTATGTGTAGCCTCCGTATATTCCTTAGAAAGGAGGTGATCCAGCCGCAGGTTCTCCTACGGCTACCTTGTTACGACTTCACCCTAATCATCTGTCCCACCTTAGACGGCTGACTCCCGAAGGTTATCTCACCGGCTTTGGGTGTTACAAACTCTCATGGTGTGACGGGCGGTGTGTACAAGGCCGGGAACGTATTCACCGCGGCATGCTGATCCGCGATTACTAGCGATTCCAACTTCATGTAGGCGAGTTGCAGCCTACAATCCGAACTGAGAACGGCTTTAAGAGATTAGCTTGGCCTCACGACTTCGCGACTCGTTGTACCGTCCATTGTAGCACGTGTGTAGCCCAGGTCATAAGGGGCATGATGATTTGACGTCATCCCCACCTTCCTCCGGTTTGTCACCGGCAGTCTCACCAGAGTGCCCAACTAAATGCTGGCAACTGATAATAAGGGTTGCGCTCGTTGCGGGACTTAACCCAACATCTCACGACACGAGCTGACGACAACCATGCACCACCTGTCATTCTGTCCCCGAAGGGAACGTCTTATCTCTAAGATTGGCAGAAGATGTCAAGACCTGGTAAGGTTCTTCGCGTAGCTTCGAATTAAACCACATGCTCCACCGCTTGTGCGGGCCCCCGTCAATTCCTTTGAGTTTCAACCTTGCGGTCGTACTCCCCAGGCGGAGTGCTTAATGCGTTAGCTGCGGCACTGAAGGGCGGAAACCCTCCAACACCTAGCACTCATCGTTTACGGCATGGACTACCAGGGTATCTAATCCTGTTTGCTACCCATGCTTTCGAGCCTCAGCGTCAGTTACAGACTAGACAGCCGCCTTCGCCACTGGTGTTCTTCCATATATCTACGCATTCCACCGCTACACATGGAGTTCCACTGTCCTCTTCTGCACTCAAGTCTCCCAGTTTCCGATGCACTTCTCCGGTTAAGCCGAAGGCTTTCACATCAGACTTAAGAAACCGCCTGCGCTCGCTTTACGCCCAATAAATCCGGACAACGCTTGCCACCTACGTATTACCGCGGCTGCTGGCACGTAGTTAGCCGTGGCTTTCTGGTTAAATACCGTCAACTCCTGAACAGTTACTCTCAGGAGTGTTCTTCTTTAACAACAGAGTTTTACGAGCCGAAACCCTTCTTCACTCACGCGGCATTGCTCCATCAGACTTTCGTCCATTGTGGAAGATTCCCTACTGCTGCCTCCCGTAGGAGTTTGGGCCGTGTCTCAGTCCCAATGTGGCCGATTACCCTCTCAGGTCGGCTACGTATCATTGTCTTGGTGGGCCTTTACCTCACCAACTAACTAATACGCCGCGGGTCCATCCAGAAGTGATAGCCGAAACCACCTTTCAAACAAAAACCATGCGGTTTTTGTTGTTATACGGTATTAGCACCTGTTTCCAAGTGTTATCCCCTGCTTCTGGGCAAGTTACCCACGTGTTACTCACCAGTTCGCCACTCGCTTCATTGTTGAAATCAGTGCAAGCACGTCAATCAACGGAAGCTCGTTCGACTTGCATGTATTAGGCATGCCGCCAGCGTTCGTCCTGAGCCAGGATCAAACTCTCATCTTATAGATGATGTGCTTGAATAGCTCATCGATTGTTGTTACATTTTTAAAAGCGAATTGACTTCGCAAATATTGTTTGGGTTTGATATAAATATCAAACCGCCCTACACATATTTGGTTTGTCGAAACAATGTTCAGTTTTCAAAGGTCTACCTAAGTGATTACCGAAGCAATCAACTTAATCATCATATCATGTTGTTAAAAACGTGTCAACATCTTTTTTCAACTTCTTGAATATTTATTCAACATCCTAGAAATCTCGGAAGACGCCTGAAACGCGTCTTGACAACATAAATTATTCTATCAGTTGCGGTTTAACACGTCAAGCATTAATTTCAAATTTGTATGACTATTCAATAATTTGTTATTTATGCATTGGCCGTCTCAAACAGCAACAGGTAATATCTTATCAATCATCCCCCGGTTGGTCAAGTAAAAATCGCAATAAAATAAAAAAAGAATCCAGAAACGTTCTCTGGATTCCCCTTTACGCTTTTAAAAGCCACTAATATCAAGTCTTTACGCCTAATCTGTAAATCGTCTAACTGGGACTCGCCGGTCACGAGCTGCGACCTTCGCCACAAAATCATCCAAAATCGACAACATTGTGGCTTCCTCTGTGGCATCCGTCAACGCGACCTTAGTCCGGGCAGCGTGCGGAATTCCTTTAAGGTAGTAAGCCGCCTGATTGCGAAAATCCATGGGTCCCTCTTGTGGTCCCTTGGCGAGACAGAGCCGATGCAAATATGTCTTCGCCGTCGCCACCTTCTCAGCTACGGTCGGCTCTGGTAATAACTCCCCCGTCTCCAGATAATGGTTCACTCGACGCAACAGCCATGGATTCCCCATGACAGCACGACCAATCATGACAGCATCGGCGCCAACCTCTTCTAACATGCGTTTGGCATCCTCCGGCGTCCGCACATCCCCGTTACCCATAAACGGAATGGTCAGTTGCTGGGCCACCTGATGCAACATCTCCCAGTCAGCCTGCCCCTGATACATCTGCTTGCGCGTCCGGCCGTGCATAGCCAAAGCCGCTGCCCCAGCCGCTTGCGCAGCCAGGGCATTCTCGACGGCTAAGACGTGATGACTGTCCCAGCCCGTCCGCATCTTGACCGTGACCGGCTTATCGACAGCCGCCACAACCGCCGCTACCATGTGATACACCTTGTCTGGGTCCAGTAACCATTTAGCCCCAGCATCCGTGTTCACCACTTTATTAACCGGACAGCCCATATTGATGTCAATAATATCAGCTGGCGTCTGTTGGTCCACGTACTGGGCGGCCTGGACTAAGGTTTCCTCGGTTCCACCAAAGATCTGAATGCTCATGGGGTGTTCACGCACATCGACCGCCATCATCTGCAGGGTACGTTGATTATGATAGTGAATTCCCTGACCCGAGATCATCTCGCACTCGACCAACCCCGCACCGAAGTCCTTACAAATTCGGCGAAACGCGACGTTGGTGACCCCCGCCATGGGCGCAACCACCACCCGATTGGGAATCTCAACGTTGCCAATCTTCCAGCTCGTGTCCATCGCTACTTCGCTTGGGCTTCCGCTAGAATCTGGCGCAAGTCATCCTCGGAGAACTGATACTTGTTACCGCAGAAATGACAAACGGCTTCGGCACCGTGGTCTTCCTCGATCATTTCTTGCAGCGCCTTAGGCTGAATAGCCGCCAGTGACTTGGCAAACCGGTCCTTGGAACAATCACACTTAAACCCAACGGGCATCTTCTGAAGAATTTTAACCTTCTCGTCAGGGAACAGCAGCTTCAGAATATCTTCGGGCTTCTGACCGTCCAACAACAATTCAGAGACCATTGGCATTTCCTTAATTCGTTGCTCTAACCGGGAGATAGCGGCGTCCGAGGCTCCAGGCATGACCTGAATCATAAAACCACCGGCCACCTTAACCGTATTGTTCGGTTGAACAAAGACGGACACACCGACCGCGCTAGGAATCTGTTCTGACTTAGCCAGATAGTAGGTAAAGTCTTCACCCAATTCACCGGAGACCAACGGCACCTGCCCCGTATAGGGTTGACCCAGCCCCTGATCCTTGGTCACTGTCATCATCCCTTGGACTCCAACGGCCTTCTTCACGTCAATCTTGTGTTTTTCGTTCAGTGGCAAGCTCACGTGAGGATACATCAGATACCCCTTCACCGTGCCATCAGCATTCCCATCGGCCACAATTGCACCGACCGGTCCGTGACCGTCGACCTTAACCGTCAGCTTTTCCTTGCCCTTCAGCAAAGACGTCGACAGCAACATCGTTCCGATCAGCGTCCGTCCCAGAGCCGCCGTAGCCGAACTCCAAGTGTCGTGGCGCTGCTGAGCTTCCGCCACCGTTTCCGTAGCATCGACTACGTACGCCCGAAACATACCATCATCAATCAAACTTTTTACTAAATAATCTGCCATTAAATATAAACGTCCTTTCGTTGCAAGTTATCCTGCCTTACATTACCAGAAAGTTCGGCATTTGCAAAGAACCTGCCTCCCCTTTGTGGGACCATTTCTCCTAAATACTGCGTCATAAGTCACGAAAAGGTCCGAGACAAACGTCCCGGACCTTACATCGTTACTGAATTATTCGGAATGGTCGGACTCATCGTGATCGTCTGGCGCTGCCGAACTAGCTGCTGAGCTAGCCGGTTCCGCTTCAGAAGACGTTTCACTTGAGGCACTGGAAGCCAACTTCGCTTCAGTAGAAGCTTGGCGTTCCGCTTCACGGCGTTCAAGTTCACGCTTAGACTCTTCGAAAGTCGCAGCCTTTTCGCTAGGAAATTCGTCATTGCTGTCCTTTTCCGGCATCTTCCCAGTGTTAAACAAGCTGAGAATTTGCTTCTCGTCCAGCGTTTCGTATTTCAGCAAGGCATCCGCAATAATCTTGTGTTCTGCTTTATGTTCTTCCAGAATCTTCCGGGCAGTATCGTGCGCTTCCCCGATGATCCGGCGAACTTCGCTATCAATTAAGTTAGCCGTATGTTCTGAGTAACTTGGTTGGCCTGGATAGCCAGCCCCAGCAAATGGTTGGCCGCCAGCACTTTCCAGTGCAACGGTCCCCAAGGCGTCACTCATCCCATACTGGGTAACCATAGAACGGGCAATCTGAGTTGCTTGCTCGAAGTCATTGGAGGCACCGGATGATTCGGAGTGGAAGATTAACTCTTCGGCCGTCCGACCACCCATTAACCCGGCAATCTGTTCCATGGCATCCTTCTTAGACATCAACATCTGGTCTTCACGTGGTAGCATAATTGCATACCCGCCGGCACGACCACGCGGTACAATCGTTACCTTGTGGACCACGCGCGCGTCGTTCAAGACCAACCCGACGATGGTATGACCGGCTTCATGGTACGCCACGGTCTTCCGTTCTTCAGGGCTGATGACCCGGTCTTTCTTAGCTGGCCCGGCGATAACACGATCTTCGGCTTCATCCAAATCAGAAGCATCGATCTGCGTCTTGTTCCGGCGTGCCGCCAATAAGGCCGCTTCGTTTAAGAGGTTTTCCAAGTCAGCACCCACGAAACCAGGCGTTTGCTTAGAAATTTCCTTCAAATCAACATCGTTGGCTAAAGGCTTGTTCTTGGCGTGAACCTTCAAGATCGCTTCACGACCCTTAACATCTGGTTGACCCACTAAGATCTTCCGGTCAAACCGACCTGGCCGCAGTAAGGCGGGGTCCAACACATCGGAACGGTTCGTGGCGGCCATCACAATGACGCCTTCACTCCCCGTAAACCCGTCCATTTCAACCAGTAATTGGTTCAACGTTTGTTCACGTTCATCGTGGCCACCGCCCATACCGGCACCCCGTTGACGACCAACCGCATCAATTTCATCAATAAAGATGATGGATGGTGCGGCCTTCTTGGCCTGTTCAAACAGATCCCGAACACGACTAGCCCCGACACCGACGAACATTTCCACGAAATCTGAACCAGAAATCGAGAAGAATGGTACCGCCGCTTCACCCGCAACGGCCTTCGCCAGCAACGTTTTACCAGTACCAGGAGGACCCTCCAGCAAGACACCAGATGGAATCCGGGCACCTAATGAAACAAACTTACGCGGATTCTTCAAGAACTCAACCACTTCGACAAGTTCTTGCTTTTCCTCCTCTTCACCAGCGACGTCAGCAAAGCGAACCTTGTTCTCCTTGCTATCGGCCGGCTTGGCTTTACTCTTCCCAAAGTTCATGACTCGGCCATTGCCGCCACCTTGGCCGGCTTGACCCATCATCATGTAGAAGAAGAAGAAGAAAATAACTAGTGGCGCAACGTAGACTAATAAATTAATCCAGAAGCCACTCGACTCTTCCGCCTTGGTGTTCATTTTGACATTGTGATCCTTGGCAACTTTATCAATCTCAGAAACCGTCGAGTTATTGGTTAAGACCTGAGTGCTAAAACTAGTCACAGCAGTGCTCTGTGAGCCGCCGAGACTAAAGCCGGTGTTGGTTGTACGCTTTTGCGCATTCCGATATTCCCCGGTAATCTTGTAAACTCCCCCGGAAGGTTGAATGGAGAATTTCTTGATCTTATTCGCGTTCAAATCTTTAACGAATTGACTCGATTGGATTTCTTGGGTTTGTGAGCTGTTGCCGTTACCATTGAATAGGTAAACCACACCAATGATCAACAAGAAAATCACAATGTAAAACAGACTATTACGGAACAGTCCATTTCGTCGATTATTCATGTCGTGCCTCCTTACTCACAGTTCCCAGCCTTCACATAGGAACGAAATTTAGAGCAT
Source organism: Levilactobacillus brevis (assembly GCA_021383565.1). Taxonomy (NCBI): domain Bacteria; kingdom Bacillati; phylum Bacillota; class Bacilli; order Lactobacillales; family Lactobacillaceae; genus Levilactobacillus; species Levilactobacillus brevis. Next base: position 156,666 of record CP079699.1, on the reverse strand, counting down.
ATGCCCCTTTGACTAAATAAGATGTTATCACAATTGACTATCATTGACTAATTATTTATCTGAATAAACGGATGGCTTCAAAACACCAACATACGGGAGATTCCGATATTTTTCTTCGTAGTCCAAACCGTAACCAACCACGAATTCACTCGGGACATTAAACCCAACGTAATCGGCCTTAGCTTCAACCACCCGACCACTGGGTTTGTCCATCAGCGTGCAGACCCGAATTGAGTTGGCCTTGCGATCCTTCAGCAGATCCTCAAGGTACTTCAACGTCCGGCCAGTATCGATAATATCTTCAACTAAAATAATGTCGCGCCCAGCAACGTCCGTGTCCAAGTCCTTTAATAATCGGATAGTCCCGGACGATGCTGTCCCCCCGTTGTAGCTGGAGACATCAATGAAGTCAATCGTCGCATAGATATCCATATCGCGAATAACATCCGTCATAAACAGGATAGCACCCTTTAGGACACAAATGATTAATGGTGTCTTATCACGGTAGTCTTCTGAAAGTTGCGTACCTAACCGTTTGCACGCCGCGGCAATGTCTTCCTCACTGTACAGGACCTTTAAAATATCGTTATTCATGCTGTTCCCCTTTCGCCTATTCATGCTGTAATTTGATGTGATAGTTTTTTGTGTGCGAACGCGCCGGTAAGACCGACCACTTGACGCCCAACGCCGCAACGACTTCACCCGTTGCCGTCACCAAAACCGGAACCTTCGCCCGTAATTCTCGCGGAACCTTTGCGTTAATCAGGGCACGGCGGACAGTCTGGTGATGACCACTAGCTAACCGCAAACGATCCGTTGCCCGCCATGACCGCACCCGTAACGGGAATTGATCATCAGTTAGGGTCACGACTTCATTTGCCGGTAACTGCGTCGTCGCATCCGTCGTGAAGCAGCCAAGTTGCCAGCCGTTTCCCAACGTTCGCCATTGGTTTAATACTACCATAAAATTAAAAACTTCCTCGGAATTTTGCCGGGAATTTTTGAATTGTTGATACGTGAACGTGTCATAATTTTTGACAAACCGCCAACCATGGCCTAAATCGACCCAGCCAGTCGGCCGTTGGACGTTAACCAACAACCGCCGGCAAGCCCGTAGTACCGCGCTCTCTGTGGTGAGTTCGGGGGCGGCCGTCTTGGTTAACCGGGCCAGCAACAGGTCTTGTAAATCGGCCGATTGGTCCAAGAACCGTTGACTGTCCACGACTAGCGGTCGTTGCTGGCGAATCACCTGAGCGAGCTGCGTCGTCACCACCTGTTCAGTGACCCGTAGCACTGTGCGGAGCTGGTCTGCATAGGCCACCAGGTGCCGGTCAACCTGCGGATTCTCTCGCCGGAGTTCCGGGAGTAGCTGCAAACGAATCCGATTGCGGCTCGCCGTCAGCTCCTGATTGGTCGCATCCTCGTACCACGGAATCCGCTGTTCGCGCGCATAGGCCCGTAACTGCTGCTTGGTAAATGGGAGCAGTGGCCGGATCAACCGGCCCCGGTGAAATGGGCGACTCGCGGCCATCCCAGTCAGCTGATCCAATTGACCCCCACGGAGCAATTTAAAAAGAATCGTTTCCGCCTGCTCATCCGCCTGATGGGCCGTCGCAATCCAATCGGCCTGCTGGGCTTCGAGTTGCTCGGCGAAGAAGCGGTAGCGAAATTGCCGGGCGGCATCCTCAATGCCGTGGACGGGATGCTGGGCAACCGGCCACGTCGCGGTAACGAGGGGGAGTTGTCGGTCGGCACACCATCGTTTCAAAAAAGCCGTCTCCTCGACGCTCTGCTCGCGTAATTGGTGATCAACATACACCACCGTTAACTGTGGACGTTGCGCCGCGGGCAACCGCGTGAACAGATTCAGCAGCACCATCGAATCCACTCCGGTCGAAACCGCAATGAGTCCATGTTGCTTAGGATCAGCCCACCCCTGTTGCTGGCAATTCTGTTGAAAGTCCGTCTCCAGTGACACCGCACGTCCCTCTTCTCTTCTCGGCAAGACCTCAGCGGTTATGAAAAAGGGCCGCAACATGTGCGGTCCTCTTCATCTTTGATGGCCCGTTAGTCTCTGACTAACTGCGCCGACCGCCACGGCCGCCACGCTTGCCTTCAGTGTTTCGTTTAATCGTTGCCAAACGGTCCTCACTTTGCTTCAAGAACCCTGACATCATGTCGTCAAAATTTTCTTTATGGGGAGCCGAATGATGACCCGCAAATCGACCATTTGCTGAGTTATGGTGGGGCCGGGAGCCGTTATTCTCAAACCGCCGACCGTGCCCATGACTTTCGCCACCGTGACTGGCATTGTTGCCACCCCGGTGTTGCTCATGATCCCGGTGTTCATTGTGACTGTGGTGGGGCCGGTCACCAGCCGGATGATCTGTCGCCTTGCGAATCGACAGCCCAATCTTCCCATCATTACCAACGGTCAAAACCTTAACCGTTACTTCGTCACCAACAGACAGAACGTCATGAATATCCTTAACGTAGCCGTCAGAAATTTCACTAATGTGCACCAACCCGGTCTTGTGGTCGCCTAAATCAACAAATGCACCAAAGTTCGTAATTCCGGAGACCTTTCCGGAAACTTTAGCTCCAACCTCGATTGCCATAAAAAAGAAGTTCCTCCTTAAAATAAGTGCTTTCAGTATAACACAATTTCCCAAGATTCCACACGCTAAACGTTAAAAAGAAAGTCCATTAATCAATTTTCCTTACCCGTTAGAAACCCCGCTAGATTAACCTCTAAGCGGATTACTGGTTTCCATCCATCATCGTGTTAACGCCCACACAACAATAGTTTTGACTTCCGCCTTACCAGCTGAGGACTGAAGCGTATTCGCAAACTTTCAATCTTCAGTTAACGACCCAAACCTAGCAAAAAATCCGCCAGTTCAGCCGAACCGACGGATTTTCCATTAGGCTATTTAACGGTTACATCGCTCGCATGGTCACCCGGCAAGCTGTAGATGGTTTCTCCAGACTTCGAATAGTAGTACTTCGACCGAATCAGTCGCCCCAGATAGTCCTTATTATTTAACTGCTTAATCTGTAATTGGAGTTTGTGGTCCGTGGTCTTGGTGCTCGCCAGCTTTTGTTTACTGGTGGTCACTTCACCCTGAACGTGATGGAGACTGGCGTTAGTCCGCACCAATTGAATGCCCAGCACGACGGCAAAGACCGCAAAAACCGCCAAAATGCGGGTAGCCCGCCGCATCCGCCGTTTGCCCAGCCACTGATGCCGATGGGCCTTAGCCTGTTGGTGATCCAGACGTCGCGTATAGTCATTTTCTAAACGTTCAATTTTCGCCGGTTTCGGCTTCACGTCAGCCATCTTCCACTCACTCCTCAGTTTTCACCAGATAGTTTAACTTGAGTATAGCAAGTTTCAATTTGCCCGTCTAGCACGTTTAGCATAATGTAAAACATTCGTCACATTTAAGACTGATTTTGACTAATTCTGCCGAAAATCTTGGGCGTAGTCTTCCTTGACGATGGTGTACATCCGTTCGGCATCGTCCTTCTTGGTCGTCTCCAACAATTCATTAACTTTCACTGTTAACGTTTTGTTACCGAACTTAATAACCAACTCATCATTCGTGGCAACGTCACTCGATGACTTGGCCACCTTGCCGTTGATCGCAATCCGACCCTTGTCGGCAATTTCCTTGGCGACTGACCGCCGCTTGATAATCCGTGATACCTTTAAATACTTATCTAATCGCATATTATTTTCCTCCGTGTTGACTAAGTTGTTGCCATAATCTTAACACACTCTCGCCGTGGGGAATCGCCAACCACTCCCGAACCGACAATAACTGCCAGTGCAGGGCCAAGCCGATGAAAATGATACCCCCCACCGGAATCGTCACCAGTAAGCCCCCGCCAATCGCAAGTCGACTGGTCATTAGCGCCGGCCACCACTGTTCTAGCCCGGCCACGGTCACCTGCACGCCAAAGACCATCAGGATCGTGCAGGCCACTAGAATTCGCATGTACGGTTTGGTCCAGATGCCCGTCCGCAGCGCCCTGTCCGACCCATACCACAGCACCAGGAACATGGCCCCCAGGCTGAGCACCGTCAGCCAGCTCGCCCCGGTCGCGCCAAAATGCCGCACGGCCGCCTGGTTAAAGAGAATTTTGACCAATAAGCCCGCCACGAGCGCGACCACCGTCAGCCGGTACTGGTCTTGACTCTGCAGCACGCTGTTATACGTTTGAATCAACGTCGCCAGAATAATGCTTAGCATGTAAACACCGAGCATGCCGGACCCCTGTGTATCGCCAAAGAGGAGCCGGTTAATCCACGGCATCAGGGCAATCAGCCCCGCCGTCGCGGCCACCGCCACCATTAAGGCAATCCGCATCATCGTGGTCGTCAGCCGTTTAAAGGCCGCCGGGCGCCGCTCCTGTTGCGCCGCTGTTAACGCCGGTAGCAGAGACGTCGCGAAGGCCACCGCGACCACCAGCCCCAGTTGAACCAGTGGTTGGGCGCGATCGTAGACCCCCTTGAGACTCTTGGCGGCCAGATCCCCCAAGCCACCAGCGACCAGACCATTTTTCACCGTAAAGGAATCGACCAACTGCAAGAGTACCAACATCGCGGTGAGCAGGCAAAGGGTCCCGCCCTCGATCAGCAAGCGCCGACCGACGTGTGGCACCTTAACCGTGGATGTCTGACCGCGCTGGCGCCAACGGGGCAACACCAATAGTGCCGCTACCGCCGCAATGGCGCCGCCGCTCAACGCCCAGGTGCCCATCCGGTAGACCGACCAGTCGTGACTGGTGGCCCAGCCCGCGGCAACTAGAATCACCACGACCCGGACGAGCTGTTCCACCACTTGGGAACGCGCCGTCGGCAACATTTGAAACCGTCCTTGGTGATACCCACGGCTGACGGACAGGGCCGGCATGAACAGAAACATCCATGCCACCATTTGAATCAGCGGCGTTAAATGCCGATCACCCATCCCCCGCGCCAGGGCCGGCGCTCCCAGCATCAAGCCAATGAAGATTAGTCCCGCCAACCCCCACAGCCAGTGATAGACTTGGCGGGCAACCTGCTGTTGGCTCGGTAGGTCGGGCGCCTCGGCAATTAATTTTGAAATGAAGACGGGGAGGCCACTCAGCGCAAAGGTCATGCCAATACCATACAGCGGGTAAACCTGTTGGTACACGTAGAATCCGGTGTTGCCGACCATGTTCTGAAACGGCACCCGGTAGACGGCGCTCAGCAACTTGGCAATGAACGCCGCAATCGAAAGAATCAGGGCGCCTTGCAAGGTCGTATTCACATTGCGGTTGCCCATCGACTTCCTCCTTCAGTGGTGCTGACAAATTTTGTGGTGTTGTGCCTTTTAGATTGAAGATAATGGCCGCCTACCGTTCGCGACAAACTAGTGTACACCAGTTGCCTACGGTTGCCAGCAATTCCGCCTGCTGTGGGGACCGGCTCCAGCCAAAGAACGGGCTTCCGCCTCGCTTAGGAGCCTTGCCCAAACCGCAAGTCTCCCAAGTCGTCCCACGCTGTAACCTGGCTAAAGAAACGCCAGCTAACACCGTCGACACAGCTGACTCCATTACTGGCCCCCTCCGGCGAAGTCAACGACCATCATGGCACATTGTCTCGACCACTAATCCCAAGGACGAGACGAATGACATCGACCATTGTAGCCGAGAGTGAAGCGCAATATGAGCTCAGCCGTGGGATTATCTGAGCGGCACTAGCCGATTAGATAATGGCGACTTGGAAACACCAATTTTTTTGGGGGGGCAAGCGAGTCCCGAGACCGCTCTATGGCTCGGGCGTCCTGCCCACCGCGTTTCAGCTCATATTGCGCAACCGGTAAGGCGGCCAGCCCCCGCTTCATCCCCTATTTCTCGTCCGTCTTGGGCTTAGTCGTCTCGAGGACGATATCCCGTAAGGCGGCCATGAACTGTTGCACCTGAGGCAGCCAGTCCTGCACCGTCATGTTCGGCTGTAAGACCAACTTGACGTGCAAGCGGTCGTCGTTGATGGCCACGGTGGCCTTCAACTTGGTCGCAGACAATGCCTTGAAGACATCCTGTCCACCGAGAATGTCCGTCCCCTGCTTGGAAATGGTGACGAAGACATCCCCGTTGACCCGGCGAATCTTGTCCACCAGAGCCAAATCGGCGGCTAACTTCAACTGACCAATCGTCAACAGTTGCGCGACGCTCTCGGGATACTCGCCAAACCGGTCAATCAGATCGGCCTTAATTTCATCGACCTCATCGTCACTTTCCAATTGGCGAATCCGCTTGTACATTTCAATCTTCTGTTGTTCGTCTTCGATGTAGTCACTTGGCAGGTAAGCTTCCACACCCAGTTCGACCGTAGTATCGGTCTTGAGCTGGGTCTTCTTACCACGCTTCTTGGCAACCGCATCACTTAACATTTGCGTGTAGAGATCGTATCCGACGGAGTTAATGAAGCCGTGTTGCTGCTTCCCTAACAGGTTACCGGCGCCCCGAATGGACAAATCCCGCATCGCAATCTTAAAGCCAGACCCCAACTCGGTGAAGTCCTTGATGGCTTCAAGCCGCTTCTCACTGACTTCCGTTAAGACCTTGTTCGGCTTATACGTGAAGTAGGCGTAGGCGACCCGGTTACTCCGACCAATCCGCCCCCGCAACTGGTACAGCTGCGACAGGCCCATTCGGTCGGCATTTTCCACAAATAACGTGTTGGCGTTAGGAATATCAATCCCGGTCTCAATGATGGTCGTGGTGACCAACACATCGTAGTCCCCCCGCAAGAAGTCAAAGAGGACCCCTTCCAGCTGGGCTTCGGTCATCTTACCGTGAATGTAGCCCACCCGTGCCTCGGGTACCAGCGCTTGAATCTGGCTGACGGTCTTCTCAATGTCATCCACCCGGTTGTGCAGGTAGAAGACCTGACCGCCCCGTTGCATTTCACGCCGAATCCCATCCTGAATGGCCCCGGCATTCTGTTCCATGACGTAGGTTTGGATAGGGAACCGGTTGGCCGGTGGTGTCTCAATCACGGACAGATCCCGCACCCCTAACATGGACATGTGCAACGTCCGTGGAATGGGCGTCGCTGTTAATGTCAGTACGTCGACGTTTGCCTTTAACTGCTTCAGTCGTTCCTTGTGCTTAACCCCAAACCGTTGCTCCTCATCGACCAACACCAAACCGAGGTTCTTAAACTTCACGTCTTGCGACAAAAGTCGGTGCGTGCCGACCACGATGTCCAAGTCCCCAGTTTCCAGATCCTTGATGGACTGGTGAATCTGCTTGGTCGTGCGGAACCGTGAGAACATCTCAACCGTCACGGGATATCCCTCGAACCGGTTGACCATGGTGTCGTAGTGTTGTTGCGCTAGAATCGTGGTTGGCACCAGAAAGGCCACTTGCTTGCCCGCTTCAACCGCCTTAAAGGCTGCCCGCAAGGCCACTTCGGTCTTCCCGTAACCCACATCCCCCACGAGGAGGCGATCCATGGGCCGGGCCTTTTCCATATCATGCTTAACTTCATCGATGGTCCGGAGTTGGTCCGGCGTCTCGGCATACGGGAAGTCGTTCTCAAAGTCCGTCTGCAGGCTATCGTCCTTCGGAAAGGCAAAGCCCTTCTCCGCCGCCCGCTTGGCGTACAAATCGACCAACTCATCGGCAATATCTTCAATCTTGGCGGCAACCTTACTCTTGGTCTTCGCCCATTCGGAACCGCCGAGCTTGTTAATCCGGGGCTTCTTGTCCTCGGACGATACGTACTTCTGAATCAAGTTCAGCTGGGTCACCGGAATGAAGAGTTGCGCGTTGTCTTGGTAATCGATGGTCATGTAATCCTGATGAACACCATCCACCGTCAGTGTCTGCATCCCGATAAATTTCCCAATCCCGTGGTTAACGTGCACGACGTAATCGCCGGGCTTCAGGTCGGTGTAGCTCTTCAGCCGTTCCGCGTTGGCCATGGTCTGTCGCCGTGGCCGCTTCTTGGTCACCTTCTGGAACATCTCGGCTTCCGTGATGACCACCAGATTGGCCTCGGGGAGTTCGAAGCCGGTGCGCAATCGTTCCGGCACCAGCTGAGTCAGTCCCCCCTGCAGGTTTTCTTCCTTGGTCAAAACGGCCTGAATCTCGAAATCGTCCAAGGTTTCTTCAATCTTGGCTAACCGTTCCTCGTCCTGCACGAGTAAGACGATCGTCTGTTTTTGTTTGTGCCACCGGTCAATCTCGGTCTTCATCACCGGTAGTTGGCCGAAGAACTGCTGCATGGCCCGGGTGGCAATGTTGGTCACCGCCTGGAACCGGAGATTGCCCATCCCCTTCTGGAACAACGCCAACATGATCTGTGCGTGGCGGTCCTGCTTCAAGATTGGGCGCAATTCGCCACCAAAGGTCTGTTGTGCAAAGATTTGGTGGTGGGTTAATTTATCGGTCGCCCAGTTGGCCTCGTCTTCGAGTAATTGCCGTTCGCCGTCTTGTAAACGCGAATAGTCCCCGAACAACGCCAAGCCATCATCTGGCAAATAATCCAATAGCTGGTGGTGTTCTGGGAATAAATAATCAGCAAATTCCATTAATTGCGGGTCCACGGACCCCTTACGCAGGCCGTCGATCAGGGGCTTTACCTGATTGGTCAACGTCGTCGCGGCGTCCTCATCAAGTTGGGCCACCTGCTTTGTCAGCTCAGCCGTCAGGGCATCCGCCCCGGCCGTCCGTTCATCAGACGTCAAAATAAAGTCGGTGGCCGGTAAGATTTCAACCGCATCGACATTTTCAATGCTTCGCTGCGTGGCGGGGTCAAAATAGCGTAGCGAGTCGACTTCCGTATCAAAGAAGTCCAGCCGTACCGGATAGTCCGCCGCCAAGGGATAGATGTCCACGATCGACCCCCGAATAGCGAAATCACCGGGACCAGCCACCAACTTCTGGTGGGTATAGCCCATGCCAAATAACCGCTGTTGCAGGCTCTCCAGATCAAAGTCCGCCCCAATCTTCACGCTGAATCGCGCGGCCGCAAAGTTCGCTGGCGCCGGCAAGAACCGTCGCAGGCCGGACAGCGCCGTCACAATGACGACGGGCCGGTCACTCTGCAGGGCGCGCAACGCATCGATTCGCGCGGAGCGATATTCGGGCGAACTGGTGGCAACTTCGGCCGCTAACAGTTCCTCTACTGGAAATTCAAAGAGCTCGTCTTCATCCAGCAGGTTGGCAAGATCATCCACTAATTGCCCGGCGTGATACAGGGTATCCGTCACGTAAACGATGGAACGTTGTTGTTCGTGGAGCAGACTGGCGATGAACAACGTTTCGGCCGAACCGTTTAGCCCGGTCACCAGTTGCCGTTGCCCGATTCCCAACGTCTGGCGAATCGTGGCGTACGCCGGCGTCTGCGTCATAAATGCTTCTAAATTCACGAGATAACTTCCTCTTCCTAGTTGTACTTATTCATTAACTGAGTGAATGCCGTCCCACTGAGCCAATCGTCCAATGCCGCTACCGCCTTGTCCGCGGATTGATTGAAGAGCGGCTGCTGGTCAGCGGTGAACTTGGTCAGGACGTAATCGACGACCGACATCTTCTGGGGATGACCGGTACCGACGCGCAGACGCTTGAAGTCCTTGCTAGACACGTGGGCAATGATGCTCTTAATCCCGTTGTGACCGCCGGCGGAACCGTGGTCGCGGAGACGAATGTGACCCACGGGCAAGTCCATGTCATCATGAACAATAAAGATATCGTCCAGGTCAATCTTGAAGTAGTCCATCAGAGGATGCACGGCCCGACCGGATTCGTTCATAAATGTCGTGGGCTTCACAACCAAGACCTTTTCGCCGTTGACGATTCCCGTGCCATAACGGGCATCCATCTTCCGCGTGGTCAGCGTAATGTTATGCTGCTTGGCGAATTCATCGACGACCATGAAGCCCGTGTTGTGCCGGGTGCCATCGTACTGCGGACCAATATTGCCTAAACCAACGATCATTTTCATACTTACTAATTTCTCCCTTTTATTTCTACAATTTTAAAGCCACTTAATACCGGGACCCGGACAATGCCGAGTACCACTCTGTTTTTTAATCATCATAAAAGCCACCAACGATGGTCACAAGACCAGATATCACAATATATGAAAGACTTAAACTTAATCGCCGTACAATCAGCAATCATTGTGCGGCCAAATGATGATGACCCTCAAGGTGGGTGAGAGACAAAATAGCTGAACGGAAGCAGTTCTCCCCGTCCAGCTGGCTCTAATTTCACAAATCATTTCAAATTAACACCCCTGAGTATAGCATAATCCCCCTACGACTGCACCGATTCCGCCCTTAGGTGAACCGTTTCACTAAAAGAAAGCGCTGTTTTCACAAATTTTCACTCGCGGTCGTGGTCGGCGCGTAGTTAACATGTTATACTTACCAGTGGGTATTTCTGCGTACCTTGATGTCATAAATTTATTAGGAGATGAATGGATTTGACTACTAAAAACCATCAAAAAGTCGTTCTCGTTGGTGACGGGGCCGTTGGCTCTTCATACGCTTACTCAATGATGAACCAAGGTTTAGCTGAAGAATTCGTGATTGTGGATGTTATTAAAGACAGAACTGCTGGAGACGCCTTAGACCTTGAAGATGCTCAAGTCTTCACTGCACCTAAGAAAGTCTACTCCGGTGACTACTCTGACTGCAGCGATGCTGATATCGTTGTGATCACTGCTGGTGCCCCACAAAAGCCAGGCGAGACGCGTTTGGACTTAGTTAACAAGAACTTAAAGATCTTGTCTTCAATCGTTAAGCCCGTTGTTGATTCTGGTTTCGATGGTATCTTCGTGGTTGCTGCTAACCCAGTTGACATCTTAACTTACGCTACTTGGAAGTTCTCAGGCTTCCCAAAGGAAAAGGTTATCGGTTCAGGGACTTCTTTGGACACTGCCCGCTTACGTGTGGCTTTGGCTAAGAAGTTCAACGTTGACCCACGGAACGTGGACGCCTACATCATGGGTGAACACGGTGACTCCGAATTCGCCGCATACGACGAAGCAACGATCGGTTCTAAGCCATTGAAGGCTATCGCCAAGGAACAAGGCGTGACTGACGACGACTTAGCTAAGATCGAAGACGACACGCGGAACAAGGCTTACGAAATCATCAACAAGAAGGGTGCCACTTTCTACGGTGTCGCAACCTGCTTGATGCGGATTACCAAGGCTATCTTGCGTGACGAAAACGCCGTATTACCTATCGGCGCTGCTTTGAACGGTGAATATGGCTTAGATGACATCTTCATCGGTACGCCTGCTATCATCAACGGTAACGGTTTAGCCGGCGTCGTTGAAGTCCCATTATCCGATAAGGAAAAGGACTTGATGGCCAAGTCAGCTGCAACGTTGAAGCAAGTTACCAAGGACGGTTTGGCTGCCCTCAAGTAATTCAATTTTTTAAAACGAAATCGTCGTTCCCACGGGAGCGGCGATTTTTTGTTATCCAAATTGACCAGTCAAATTTAACCGGATCGCCAATTTTTTCTGCTTCGCAAATTTTTTATTTTCCACCATATTCTGCCGTTAGCGCAACCGGTTTCATCACCCAGTCAGCCTTGTTACTGGTCAGTTATCCGGTTGACTGCCTTACAAGCTACCTTCCGCCACATCATTTAGAGCCACCGACTATTCCGATAAAAAGCGGTCACACCGGGATTTAGTGGTCCAGTCCAGTAACGTTCGCTCGTATCCAGCAAGGATCCGGCCATTTAATCCCCCAACCATTGGCACCCACAACCTTAAATATTAACATCAAGAAATTAATTCAGTTTGTAAGCGTTACCAACTAGGCAACTAGATTGTCATTTAAGGTAGTTTGAAGTAAGCTAGGTTTATGCTAGTACGTGATCGTTAAGGATAACGACTTTCCTGCCACTGGCTTATTTTTAGGAGGTCATAACCCATGAAAAAGAAAAAAGGCTTCATCATTGGCATCGTGACCGCAATCGTCGCGGTCGGTGCAATTTACGTGGGCCAAGCCTATCATTACGCTTCAGTTAAGGTCTTCTTCAAGGATACCGCAATTGCTGGGGTAAACGTCGGTGGAAGTACCGCCGATCAGGCAGCCACGAAACTTAAAGCTGCACTGAAAAATCAACAACTGACGTTACAAGACGGCAGTAAAACGGTCGCGACCATCGACACCCAGAAGGTCAACCTCAAGGTCACCTCGAGAGCCGCGCTGAAACAGTTGATTGCCAAACAAAACGTCTGGTCCTGGCCCGCTCACGTGACCACGGCCACGGCTGACAGCATCAAACTGAACGCCAGCGATGCCAATCAGCAGAGCATTAAAACCCTAGCCACCAGCATCGCGACTAAGGCCAATAAAACCCGAACAGCGGCCAAGGATGCCACGTTTACCTATAAGGATGGGCAATACGTGACGACCAAGGAACAAGCGGGTAACCAATTAGCTGCCGACAAGGTCGCGACGTCGATCACAACAGCCATTGAAACCGGCAAAAGTACGGTTAATCTATCAAAAGACTACATCAAGCCAGCGGTCACAGTTAAGAGTTCCAGTTTTAAGGCAGCTAAAGCCAAGGCTACCGCAATTACCAAGGAAAGTTACGTTTACAAGTTAAGTGGTCACAAGATTACCATCCCTGCCGAAACCTTGGCAAGCTGGTTAACCATGAAGAATGGCAAATTGGCCACCAACACGTCAGCCATCACGCAATATCTGACCAAGCTCAGTCACAAATATGGGACCATCAACAAGACCCGGACCTTCAAGTCAACGAAGCGTGGCACGGTCAAGGTCAAGGCTGGTCTGTACGGCTGGAGTATCAAAGTGAAGTCCGAGACCCCCGCCCTCAGCAAGCTGGTCTTAGCTGGCAAGGGAATGTCACGCACCCCAGCCATTCAAGGGAGTGGCTACCACAGCAACGGCACCGATATCGGCAAGTCCTACGTGGAAGTCGATAAGGTCAACCAGCACATGTGGGTCTACAAGAACGGCAAGCTCGTGGTCTCCACGGATGTTGTCACTGGCCTGCCGACGACGGCACACCACACCCCAACCGGTGTCTGGGTCATCTGGAGTAAGCAACGCAACACCACGTTACGCGGTCAAAACGACAACGGCTCCAGTTATGCCTCCAAGGTAAAATACTGGATGCCAATCGATGATACCGGCGTAGGAATTCACGATTCTTCCTGGCAACCACAATACGGGGGAACCTGGTATAAGAAACACGGCTCTCACGGCTGTATCAACACGCCACCTTCCAAGGTCGGTTCTGTTTATGCCAACGTCAGCGTTGGGACGCCCGTCATTGTCTTCTAATTAATTTCTAAAGAAAATCACGACCCCCTTTTGGCTGGATCGTGATTTTTTGCTAACCGCTTTCACCGTCCGTCTCCTTTACGAAAACTTTACGCGGCTTTCGCCAAAAAACACTACCAATTTCGCCGGAAACTATGGTATTATTAAGGGAGATTATTAGAAGTTTCTAATTTTTAGGAGGTCACTGTTATGCTGCTAAAATCCCTAGTGAAACCGAAAGAGCGGTTGGTTACGGTTCGCGAGGACGTCACCCTGGAACAAGCCCTGAAAGTCTTGGAAGACTCGGGCTATCGGTGTGTGCCGATCCTGGATGAAACCGGACAGATCTTCCGGGGAAACATTTATAAGATGCACATTTATCGCCATAAATCCCGGGGCGGCGACATGCAGCTCCCGGTGACATCATTGCTGAAGAACGCTACGAAATTTATTTCGGTCAACGCCGCCTTCTTTAATGTCTTCTTCTCCATTAAAGATTTACCTTACATCGCCGTGTTAGATGACCAAAACGCCTTCTACGGAATTCTCACGCATACGCGGTTGATGGACATGCTCTCCCAGTCTTGGAACGTTAACATCGGCAGTTACGTGGTGACGGTGGTTTCCGCCGGTGAACGCGGTGACTTAGCCGGCATGGCCAAGATTATCACCAAGTACACGTCGATTGCCAGCGTGATCAGCCTGGATGCTCAGGAAGGCGAATTGGTTCACCGGACCATGTTCACCCTTCCCGCCGAAGTCGACGAAGAAAAGTTGGACCGCATCGTCAAGGCCCTCGAACGCAAGGAATTCCACGTTCCTGAGATTGAAGATTTACGGCACGAAAGCTAATCTAAAATGATGAAAGAGCGTGGGGCAAAAGGCGATTAGTCGGTGAGCATGGCTGATAAGCGAATAATCCCAGTCTTGGATTATTTGGTTATTAGTTTTAAGCGGAATCGGCTGCCTTTTGGCGCACGTTTCGGCTATCTAAATTGGAACACCAGGGTTTGGGAAGTTTTGTCCCAAACCTTTTTTTAATCTCGCCGGGTAACCAAAAAAGCCCAGAACAAAATTGTCCTGAACTTAACTGTCACTAAAGATTCTATGTAGTGCGGGTGCTGCTTCGATTCCGCTTTTTCTTCGACTTATCCACCAAACCCACGCTAGTTGCCAACGCGGCGTCAACCAACGCCATCGTCTTAACATCCAAGTGGGTGACCTGATCCTTCAACCGTTGTTTATCGATCGTCCGGATCTGTTCAAGCAAAATGACGGAATCCCGCTCAATGCCGGTTCGTTCCGCCGAGATGCCGACGTGTGTCGGCATCTTCGGCTTCTCGATCCGGGCGGTGATTGCCGCCACAATTACGGTTGGACTATAATGGTTTCCCACGTTGTTTTGGATAATTAAGACGGGACGCATGCCGCCCTGTTCCGAACCAACGACTGGTGATAGGTCGGCGAAGAAAACATCACCGCGTTTGACTTCAACACGGGCCATGGGCCGCCATCCCCTATCTGCTATTCAATTCTTGTTAGTTATGATTTGTTCGACGATACTTGGTCAAGCACCGTTCTGCTTCTTCTTCACACGGTGTAAAGATACGGGCAATATCCTGGTTAATAAGGGCCATCGCTTGATACCCGGCAATTAACGAAAGTTTATCAGCTGCAGCTGACCGTAGCGGCACCAACGCCTGACGCTGGACGCGTTTGGAAATGTGTAACCGTAAAGCTGGTCGGTTAAATTGCTGTGTGCGGATCATGATTTCCCTCCTAGATTGCTTATTCATCTCGACTCATATAGTTTACCACGAATAAGCAACCCTGGACACTATAACCCGCTGAATTAATTGAGATACCGCCGTGGCAAGCGGCTGGTAAAGCCACAGGCAATCTCATAGTGGATGGTTTGACAGTAATCGGCAACATCCTGCAGCGTAATTTCCGCGCCGTGATTTTTGCCCACTAGGGTAACCGTCGTGCCCCGCGAATAATCATGGGGTAAACGCACCATGAGTTGGTCCATGCAGACGCGACCAATGATTTCGCAAGCCTGGCCATCGATCAGGACATGGAAGCCCTGTAAACGACGTTCATAGCCATCAGCGTAGCCAATCGGTACGGTGCCGACCCATTCGTCCTGAGTGGCCGTGTAGGTAGCGCCGTAACCCACCGCATCGCCGGCCGCAATTCGCTTGCTGAAGACCAATTCGCTGGTCAGGCTCATAGCCGGTTCCAGCGGATATGGCGCGTCAATCGCCGTGCCAGACGGATTCAGGCCATAGCCGGACACGCCGAAACGAATCATGTTGTCGTTGCAGTCGGCATGCCAGAGACTCGTCGCCGAGTTGGAGACGTGGACGTAACGGGGCCGCGGCAAGGCGTCGGTCAGCGCATGCCATTTGGCCACCTGTTGCTTGAAGTACCGGTCGTCGGGGCTATCTGCCGTCGCGAAATGCGTAAAGATTCCCTCAAAGTCTAACGTCGTGGCATGGGCCTGCAAGAAGTCAACGGCCGTCTTCAGGTCGGCTGCCGTTCGGAACCCAATCCGGCCCATCCCGGTATCAATCCCCAAGTGGACGTGCAGGGGCGCTGTCAGATCGGCAGTCAGGTCCAAGTAGGCTTGCGCATCGACTAACCAGTCCGTTGCCGCCACCGTCGCGGAGATATCTTCCGCCGCCATCAACGGCGCATCGGCGGGTGATGTCACTCCCAACACCAGAATTGGCTCGTTGAAGCCGGCTGCCCGCAATTCCAGCGCTTCATCCAAGATGGCCACACAAAAGCCGGTTGCACCAGCATCCTTGGCTGCCTGCGCAACCTGGATGGCCCCGTGACCATAGCCATTAGCCTTAACGACCATGAATAATTCGCAACCTTGATCCAACCGTTCTACTTCTGCGTGAATGTTATGCCGTAGCGCAGCCCGGTCGATGACCAGTTGCGTTGGGCGATGTACCCCAACTACCATTACGCTTGCCCTCTTTCTAAGATAACCTGAGTCATGACCACGGTGGCCGTGTGGGAAATGGAGACGTGCGCTTTGCCCGCGAATGGCTGGCGTAACACGATGGGCTGGCCAACTTCATTGTCACGAATCTCAATATCTTGAAAGCCAACCGTCCGACCAATTCCCGTTCCCATGGCCTTGCTGTACGACTCCTTCGCGGACCACCGTCCAGCGATAAATTCAACCGCTCGGGCACCCCGCAATTGTTGGTAATCAGCCAGTTCGCCGGGAGTTAAGACCCGTTGCAAAAATTGCGGTTGCTTCTCCACAACCGCCTTAACACGCGCCAAATCGGTAATATCAATGCCGGTTCCGTAGATCATGATGTCACCTCTCTATAATGTCTAGGTTATATTCTAGCACAGCCCTGACAAATTGACCCCCAATACTTATCCGGTTTGGGAAAATATAAACTAATCTCAATTTATTCTGGTCGGGAGACATTGTCCGCCTTGCCGTTCGCCAAATTTGGGCTGGAACGCTGGGGAAGGACGGACCAAGCCATAGTGCGGTCTTGGTCCTCGCTTGAAACCGCCAAAAATCAGCGTTTCCAAGTCGCCCGTTCATGACTGGTAAACCACCAGCCATGAACGCCCCGGCTGAGCCCAAATTTGACTCACTCTCGGCTACATTGGCGCCGTCAATTTGACTGACAACTAACTTCTCCAATCGATTGCCCGGGTATAGATGTCTCATCACGATCAAACGAACGACCACCAGACCAGCGTAGCCGTAGGTGGCCAGGGATGGAGCCAGCCGTGAGGGTGAAGTTAGCTGGCGTTTCTCAGCCAGTTTACTTCACCGGACGTGTTTGAAGACGTGATTTACGGCTTCAAACCGAGGTACGAGACCGCCCTTCGGCTCGTGCCGGTCCCCACAGCAGGCGGAATCCCTGGCAGCCGCAGGCGAAGTGGATTGACATGACGGTGGCGAACGGTAAGGCGGCCATTGGTACATCGCCAAACATTACGCGAGCAAAGCCAAACCAAAAACCGGAGGGCCACCACGACTGGCGATTCCTCCGGCTTTTGGTTTGCATGACTTTTCCACCAAACAAGATTACAGCTGCACGGACTCTCTGATCCGTAGCTGGGCTGCAATGGGGCTGCGAGTTGGCATGGCGTTCGCTGGCAGCACCTCGACCTGCCCACCACGCTGCGAAACTAACAGCGCGAGGTCATTGTACAAGTTATTCTGTCGGCTCAAGGCTGTCGCCGTCATCACGTCCCCACTCTCTGTTAGGTGACCGGACTGAAAGGCGTCGTCTTGAATCCAAAGCTTACTCAACTGTCCTTGCACGGCGGCCGTTGCCAGTGCCCCCAGGTCCTGAACGACTTGATTCTGTTGCCGCATCTTATCATAGGCGTCCTGACGAATCTGGTTGGCCTGGACATGGCGTTGGTCGTTCACGCCGACCATTAACGCCACTAGAGTCTGATTAGCCGCCGCCAAGTTAGGGTTCTGAACCACCCGCACGTTGGCATCCAAATAGGCGTTCTGGGCTAACTTTCTAAAGTTCCCCTGATTATTCGCTCCGGCGACCAGAATCAGCGGTACCTGATTGACGTTGGAGAACTGCTGACTCACGTAGGCATCGACCGCCATGAAATAATTCCGTTGGTCAGCCGCCTTGCTGGCGTCCAGTGTCCCCGTGCCACTGTAATGGGTACTGTCGCCCGCGGACCGTTGCCAGCGCCCGCGATCACGAAGCTCACTGCCCAACGCCTTCTCCAGCGTATTCGGTGCATCGACTGGCAGGTTTACCAGCTCTGGCCGACCGTTTCGGACCTGGGCAAACTCGAAGCCCTGGCTGTCCAACAACAGGAGATCATAGTCGCTGGTCGTATCGCGGGATTGAAGAATCGGCAAGACATTGGGTTGATAAGTCACCGTCACCGTGGGCGCCACGGCCGTGTGTAACCAGTAATGGTAACTGTCCGTGGCCCCCGCCATAATCAGCAGGCCCCGCGCACTCCCGTTGGTGAGTGGCCCGTGTTCGTACGGCGCAAAAAATTCTTCATACGCGGCCCAATGGCGTTTCGGTGCGACATCTTCCAACAACCGTTTCCCCTGTTTCAACAAACTATTGAATTGAGTCCGGTCGGTGGCGGGCACCCCTGTAACGGGTAAGGTCATCGTCACAAACGGACCCGGCTTAGTGGCGAGCGCAGAAGCAGCATGTAAGTCAAAGTAATTGGCCATATTCAATAACCTCCGTGGTTGGTTGTCTAAAGGGAAAATTCTTTTAATAAGTTTTTGCATATCGTTTCGATAAGAGAATAATAGCACAGCGACAAACATAACGCAACAGAAAATATATGCTCACAAATTGATTTGTGGAGTAATTTGTTTTGTGAACACATCAAAAACGCCAACGGAACGGTCTCCGATGACGGTCTGGTTTTTTTGAAATGGGCGCTTATTTTTTTAATTTTTAGCAATTGTGGCTTGAATTGGCGGGAAAGCACAGTCCCTTCACTGACGGTTAGGCCCCACCGTTAAAGCGTAAAGGAACGGTTGGGTTTAACGCTTTACCCGCCTGTTTAAAGCCATTTATACACTACACTATATTGTTGTCCGCTAGGGTGATTCAAATTTGCCCAAAAGAAAAAGCAACCCCCGGTCTGCCTAACCGAGCGTTGCTTCCTTCTAATCAATTATCTTTAATTTAGTCTTTTTTCCGAATGGTGAACCCACGGCCACCTTCAGAACGCCGACCACTATTGCTGCGATGGTTCCGATCGCCACCATGGTTGCGTGAGTCATGATTACGTGAATCATGACCGCGGCTTCCATGACGGTCGTTGCCTCGCCGGTCTTGACGATGACGGTAGCCACCGCCACCGTTGCCGCCGCGACGATTGCCACCATGATGGTAGCCGCCACCGCCGTGACGCTTGCCACCACGCTTAGGTAATGGCCGTTCTGGCGTAATCTTAACGGGTACTTGATTGTTGTTGTCCTTGGTCAAGTCGTTCAACAGAGCGGCAACCAAGTCTTCAGCATCGTATTGGGCCAACAGGCTCTCAGCCGTCTTGGCGTACTTTTCAGTATCCGTCTTGTTAACCAGGTCAGCGATGGTTTCCTTCGCTGCGCCCAATTGACTAACCAGTGCTTCTTCATCCGAAGGCGGCTTCAAAGGAAGCATCCGCACCTTCGTCAGCTTTTCGATTTCACGCAAGTAGTCCATTTCGTTTGGCGTTACAAACGTCATGGAAACCCCATGCTTCCCGGCACGGCCAGTCCGGCCGACACGGTGAACATAACTATCTGGGTCTTGTGGAATATCGTAGTTGTACACGTGGGTCACATCATTGATGTCAATCCCCCGGGCAGCCACGTCGGTTGCGACTAAGATATCCAGCTTACCGTGACGGAACTCGTTCATGATCTGGGTCCGGCGCTTTTGCGTCAAGTCCCCATGAATCCCAGCAGCGTTGTAGCCGCGGGCTTGTAAACCACTAGCGATTTCGTCAACCCGACGCTTCGTCCGAGTAAAGACAATCGTCAAGTCAGGGTCTTGAACATCGAAGAACCGCGTCATGATATCGAACTTTTCAAAGTCACGAGAACGGACGTAGAATTGATCGATCAAGTCGGTCGTTAATTCCTTAGCCTTAATCTTCACGTGCTTAGGGTCTTGCATGAACTGCACCCCAACGCGCTTGATTTCTGGTGGCATCGTTGCGGAGAAGAGCATGGTTTGGCGCTTCTCTGGCAATTGCTTGATGATATCTTCAATGTCGTCCAGGAAGCCCATGTTTAACATCTCATCGGCTTCATCCAAGACTAACATCTGAACATGATCCAACTTCAAGGTGTGGCGCCGGATGTGGTCCAGTAAACGACCAGGGGTCCCCACAACAACTTGTGGATGGTTCTTTAAGGCTTTAATTTGCCGACGAATGTCAGCACCACCGTAAACGACTTGGACGTTGGCCCGTTCGTTACGGCCTAATTTATAAATTTCTTCTTGGGTTTGAATGGCCAGTTCCCGTGTTGGGGAAACAACTAGCGCTTGAACGTTTTCGTTCTTCTTATCAATCTTTTCAAGAATTGGTAAGGCAAATGCCGCAGTCTTCCCGGTCCCGGTTTGGGCTTGTCCAATAACATCTTGACCCGCCAAAACCATGGGGATTGTCTCGGCTTGAATTGGGGTCGCTTCTTCGTAACCTGCTGTCGTAACAGCCTTCAGTAGGTCTTCAGAAAGACCCAGTTCTTTAAACTTCAAAAATAATTTCCTCCTAATAGGTGCATCGCGCCAGTGCCTCATAAATCTTGGAAAAAATCCGTTTTCCATGGGGCGATGAATGATTGGCTAACGCGGGGTAAGTTTGTTTCTCTAAATAAGCAACTAAGCCATCATACAACGGTGAAACAAAATAAGCAACTCCCACGACTCGCGAGAATTGCTTATCTTTTTCATTAATTTTCATTAGAATCCTGTAGTGCCGCCAATACTTGCTCCAAATGAATCCCGTGAGATCCCTTCAATAAAATCTGATCGTCGGCCGTGAGCGATTCCTGAAGGGCTGATGTAAGCGCTGGCAGGTCATCCGCGGCAAAATGGGTCACGGGCAAATTCGGTTTCTCGGTGGCCAAACGTTGTTGTAACGCCACCATGTGCTTTCCGACCAGGTAGACGTGGCTAATCTTAGCCGGATCGATGGCTTCCGCCAGATCCGCATGCATCGTATCCGCCTGCAGCCCCAGCTCGAGCATATCTCCCAGCACCGCGTATCGTTTACCCGTAACGGGCGTCTGCGAGAAGGCCGCTAAGACCTGCTTGACGGCCGTGGGATTAGAGTTATAAACGTCGCTTAAGATATCCTCACCAGCGGCCCCTTTGACCCATTCAGCCCGGTTCTCGGTCAGATTAACCGTGCTCAGTGCCTTCTGAGCATTCTCCGGCCGAATCCGATAGACGTTGGCCACGGCCAATGCGGCCAACGCGTTATTAACATTGTAGGTTCCAATCATTGGAATGCTAAACGATTTGTCGGGCCAAAGGTTGGTGGTGAAGGTTGTCGCCGTGGCACTCCCTGTAATCTTAGTCGCGAAGAGTTCGTCGCTATCCTGTTGACCAAAGGTGTGTTGCCGCAGCTTCAAGTCAGCCGTCCGGTCGCGGAGCAGCGGTTCGTCCCCATTATAGACCAGAATACCGTCTTCGCTAAGGCCGTGGGTAATCTCCATCTTGGCGTCCGCAATCTTATCGCGCGTGCCGAAGAATTTGATATGGGCCTCACCAATCATGGTGATGACGGCAATGTCCGGTGCAACCAGGTTACTCAAGAAGTCGAGTTGACCCGGTCGATCCATCCCCATTTCCACGACCAACATTTCCGTATTGGGTTCCATCGACAGCACGGTCATGGGGACCCCAATCTCGTTGTTGAAGTTGGCGTGGGTCTTGGTCACGTTGAACTGGGTCGCCAGAATGCTGGCAATCATATCCTTGGTGGTCGTCTTCCCATTACTCCCCGTGATAGCCACGACTCGGGGGTTAATCTTCGTCAAATAGTATTGCGCCAACGTCTGTAAGGCCTTCAAGGAATCGGCGACCTGAATCACAGGAAAGTTGGCAGGAGCAGTCGCCAAGTCGCGTGCCCACAGCGTCGCCACGGCACCATGATCGATGGCCGACTGAATGAACTGATGACCATCCTGCTCACCCGTCAACGGGATAAAGAGTCCGCCCGGTTGAAGGTGCCGACTATCAAAAGCCACACTCGTGACACTGACACTACTCCATTGTTCGAAATCATTAATTGCTCCCACAGCGTGAGCAATTTCAGCAAGCTGCATCTTCATGTTTTATACTCCTATGTAAACGGGTGGGTCGTAACGCCCTCCGCCGCAAATTATTTTCTGAGAAGTCGTCAACTTCCCAGTTAAGGTCGAAATGAAATACTGAGGCTTATTATACCATGAATTCCAGAGTCGCTGGTTAAAACTAGCCAGAAATCACCGGGCCCTACCGCCAATCGGCGTGGTTATCCGCTTTTTTCTCTCGACTAATTTCCAATTCCTAATCGGTTGTTCCCAACCCAACCAACGGTCGAAAAACAAAACCACCGGTAGCCGCAGCCGCCGATGGTCAAAGCATTATCTCGTTTAAATCAGGTCCTTCACGTCGCTAAACACCTGGTTGTCGTGGATACTCAGGGCCCACTCGCGCGTCGTCAGATCGTAACGTAAGCTGGCAACCTCCCGTGAGTCCGCATAAACTTCCTCTTGGGAATACCAGGTATTTTGCCGCTCTGGATGTGTGATGGCGCGTACCGGAATCACGTAGATTCGGTGACGTTCGACCAGCTGATCAAAGGCAATAATCATGCCGTCCAAGAGCCCCTGAGTCAACTGAATCAGGATCTCGTGGGGCACGTCGCTAATCGCCAACGGTCGAGCAAAGACCCACCGGTTGTTGTGCATCGCGCGTAGGTGGCGTTTGATACTCACCTCTAACACGTGATCAAAATCGGGTAGGTTCCGGTAATACACCTTAAAGAAACCATCACGTAGCGTCAAATAAGCATAGTCATTTTGCAACTTGGCATAAAACGGCGTCCGAATGTGCGTTTCCATGTGGGCTAAGTAGAGCAACTCGGCAATCTCACCGGGCAGGAGAAAATCTAAATCATCCCCATGCGCGTAATCCAACCACTTTACCGCGTGTTCATGCTTAGCCAACAGGTAACGGCGAATCTGGGTCTGCCCCGTAACTGTCTGCAAACGCGTGTGGGGATTGATCTCCACGTCACTCCCCGACTCAGCGTTCAGTAAAAGAAGCTGATTGGGTATCGCCGGAATACCATTCAAAAAATCAGCTGGTGATATCCCGAGCGAATAAATCATATTCGTGACGGGTTCTAAACTTAAATACACAAAATTTCCGCGCATATGCTTACACTCTTTCCCCTAGTCTCAATGTTAATTGTACTACGAAACGGGTGCGAAAACCGCTACTTTATTTTACATTTTTTCGAGTCGCGCAATGCGATCAGCAATCGGCGGATGCGTGGAAAAGAGGTCGCCCAACCGATGCTTATTCTTGAACGGATCACCAATGTACAAGGCCGAGCTGTTGGGATCGGCGGCTTCCATCGGCTCACTGTCGTCAATCTTACGCAGTGCGTTGATGAGGCCCTGCGGATTCCGCGTGAGTTCTACGCTTGAAGCGTCGGCGAGGTACTCTCGGTTGCGGGACAACGCCATTTGCGCAATGCTAGCCGCCAGCGGTGCCAATATAATCAGCACGATGGAAATCACTAGGGCGATGGCATTGCCCGCCGAGTCCCGGTCATCATCACGCCGGCGCCCACCGCCCCACCACAACCAGTTGCTGGCAAAGTTCACCAACATCCCGATTGCCGCGGATAATGCCAAGGCAATGGTCTGCAGCCGAATATCGTAATTACGTACGTGCGAAATCTCGTGGCCAATGACGCCCTCCAACTCTTCACGGTTCAGCCGCTGCAAAATCCCGGTGGTCACGGCCACCGCTGACTTTTCCGGACTGTTGCCCGTCGCAAAAGCGTTGGGACTAGGATCGTCAATGATGAAGACTCGCGGCATGGGCACCTTACCCACGAGCGCCATGTCTTCAATCATGTGCCAGAGTTGTGGTGCTTGGCTCACATCGGTAATCTCTCGGGCATGGTTCATGCTCATGACCACGTTGGTCGACTGGCTAATCATAATCAGCATGTAGACCACCGCGACCACGAGCGCAATCACCGCCCCGGATTGCCAATTGTTCCAGAACAGGTAACCTAACGCGGCACCAATGAGCAAGACTAACAGGCCGAAGCCAAACATGACATAGCCCGTCCGCCGTTTGTTCATGGCTATTTGGTCATATAACATGTGATCGCCTACTTATCGGATTGATTGAAATCATCAAAATTAACTTTAGGAGTCGTCTTCTCTTCTTCAGGAACTTGCAGGTATTCGTTTTCCTTGAAATGGTGAATCTTGGCCACAATATTGCTGGGGAAAGATTGAATCTTCACCGTTAAGCTGGCCACGGAACTGTTGTATAGTTGCCGAGAATAGGCAATCTTATTTTCAGTATTGGTTAATTCTTCCATTAATTCTTTAAACTGGGTGTTGGCCTTTAAGTCCGGATAGTTTTCGGACAGAGCAAATAACGACCGCAGTGTGGTCGACAATTGGTTGGACACTTCCATCGTTTGCTGATGGTCATCGGCGGGAATGGCCGTCAATTGGTTCCGTAATTCGACCACCTTTTTCAACGTGCCCTGCTCATAGTTAGCGTACCCCTTAGTCGTGGAAACCAAGTTAGGAATTAAATCGTTCCGCCGCTTGAGTTGCACATCAATCTGACTCCACGATTCTTGGACGTACGTCCGGGTCTTAATCAGGCCGTTATAGGCGCTGACGTACCATAAGACTAAAATGGCTAACACGACAATCAAAATAATCCAAGACATTTCAATCACTCCTTCTCAAAATTCTGGTACACTCATCATAACAAAAGGTAAATCCAGACTCCAACAAGTACGCCTGACTTTACCAATAATTAGGAGGTTCTCCATGCAACATGTGCTTTTTGTTTGCTTAGGCAACATCTGTCGTTCCCCAATGGCTGAGGCCATCTTTAACGATCTACTTGAGAAGCGTCATCTGACGGCCGACTTCGAGGTGGCTTCCGTAGCAACTAGCCCGGAAGAAGAAGGTAATCATCCCCACCCCGGCGCGCTCAAAGCAATGCGTGCACACGGCTTAGACGCCAGCCAGCACCGGTCCCGGCCCATCACGGCTACGGATTTCGACTGGGCGGATATCATCATCACCATGGATCACGCCAACGTCGCTAACCTACAACGCATGGCACCCAACGCGGCGGATGCGGCCAAGGTCAAGTTGTGCCTCGATATTCTCCCGGGTCGCGAGGGTGAAGCTATCGACGATCCGTGGTACACCCATAAGTTTGAGTTAACCTACCAAGAACTGGCCGCCGCACTACCGGCCTGGCTGGACAAACTGGCCTAATCTACGCGTTAATCATCACGTCAGTCTGTTGTTTCCGCCCAAGTTGCGGTCAACGGCTGGCGTGTTTTTTGTTAAGCAGCACACTCCGGTTAAATTGTCGACGGTGCATCCGTCAACAGCCACTGAATTTCGCCCGCATAATCGTCCTGAACAGCATCACCATAGACATCGAGGAACAATCCACGTCCTCGGTGATGCTGCTTGGTCGGCGCCTGCCAGTCCGCGACAATATCTACCACCTCGTCATCCGAAGTTATCTGGTGATTGACCAGGGTCACGGCCACACTGGCTGATTGCGCTGTCAACGGGCGCTCACTTCCAGTCGCATCGACATAGGTGAGGTGCCCACGGAGTCGTCGCCCGGACTTAGGCGAGAACGGTGTGGCGCTGGCTTGAAGCGCCCAATGTTGGCCTTTTCCGTACTGATCGCGAACCTTAATGGACCAATTACTATCCGGTGCCAAGCGAACAATCCCAAACTGATAACGACTTGGCTTAACATAAGTATTATGGTCTTCACTATTTGCTTCCTTCCGATCTTCAATGGATTCACCCATAATTCCTGATAACGGTTTTTATAGTATAACTCATTTAATAACGACACCATTGATCATTTCCAAAAAGTATAGCATGTCTATCATCCAAAAGCTACGATAATCGTTGATATAACAATATTTATATTGCTAATTTCCTTTCCAATCTTTAGCAGATAACGTTAGCTATTCTTCGCTGCTTTTGATACACTCATTCCAAGATAAAAAAACCAGCCGAATTTAATCAGCTGGTTCTGAGATTTAATTGGTATCCGGCGCATTCGTAAAGCTCCATGTAATCACACCACCGTAGCGTAATGGCGAGCTCTGTGTCCCACCGATCGCATTGCCCTGAACATCCAGAAGGAGGCCCTCATCGGCCGACCAATCGTTAGAAATCGTCGTAACATCTCGATCACTCGTGGTTGTTCGCGACATAATCTCACCATAGCCAGCCGTTAAGTTAGTTTCATTCTGTCCGTCCTTGTAAATCAACGTTGCCGGCAACGTCTCTCTGAAAAGCGAAACGAACGGTGTCGCTTTTGCATATAATGTCCATTTATTCCCTTCACCACGCGTATCACTGACGGAAACGTTTAGGTCCGAACTGGGCTGAATCCGTTGCTCTCTTCCCGCCAACGTCGTCGTTTTAAAGGTTGCGCCGGTCGGAACGGATAGATCCAACAACCCGGACTTAACCGTAATCGTATAGGTGACCTTCCTGGAGATTCGGCCGTCACCATCCTCGGCATATAGCTGAAGTGTATTGTCCTGACCAGATAGCAACTTAGCAGTCGGCACGTCGTACGTGACCGCTCCCACCGCTGCCGAGGTGCTCAGCGGTTGTGTCTGCAAGGACTCGCCGTTCAGCACCGGATGGAGCGTGGTGGTTTTATTCACCACCGTGCTGTTATCGTCATAGTGCAATTGCCCCGTCACTGAGACCGGATCATCTGGCGAAATGCTGGTGATCCCCTTGGCGCTATCACCCGTCAATTCAAAATTCAGAGCACTCGTCTTAGTTGGGGCTTGAACCGTAAACGCTGGAACAGACGCATCGGTAAGCGCATTGGCGCCCACAAACTTATTCAGCGTCAGTGCCGTGCTTCCCGCCTTAGCCGTCCCATTTAGCGTAATCGTTGCCGTCGGATTATCCTGAGACATCTCCGAGATTGGCAAAGTGGGCGTTTCCGACTTCAAATCGTCAGCCGTCAGGTACGTCTTGCCTAATTTAGAATCACCATAGTCAATCGTCCCATCAGAAAATGAAATGTTACTGGGCAAATTTAACTTAGCCTGAATGTCTTTCCAATTCTGACTACCACCCGTATAAGCCAAATTGTAAGTCAGTCGCATGCTGTGTCCAGCACCAACCGTCGCGCCACTGGTAACGGTCTTTTGCGTCGTCTCATCCTTTAGCGTTGCGTTGGCTGTGGCATTGACAATCCCCGGTACTTGTTCGAAGACGATAGCGTTAGGTTCCCAATTCCCCCCGGTGGACCCCGTGAAGCCCCAACGAACAGCCCCCGTATTTTGAGGGTCAATCTTGCTCTTAGGTACACCCACGGTTTTAGAGACGGGATCGGCCTTAGCCAACCCCGTCGACGGGTCTTTATCGTCGAAAATATACGTCATGGTCTGGGCTGTGGCGTCCCATTTCAACGTCACATGGTACCAATTACCATTCACAAGCCAACTGGCCTTGGGGCCAACGATGGGTTGTACATGATTCATTGATGCATAATAGTACGTATCGGTCGTTGTGACGTCCTTATATTTGGGAAGACCTAACCAATCAGTTCCATCCTGGACCCTCGTTGTCGTAGATATTGGGACCGAGTGCATCGTATACGTCCCCGCGTCACCGGGAAAACCAGATGCAATGTGCGCATATCCTTTTACCACGGCGGGATCACTGTCGAAAGAACTCCCGAGCCCCAAAGCCGAGTTTCCGGTCGTGACATTTTTAAAAGTATCAAATTCCAGAGCCCAGCTATTTTGAATCCCCGTCTTAGCCACTTCAGCCGAAGTCGCCATCGTCTTATCCTGATCGGTTCCCCATACGCCCAGAGTTTCACCACTAACTGGGTGACCATTGGCATCCACTGTACTCGCACTGATTTTGCGGTCATCATTTTGCATGACAAACGCCATCCCATCGCCGGAGCTCATATTCCGGTCGCCAAAATACATCCACATGGAGGCCGTCTGATCAACATTCAAGTTCATCCTGGCATCATCGCTGGTCCAAATCATCCCCAGTTGTTGCTTGGCATCCGTCAACTGAACAGCTTGGTTTTCGCCAAAATCGGTCTTGGTCAAGACAGCAGAATTATTACTGATGGTTCCAAATTTAAAATAACTATCGACTGGTACACCCTGCGGTGCCTTGGCCAAGTCACTCGTCAAATCCGCCCTCGCCGTAACCTGTCGTCCCCAAACTACTAATCCTAACCCAATGGCCATCACAGATAGCATGATTGATTTAAACTTCAAAGATTATCCGCTCCTTAAAAAACCGAAACCGTGCCACTATCTAGTCAAAACAGCGGCCGAAATACTCATCATTCAATCTCACGCCATTCCCCAACGACGCTGGTCCCCATCTTGTCAACGTTAACTTAACTATCGAACGCTCGCACAAAACCTGATTGAATGACCGTTAATCAGTACACAACAATTGAAAGCAAAAATGCAGACTCCCCTATACTGATTCCCCTATTAACAAAATTCATTATATTAGATTCACAGGTAAAATACAACTCGAAATGTTAACCCCCGTTTTTGCTTTTCTTGCACAAATATTAAATCCCATGAATACAGGATTGCTATGGTCTACTCACGTGTTTAAATGTTTTGTGTTAGCAACTGTCTCCTCGTTTAAAAGCTCAAGACCACTGCTTATAATCTATGCATATTTATCGATTCAACGCATACCATCCTCACAAAAATAATAACACGTAACACATAATTACCGACCCGCAATATAAATTTTCACGCCCCATATCGACTTTACCTGAATCGGTCCAGCTACAAGTCCAAGCCCTTTTTTCGCAAAAAAAAGGAACGTGACTTTCGCCACATCCCTCATACCATTTCTTAACACTCAAGGTACATTCGATAAATCCCAAGTGACGGTTCCTTTATAGTCGCCCACCGCGGCACCGCCATTTAGTTTCAGTAGAATTCCGGTGTCCGACTGCCAGCCATCCGCAATATTAACCGGTTGGTCAGAGCCATCGGACTGGTGATCGGTAATCACCGTGTCCGTTGCTAACGATACGGGTTCTCCAACACCATTACTGTAGACCAATTCACCATCCAACTTCAACGCTGGTACCGTGGTCGACATCAGCGCCGAAGCCCTAGCGGTTAACTTCCAAGGTGTGCCAGCAGCTTCTGTGTCATTAATGTCAAATTTCCAATTAGCGTCGTCTCGCGGCACAGTCTGGGGTCCCCCAGAAATGGCCGCGTTATACACTAAATCTCCTGATGAATCGCCGAATCCAACTGTTCCGATGACGACTGGCACATCCAAAGTACGTGTTTGATTGTCGTTACCATGATCCAAAACATATATTTTTAACGTATAATTTCCAGCGGGTTGCGCAGATAATCTAGGCGCAACTATTCTAAAACCAGAAGCCGGATTTTTATCGCTAAGCGTGACTGGATCTTCACTATTTTGTACAAGCGATCCCTCTACTGTCGAAGATATTGCAACTAAAAGATTACTGTTTGCCGTACCACCGTTGATCTTCCCCGTCACGACTATTGGTTGGCCATGGTTAACATGGTACTCACTTTGATCCAGTTCCAGTGACAACGGACTTGTCGCCGTGCTAAATCGATCAATCGTGGCACTGGCCATGGTGCCATCACCCACAAAATCACTGGTCGTGTCGGTCGTGGAATAGGCCCGGTCATTCTGTACGTATCCCGTCAGTGTAATCTTAGCGGTCTTATTCTGTGCCGACAGCGTCCCGATATTTTTATTTAACGTTTGCCCGGCGCTCACCGTTCCCGTGAGATCACTCATATTCAGATCCTGTGCGGTACCACCGTCTTGGGGGCTTAACGTTCCCGAAGTGATTTTAATACCTTGAGGAATGTGTAACTGGGCATTGATATCTTTCCAGTCCACCCCACTAGACGTTTGTGTAGCGGTGTAAGTTAATTTAACTTTATCACCACCGTTAATCTTGTCGCCGGATTTGACCACGGCACCACTAGTCTCATCGGTCAACTGCGCCGTTGCGGCACCATCCGCTTCGCCCGGAATGTGTTCGAGGACCACATCACTATTCTGGGTGCCATCATTAGACGAATCACTATTCCAACTTTGCCCCGTCGAGCCAGTAATTCCCCAATAGACCTTACCGTTTGCGCTAGATGTTCCCAACTTACTCGTATCCAACGATTCCGATACATACTTATTTGACGATGCCGTTGCGCCAGTCTGGGGATTCACATCATCATAACTATACATCATGGTGCCAATGGTACTACCACTGCTAGGCGCCGTGTAATTCAGCGTTATGTGGTGCCAATTTTGGTCGGCAATCAACGACCCAGTACTGTCTCGGATCAGGCCAAAGTGGTTTTGCGTATAGTAATAATATTCTCGAGGGAAAAGTGCTATACCGTTTTTCCCTTCTCCAGTATTCGCTTCGTACGTGGAGGCCTCCCCTGGATAGCCCGAAGAAATGTGTTCCCCCTTAACGGACTCATTCGGCGTGTGACCGTCTCCATTACCATAACCAGTACCTTCACCCGAATCAAAATCGGAGGGCTCATTATCCGCTAAATTCCACGATGTTAGTAACCCCGAACTCGCATTCCATTTCTCTGTTGGATCAATCTGATTGGCCTCCGTATCAAATTCCAGCGCCCAACTCTTCTGAATCGCCGTGCCAGCAATCGTGTCAGGTCCACCGGTCGTTGACTTGGGATCGGCTCCCCAGACTCCTAATGACTCACCAGTACCCGAAAATTGATTGTTGTTATTGTTTTGCAGGACAAAAGCCAGTCCTTCGCCAGGACTACCCGCAATATCGCCACTGGCATAAACCCACATTGAAAATTTCTGATTTTTATAAAGGTCAAATGTGGGCGTCTGCGACCACACGGCACCGCCCGCATTGTGTTTTCCCAACGACGAAATCTGAATCACACTCATGGGTAGCCGCTGGTTACTTTGCGCAACCTCAGTGTATGCCGCAGAGTTGGTCACCCCAGTACTCCCTAAGGTGCTCGGCTTGTTCAAAAAGGTCTGGCTCACCTTGAGGCCTTGTGGTACGGAAGTAATGGCGTCCGCCCTGGCTGTCGATTCCCCACCAATCTGAGCGCATCCGCAGCCACCTATCAGGGCAACACCTGCCCATACGATCATCCGTTTTCCCAAATTCATCTGATACCCCCCATTTCTCCACTACTCGATCCGAACAATCGACGAGAATCAAGTAATGGCAAAATATATTCACAGATAACTATTTCACACACAAGTATAACACCGTAACGATATTTTCTAGCATAATTATAATCGTTGATTAACTTATTTTGTGGGTAACTATCATGCCCAGCATCAATGCCCGCCTTTACCACACCAAAAAGGCCTGAGACAAAAGCCTCAGACCCGTTGTATCTCGTGGACAAAAGGCAGCTGACTTCGCTTAGAGTTGAGAGCTAACCGCCTTTTTGTTCCACGCCGCTTTCCTTTAACTTTTCAAATCGTTGCCATCATTCAGGTGCCGCCGTCAACGTCCACTGAATTTCTCCGGAATAATCGCCCGGAACGGCACCACCATCGACATCCAGCAAAATCCCGGTGTCAGCCGTCCAGTCATCCGCAACATTCGTCGTCCGTGTCTTTCCATCCGACGTTCCGTTAGAGATCTGCACGGCCGCTGCCCCCAGCTTCTGCTCCTCGGCATCTGGCGCCTGTCTATAGAACAAGTGACCATTCAATTCGTTTCCGGGCGCATTCACACCATTCTTAAACATCCCCGCGGTTTTCGCCGTCAATGTCCACGTACTATTTGATTTCAGACTGTCGTTCACATTCAACGCCCAGTCACCATCCCGTGCCACCGTCTGATTTACACCATTCAGAAATGTCGGTGTAAAAGTCAGGGGCGCGGCGGTATCACCCAGCGTGACCTGACCCATATGGATGGTCGCCGTGGCTGGGTCCGACATGGCACCCTTACCATCGCTGACAAAGAGGGCCAGTGTGTGCGGGTTCGGCGTCGCTGTTAATTGCGCCTTAGGGACTTGTAGCTTAAACGCCCGGGTGTCTCCGGTTCCGGTAATAGTAGCCGTTTGCTTCGTCGCACTGCCACTATCAAAGGCCCCGTAAATCGTCAACGCACTGTTAGCCAAACTCGTATCACTCAGCTTCAAATTACCGGTGATTGTTGCGTCCGTTGCCGCGCCGAGGTTAACAGTCTGGTCCTTACTGGCATTATCCAGCTTAAGCGCCAAGTCTGTCGGCTCAATCTTAAACGACGGGAGCGTAGCCGTTGCCATCCCATTATCACCCAGGAATTCACTCGCGTTCGTGGTATCCGTGACCTGTTGCTTAACGTTGTTAGCAGTCCCGTCAAGCGTAATCGATACCGCATACCCATTTTGTTTCATATCACCAATACTCGTTATCAACGTGTTCGCACTAATACTTGAAGGATCCACTAAAATAGTAGAACCATCGCTACGGTGTACCGTAATCTGGTTGAAGGTCACATCTGCCGGCAACTGTAACTTAGCCAAAACATTCTTCCAAATCACATTACCACTCTCGTAGTTGGCTTGATACGTCAGTTGAACATCATCATTGGCTTTAATTGTATTGTCGCTATCAGTCACGGCCTTATTTGTCGTCGTATCTGTCATCGTAGCGGTAGCCGTTCCTTCAACCTGGGAGGGAACCTGCTCAAAGACGACCAGTGCCGTCTCACTCCCAGTCTCGCTCTCGCCATCGATTTTCTTACCCGTGGACCCCGTGAAACCCCAGTAAACTTTACCATCTGTTCGCGATGCGCCTAACTTATCCAAGTCCACCGGAACCTTCGCGACGTATTCCGTAGACTTAGGGTTACCCGTGCTGGGATCTTTATCGTCAAATTTATAAGTCATCGAGCCAGTCTTACTATCGCTAGTGGGCGCCGTGTAATCGACGGTGATATGGTGCCATGCGCCGTTACCAATAAAGTCCTGCGTGTTATCCCGTAAGATACCATAATGAATTTGTTGATAATAATAATATTTTTTTAAAACGTTTGATGCTGTCTGTTGCGTATAAGTGTCAGCGTCCGCTGGATACCCCGAAGCAATATGCTGACCGGCCACATTCTCTTCAGGAGACGATCCTGAACTAGGATTGTAGCCAAAGCCTTTACCACCATCAAAATAATCCGCTGTCGTCGGCATCGAAAACAATCCAGGATCGGGTGTTGCATCGTTCATGTGCGTGTCAAATTCCAGAGCCCAGCTACTTTGAATGGCTGAGCTGTTAATATCATTCTTGCTACTTCCGGTATCTTTTGCCCAAACTCCCAGCGACTCACCAGGCGCAGAAAACGCGAATGATTGGTTATCCTTTTGCATATTGGGATCATCCTGTAAAACAAAAGCCATCCCGTCAGCCATCTGGCTTGCGTATGAAATATCTTTACCACTGATATAAATCCACATCGAGGCCCGTTGATTCTGATTAAGGTCGAATGTCTTTCCGTTCGACCAAATAGCCCCACCAGCACCGTTGGTATCAAGAGATGAAATCTGCACGCCATCCATGGGGTACAGCGATGAATTCCCCGAATTAGCTAGCACACTCGCCACATTTTTTTGCGTCCCATCTTTGCCGATGCCTGATGGCACTGTAAAATAGGGCGCAACTTTAATCCCTTGTGGCGCCGACTTCATCGCATTTTCTGCAGCAGTATCGGCCTGAGCTACGCACGCATTCCAGCCAATTCCCAGCGACAATAGTGCCACCATTCCTAGTATGATTCGATTCCTCAACTTCATAATTAAGCTTCCCTTTATATTTTAGCCAGCTTGACCCCAGAGCTCTAGGCTGGGGGTTCCACAGCTCATCTGGATAATTCTTAATTTTTAAATTGCGTAATTTAATGCGAGTTATTCACAATTCTCACTTACCATCATTAACCCCAGTGTAGCACCATAGGTTGTTTATTAACT
Source organism: Levilactobacillus brevis (assembly GCA_021383565.1). Classification (NCBI taxonomy): domain Bacteria; kingdom Bacillati; phylum Bacillota; class Bacilli; order Lactobacillales; family Lactobacillaceae; genus Levilactobacillus; species Levilactobacillus brevis. Next base: position 122,593 of record CP079699.1, on the reverse strand, counting down.
GCAAGAACGTTTTGAACGTTAATATAGTTTTCAAACGTCCGTGTACGGTCCCGGGGTGGGGATAATAAAAAGCCCCCTACCCAGGGAAGCACACGACCATTCCCGTCATGTTGACGGTGGCCGATACCAACCCACTGAGTAGAAGACTTCAGCATTTATTTAGTTATCATTCTAGACTACGACAATCATTATTCCGGCGCATTCTTAAATGTCCACTGGATCATACCAGAATATTTTCCTTCGGTAGCACCACTGTTAACTTTCAACCTAATCCCCGTATCATCGGACCAGTTCTCCGCGATATTCGTTGACTTGGTGGTGCCATCCGAAGAACCACTAGCAATCTTTACTGGCGTCGAATTAAGTTGTGATGTCGTTCCCTGACTATCCGTATAGATCAATGACCCATCAAGGCGTGGTTCCGTGGGTGTCCCATCGCGAAACATTCCGGTCGTCTGCGCATCAAGTTCCCAATCAGTTCCCGAAATCAATGAATTATCAACGGACAGACTCCAGTCATTATCCCGATTCAGGATGCGATTCCCCCCCGTCAACTCTGATGATCCATAAGACAAGTCTCCACTGGCCGCGCCTAGCTGAATGAACCCGGCCGTGATCTCAGTCGAGACAACTGGTGACCGATCCCCAGCCGTATCAGTTGCGTAAAAGCTAATCGTATTCGGTCCCTTGCTTAACTTGTCATTAGCAACGGGATAAGTAAATCCGGTACTGCCATAATCAGGATTAAAGTACTTTTCATCATCCAGCTTAAACGAATCCAGAGACGCTCCATTTGATAAGCTAGGGTGAATCGTGATATCAGACGCAGATATTTTCGAGTCAGCGTCAGGCACCGCAACCCCGATGATCTTCGCATCGTCACCACCACTGTTTACTTGAAGCGTGCTCTTGTCTTTATCAATGTCCATGCTTAAGACTGACTTCTTAGTCGAAAAGCTCGTCAACTTGGCGGCTGAAGTCGCATTACTTCCTTGGAAGTAACTCGTTGTGCTGGCTTCACTAGCATCTGCGTTCTTGATCGTGCCGTACAGCGTAATCTTTCCACCCTGATCGCTGCTCAACGTTAGTCCATTGCCATCGGATCCCAGTGCCACCGGTAGCTTCGTTCCATCTAGCTTGGAAAGGTCAACATCGCCATCGCCACTAGGCGTCGTAACGGTCCCGGAGGTTAATGAAATGCTGCTAGGAATGGACAGTTCGGCATTGATATCCTTCCAGTCTTTAAGTCCACCCGTGCGCTTGAAGTCATACTCCAATTTAACCGGCGTGCCGCCACTTAAAGCCCCCGTGTTACTATCCACGGTAGAGTAACTGCCATCATCACCTTTTTGGCTCAAAGTTGCAGTTGCGGAAGACTCGGCTTCCCCGGGGATTTGGTCAAAGATCACCAAATTGTTAGCAGTCGCTTCCCCAGTTGAACCGGTAAATCCCCAGCGCACTTTCTTATCGCTAGTCAAATTAAACTCACTAAGCTTAATCGGAACGGTTCTTGACTCCGATGAGGCCTGCGGTGCCCCGGTCGACGGATCCTTATCATTAAATGTATACGTCATTTCACCATTAGCGTCTTCATCAGTTGGTGGCGTGTAATTCAGCGTAATGTGATGCCAACGGAAATTTGTCATACTATCGTCGGCCCCGGTCTTACCTTCGTCGAGATAGCCCAGATGAGTCATTTTGTAGTAGTAATAACTCGTTGAATAACTACCCCAAATTGGTAAAGACATCTGATTCCACGTTGTTTTCATTCCAAGTTCCGACTTTGTTGTATACGTAGCCTTGCTCCCAGGATAATTTGAAGCAATGTGATTATCAGCACCTATCGTTCCAGCAGTTCCCGTAGGATCACCGTCTTTGTTAAAAGAATTGAAGTACTGGCCTGCATCGAAAGAAGAAGGACTATAGTTACTATCTAAATCCCAATTGGGGGTAATAGAAATCAGCGGCGTAGTAGGAGGAATATACGAATTATCATGTGTATCAAACTCCAAAGCCCAACTGTTCTGAATAGCCGAACCCGCAAGATCATGACTTGTATATTCAGAGGGATCCATCCCCCAGACACCCATACTTTCTCCGACGCCAGGAACATCCACAGTGGTCGGCTTAGGAAGAAGATCTTCCGTCTTGCCCGTAGTCGTCGTTCCAGAAAAGGCATCTATTCCATCGTTTTGTAGTACGAAGGCCATACCATCACCGACATCGCCATACTTTGGACCACTTAGAAAGACCCACATTGAAGCCGTCTCTGGTTTGCTTAAATCGAACGCCTTGTCAGATGACCAAATCGATCCCCATGAATTTTTTGTGCCGGATGAGGAAATCTGAATGACCGAATTCCCCTTATTTGATGGACTACCAACGCCATCATTTGGTCCCTTTACAACTGCCGAGTTCTTCACAGACGTACCACTTATGCCTGCATTAATCGTGAAATAACTGGAATAATCCGTTGAAGTCAAGTCAACCCCCTGTGGTGCTGCCGCCAGAGCAGCGGAATTAGTATATTTGGGATTACCATCATATGCCGTCGAATCAACACCAACCGCATGCGCTGTTGTCTCCCCCAAAGACCACAGCCCTAGTCCAGCCATGGCCAATATTGCGGCTACCCTCACTATTCCCTTCTTCGTTCCCACCTCAATAACCTCCTCATTCGAAATTTCCGGACTATAATAACGACCTCAACTTAATTGATACAACCCATCACTTAGTTTGCAGTAGTCATCTGCAATAAATCCGCTTTAATTCGCACCGTATGATTAACGCGAGCTAGGTCACTTTCTACCCTTACTCAAGAGCTCACGATTTTCTGCCCTATAGCCATTGCAGCAGCCTCAATCCAATGTATAGCCCATCTTGATAACGCCTCATTTTTTTGAGGAATTCCGTCCCAACACCGGGGGTGAATGTTTATGTAACTTAATTAAGCTTCCTTAGTCTTTAATCGTAAATATTTAATAAGGTTTATAAATACAGTATACCATCTATCGCTTAAAATAACACTGTAAATATTAATGATTTCATCAAAAAGCTAAACCGTCACCGCCATTGCTATACCAGGCATCCTATTGTCCATTAAGTTTTAGGTATCATGCGATAACTTTTTTTACTTACACGATTTCATTGGGGACTAAATTCAGCTTATGTAACATCTTAATTTTATTTTCATTTACCAATAGATGGTTGTTTTTCCCAAAAAAGAAAAAGCCACCCAAATCAATGGATGACTCTTCATCAAATCAATCAAATCAGTAGCTGATACCGTCATTAACAAATGACCACGTAATGGTTCCTTCATAAGCCCCCTGTATGGCATTACCATCGACCTTCAACAGGATACCACTGTCATCCTGCCAATCCTGCGCAATATTTGTGGACGAATCGTCTTCACTGGCCGCTCCATTCGCTACTGGGGTTGCAGAATTATCCAAAGTGATCTCCCCTGCATCCTTATCCTTCTTATAGATAAGTGAGCCATCTAGTGGGGTAGGCACCGCAGTCTGCTCTGTCTTTGTTAGATACATGCCCGTCGTCTGTGCAACCACTTTCCATGGTGTATCCTTAGTCTGCGTATCGTCAACATCCAAGCGCCAATCGGAAGCTCGTTTGACTGTCGTACTCTTCCCCGTTAAAGTAGTTGGCTCAAACGTCATATTCCCACTAGTATGACCAAAGCTAACTGTCCCCGCCACGACCGTGGTATTCACAGTAGTTGAGGTCACTTCATCATCGCCTGAACCATACGAGGCATAAAAGCTAACTGTATTGTTACCGGCGTGTAATTTACTGTTGGCAATTTCATAATCGAAATAAAATGTCGCCCCAACATATGGTGAAACCGTGATTGGAATTTTACTCTGCAACACTGGCGTTTGAGCAACACCATTAATCGAAGGATGAAGCATGATACTTGAGGCCTTGCTCGGATCAGGCGTCCCTGTATTCGTGTATGCAACTGCGGTTCCCCACACATGGGCATTTTCTTTACCACCAAAATTAACCTTTGGTGTTCCTGCATTCGGATCAATTCCCATTGTCAATTTTGAATTAACCTTTGGCGTAATGGTAAACTCTGGTGTTTTAGCAGTTGACGTCGCATTAGAGCCAGTAAAGTAACTTGTCTCAACTGATTGCGATGAATTACTTACATCAGTTGCAATATCTTTGGCCGTTCCTTCCAACGTAATTGTCGCGTGCTGCGTCCCGCTTAAATCCAGACCGCCATTCGCTAAGGGCACGTCAAGAGTTTGCGCCGAATTTGAAGAGGTCTTAATCTTAGAAATATCGACTTTATTATCGTTACTGTCTTTATAACTGGCATCCGGATAACTGATAGTTCCTGAAGTAATATTTAAACCACTAGGAATATTCAATTTTGCATTAACATCCTTCCAATCTTCATCACCATCGGTCCGTCCAAAAGTATAGGTTAACTTAATCGGTGAATTACCTGGAACACTGCCACCAGACTTTACTTCTTGGTAAGAACTACTTTGATTCGATGCATCCTTACTGCTTAGCGTCGCCGTGGCTTCGGTCTGGGCTTGACCTGGAATCTGGTCAAAAATGACTAAATTGTTTTCGGTCGCGTCACCAGTAGACCCCGTGAATCCCCAGCGAACCTTGGATTGTCCACTGGATAGGTTGAACTTATTCAGGTCAATTGGAACCGTCGCATAATCGGTAGAATCTTGCGGTAACCCCGTATCGGGGTTCTTATCGTTATACTTATACGTCATGGAGCCCTTGCCACCAGCAGTGGTTGGCGGCGTGTACGTCACCGTAATGTGGTGCCAACGGTGATCAGACAGATTACCACCACCACCGGTTGCACCTTCATCTAGGAGTCCCTCATGATGCATACCATAATAATAGAAGTTGCCTTGCCAATTTTTTTCCAAAGTTCCGGCAATATACTTGGGACCATCGGCAAATACCTTAGTTCCGAAATAAGTACTACTCTCCCCAGGATAATTAGAGGCAATATGAGTGTCAGTAATCGGCGTCTGATCGGTCGGATCGCTACTACCACTTATGTCATATGAAACTGGATTCCCACTAAGTGTATAACTAACTTTCGGAAACGCATGTATCACGTCGAACAAGTCATACGTAGGTTGCGTCGGAATCGTCTTATTAGGATAGGTATCGAACTCAAGTGCCCAGCTATTTTTAATGGCCGAAGCAGATGGATCCTTTTGGGTGAACATGGAATCTGCCACGCCCCAAACTCCCATAGATTGCCCTGGGCCGGAGTACACGTCCGTCCCACCGTTTTGCAAGACAAAGGCCATCCCGTCACCAACATCGCCTGTCTTTTGTCCACTGGCGTAAATCCACATCGAAGCGGTTTCACTTTTACTTAAATCGAACGACTGATTTTTTGACCAGATCGATCCCCAGGTTTGTTTATCACCGGCCTTGGAAATCTGAATGGCACTGTTTCCCGTTCCGGCCGGGCTCCCGGCCTTTACCAGACTGGCCGAGTTGGTCCCACTGGCGGTCGCAACCGTATTATCAATCGTGAAGTAATCAGAAGCCGTGCCACTCCCCAAGTCGACCCCTTGGGGGGCACCATCTAACGCATCCTGTCCTGTCCAAAACACGGCTGAGTTCGCACTGGCATTAGCGGCACTGCCCCACAGTCCTAGTCCGGCCACGGCACTCACCACCGCCAGCTTTAGTAATCCTTTCTGTATCCACATTTTAATTTCCCCCTCGTTCGGAATTCTCCCGAACCTGTGTAAACCCTCAACTTTATTAAAACGAAATCACTTGACCCTTTTTAATTCAGTATCTTTTCAAACCCCTTTGTAAATTTAGTGAATACTAAAATTGCAAGGGAATCCAACGAATGTTTATAGAAACATTTAACCGTCCTAATAAATATAGTATACCATCAACGGGTTAGAATGGTAAATCAAATTTTCCATCACTTGCTAGTTAAAAAGCGGTGATGCAATTCCTTTCAAACCGGACACACTATTCTTTCACAAGAAGGATTCGTCCTTTACTAGTTAATTAGGGCGTACCTCGTCAAACATGATATAAATTCCCAAAACAAAGTATGTGTAACATCAAACCTATTGGAGGTATTAGAGCATTGTTTCACATGTTTTTCGTCAACTCCAATTGGGTTATTCATAGTAAAAAGCGCTAACCATCAGTGATTAGCGCTTCCTAATGTTCTATTCAACTGAATTCACGAACGACCAGTCGATGGTTCCCGAGTAGGACCCAGCCGTCGCTCCGCCATTGACTTTTAGCCGGATTCCCGTGCTATCGGTCCAATTTGCGGCAATATTCGTGGTGCTAGTCGTGCCGTCCGACGTGCCACTGGCAATGATCGGCGAATCGCGACTATTCAGCGTCGTCGTGCCTGCTGCATTCGTATAGATCAGAGCGCCATCTAACGCCGTCCCATCCGACTTCGTCATTCCCGTCGTCTTTGCCGTCACGGACCAGTCGCTGTCCTTCACCTGACTGTCATCCACGTCCAAGCTCCAGCTATTCTCCCGGGCCGCAATCTGACTGCCTCCGGTTAACGTCGTCGGTTCAAACACCAGGTCACCGCTGGTATGGCCGAAGCCAACCGTGCCCGCCGTCACCGTCGTTGACACCGTAGCGGATTTATCCCCCGCCGTATCGGTGGCGTAGAAGCTAACCGTATTGTCGCCCGCTTTCAGCAAGGCATTACTGATGGGATACTTAAAACCATACTTGACCCCCGTCGTCAGGTCATCCAGATTCTTAGCGTCCTGCTCGACACCATTGATTGTGGGATGAATCGTAATATCTTTATTCGCAACCGTACTATCCGAAGCCACCGCCGCCCCGATCACCGTGGCATCCTGAGTGCTCCCAGCATTGACCTTTAACGTGCTATTGTCTTCATCCAGCGCCATCGACAGGGCCGGATTGACTTTCTTGGTGATCGTAAAGCTCGGCGTCTTGGCCGCAGACGTGGCGTTACTCCCGACAAAGTAGCTGGTCTGGGCCGCCTCGCTCACGTCGCTGGTGCTCCCAACATCCTTGACCTTGCCATACAGCGTAACCGTCGCCTTCTGGGTGCCACTCAGGGTCAAGCCACTATCCGCTAACGGAACGGCAAGCGTCTGTCCCGCGCCCGAAGTGGTTGGCGCCACAATCTTGGAGACATCGACCTTGTTGCCATTACTATCGGTATAGTCGCTGTCCGGATAGTCAATTGACCCCGAGGTAATGTCGATATCATCGGGGATGGTGAGATCACCATTGACGGCCTTCCAGTCCTCATCCCCGCCAGTCCGTTCCAGCGTGTAGGTCAATTTGACTTCACTATCGCCGGGCACAGCATCGCCATCGCTGACCGTATTGGTGTAATCACCAGCATTGTCCTTGGTCTGCATGGTCGCGGCCGCCGTGGTCTGAGCCTCACCGGGAATCTGGTCAAAAATCACCAGATTGTTCTCGGAGTAAGTCCCGGTAGAACCCGTGAAGCCCCAACGGACCTTGGTCTGCCCCGAGGACAGGTTGAACTTGCTCAAATTAATCGGAACTGTCGCATAGTCCGTGGACTTCTGCGGCAACCCAGTATCCGGGTCCTTATCGTTGTAGGTGTAGGTCATCGACCCATCCCCGCCAGAAGTTGTTGGCGGCGTGTAGGACACCGTGATGTGGTGCCACCGATGATCGGAGATATTCCCGGTACCACCGGTAGGACCCTCGTCCAGGAGCCCCTCATGCTGTAAGTTGTAGTAGTAGAAGAAGTCTGTATGCGCAATCTTTTGGCCGGTAAACGGACCCAGCTTCGCACCATTCCCATAAACCGAAGTCCCAGTATAGCTATCGGTAGCGCCCGGATAGTTTGACGCAATATGGGTATCGGTAATCTGACTTTGTGAACTGGGCGAATCGCCCGGGCCGTTGACATCGTAAGAAGACGGTGAACTGTTGAAGAAATCATAGGAGCTGGTCGTCCAACCGATAATACTGCCCAGATAGGTCCCACGCTTCGGGATATCGTCGTTGGGATAAGTGTCGAACTCCAACGCCCAACTGTTCTGAATAGCCGAACTGGCCGGATTGACGTTGGAAAACAGGTCGTTGGCAACACCCCAGACGCCCATGGACTGGCCGGGGCCGGAGTAAGCGTCCGTGTTCCCGTTCTGCAGGACAAAGGCCATGCCATCACCCACGTTACTGGTACCCTCACCACTGGCGTAAATCCACATGGAGGCCGTCTCGGGCTTGCTTAAATCAAACGTCTGGTCGGTGGACCAGATGGCGCCCCAACTGTTCTGCACCCCCGCCTTAGAAATCTGAATGGCGGAGTTCCCGGTTCCCGCCGGACTTCCAGCTTTGACTAGGGACGCCGCATTATCGCCGGTCGCGGTATCCACCGTTTTATCAATCGTAAAATAATTTGAATCCAAGCCGCTCTGCAGGTCCACTCCCTGTGGTGCCCCCGTCAAGGCCGCCGTCCCGGTACTAAAAACCGTTGAATTTGCGCTGGCCGGTCGGGGAGACCAGAGACTCAATCCGGCTACGGTCAACGCCACGATACCCAATACACCTTGTTTGATCGTCATTAACATAACCCCCTCGTTCGGTAGTCGGCCGAACCTGTCATTCCCTCAACTTTAGGTTTATTCATTACCCAGTCATTCAGTCATGGATGATCCCACTAATCCCAGTAAAACTGCTATGCTTTATTAGTTTGTTCGTCATCCTAGTAAATACAGTATACCATCATCTGGGTGAGCTGTTTGGATAAATCGTGGTGTGACGGTGCGATTTTAAGATTGCTTTAAGATACTGATAACACAGCATTATTGAATCAACCACCGGTGAATCGATTTGTTTGCCGGATTATATTTATCAGGATCATTTTTCAATTTGCGTTACATATAATTATATATGTAACGTTGGACTGCATTTGTTCACTGATAACCCGTCAGAAACTTTCCCAACTGATCGGGTAAATATAAATGTACACAAAAAGAGGTTTCATTGACTGAACGTTAATCGTTCCGCCAACGAAACCTCTTTATTTATGCTTAGTCGGTTGTATCCGTATCGTCGTCATCTTTTTTACGGTTCTTCATTAACAGGTAAATAATAATCGCTAACAACAGAACAATGATAACGCCACCGGCAACGAACCACCAGAAGTAATTCTTCTGTGGCGTGTTGATCCGGTTCTTCAAGGAATTAATATCCTTTTGCGTGATCGTAAAGTTCTTAACGAAGTGCCAGTGATAGCCACCCTTGGCGTAAGCATCCAAGGTTAACGTGTAATCGCCAGCCTTCAATTGCGTATCCCCCCATGGAATGGAGTAATTGAAGTTAGTGTTCGGCGCCATCGCCATGTTTTCCTTGGTCTGGGTCAGAACAGACTTAGAACTGCCCTGCTTGGTAACCTTCGACTCAATCTTTAAGGCCTTCATCAGACCCGGACGTGGGTTTTGAAGGTTGGCTTGGATCTGGTTCAAACCGCTAATCTGCCCGGCTTTTACCGTGTGAAGCCGCATGTCAGGGGCGACATCAATGCCGCTCTCCCGCAGGCGCACACCTACAACGTAGGCAAAGGCGTTACTGATCGTTACACCATTCTTCTTACTGCTCGTCTTGTTATCTTTAAGCTCCTTAACGTAAATCCCACCTAAGATCATCCCATCGATTTTCTTAGCTGGCATCTTATAACTCAGGGAAACTTTCTTAGCACTCTTCGCGTTAACCGTGACTTTTTGCGTATTATTCTTGCCAAAGACGTCTTTAATCCCCACTTTCAAGGAACTATCCAGCTTGGGATTGGCTTGGCTATAATCAATGACCCCATTCGTATTGGTCATCGCCTGATTGACGCCCACTTGAAATTTCTTTGTCGACTTGCTCGAATTGTGAATCACAATCGTCAACTTTTGTTGTTGATTTGGCTTCACGCGCAAAGCGAAATAAGTCACCTTCTTATCATCCTGATTTTTCGGCGTAATCGTGCTGACCGAATAACCGACGCTTTCAGCTTTTGCCGTCTTGGTCTGTTGCATCCAACCAAATGCCACCAGCAACGTCCCTAACGTTACTAAAATCCTCAACCAACGTTTCATGATTAACCCAGCCTCCATCATGTTTTGTAAACCGTTTTCTTCATTGTAACAAAGAATGCGGTAGCTGTCGCTACCGCATTCTGAATTTAATATTTAAGGTAATTTCGCTACTTGTTAAAGTTTCTATTCGGTTGAGTTAAGCCGTCACACCAGGCGTGTTGCCAATCGTCCAAGTCAAGTTAGACGTGTAGTTCCCAGCAACGTTACCACCGGCGATAGTCAAATCAGTATCATTAGTCAACCGGTTCATCCAAGTCCCAACACCATTCCCCTTAGCAGCTGAGAGAATCGTAGCTGAATCACCGCCAGCAATGACAGCAGGCGTAGCAGCAACTGCTGGATTCTCGCTAGCATTAGTGTTGTTAGTCGCAACGGCACCCTTAAAGTTAATCGTAGCACCTAACAGATTCGTTGAAGTAGCGTCGTCCTTAACAAAGTTGTCAGCCTTAACGCTCACTGACCAACCATTGCCAGTCCCGGGGTCAACAACAGCCACATCGCTAGGGTCAATGGTAACCTTATTGGCATCAGTAGCACTATTATTAGAAGAATTAGCATTCGTCGTGATTGAAGTGGCCTTGATAGTTTGGGTAGCACCAGTAATCGGCGTACCCTTCGTCTTATCACCGAAGACGAGGTCAGGGGCGGCAACCAACCGAACGGCACCATTATGAGGACCATCAGGATCGGTTGTCCCAGCAGTCAAACCAACAGTAGCGTTCGTCGTCTGACTGTCATTAGTATCAGCCGCATTAGCAGTAACAGTTGTAAAACCAAATCCAGCAGCAAGTGCAAGCGTCGCAATTAATTGTAAAGTTTTTTTAGTCATGATATTTATCTCCCTCAACTTTATTTAGTCATTTACTCTTCTAAACTATTTATCCAAATCCACGTCTCTATTTCAACTCTGCCCCAAGTAGAGGCGCTTCGTTGAATCATCTGATGAACTCATCTGATTACATAAGTTATAATAGCACGCTTTTTTGCTTTTGTCCATAATTAATCATGTGTGGGGAGAATATTTTTTAAGAAACCATTTAATAGCCTACCATTAGGTTTATAGGGTTTCCTATCTGATAGCATAAACGCCGTTAAATCAGTGTTTTGGCCCCGAAATTAGTTCACGTCCAGCTTGACATTTTAGTTTACATTCCAATTTTTAGGCCAAAATTTCCGGTTTCAGCTCATTCGTTTATAGGGTGTTTGCTCACCCCGGCTTTAGTTAATTCGTTAAACCAACTTTGAAAGCGCCTTATTTACCAACCCTTTTAGGGGTTCACCCCATAAAATAATTTTTAAAACTTCACAAACCAAAAAAATTCAAAAAAAATAACATTTTTTGCTTTTTTCGCAAAAAATGTCGATATGTCGTTAATTTTTGTTGTTAAATCCACTGTGGAAGCCCTTTTGAACCGAAATCGGCGCATCCTTATAGGCCATTTGCTTATCGTATTTCCCCCGAATCATCAATCGGTTGGCCCCGGTCGCGTCACAGGTAATCAGCGTGACCAGCTTCTGCTTGGTCTGATCGACCACCTGTACGTCCGTTGCCGGAATGAATTTTCGGACGCTGACTGTGTAGACAAAGACCTGCTTGGCATTGGTTAGGTAGATCTTCTGCCCCACCCGCGTCTTCCAATACAGCGGGCTAAACAGAATGGTCTGCGAGGTCATGTGATGCCCGGCCAACGGGTAGTTTCCCTGCCCCATCTTCTGGTCCGGACGCATGGTCCCCGCCGTCAGCGCCAGCACCTCATTGCTGACCCCCTTAGCGATGGGCAAGTGAATCTTCGACTGTGGCATGTAAATCTCACCGACCACGTGGATATTCGCTGTATTCCAGCGGGCGTTGGCCACCGTCGAGAAGTCCAGCGACTTCACCTTACTGAAGTCGTAAGACGCCTTCTTCTTTTCGTTTTGCCGCACGGACTTTTTGGAGATCTGCGGTTGATAGGAAGAAATCAGCCAATTTTTGATCTGCTCGTTGAAGATTAGCGCCAGCGAAATAATCACCAAAATGATGAAAATCGTGGTGCCAAACCACCGCCAACGATGCTTAGGCTGTTTGGATTGTTGATCTGCCATAATTTACGTTCACTCCCCCGTACACACTCTCTGATTGAAATTCTACCCCAATTGCAGGCAAAAACAAAGCCAGACCTTCCAACGCCGTCAGTTCTCGTCTAAACGCCAACCATTTCTGCCGATTAGTAAACCAAAAGGGCGGCTAGCAGCTTCAGGCCACTCACCACCCCATCATCATTTAGTTATCCGGCTAAAAGCGAGGGAAAAGACCGCCCTTTGGCTTTTCCCGGTCCTGCCCACAGCGTCCCAGACCAAATTTGGCGAACGGTAAGGCGGTCAGTACGCGACTATCATATTATGATAGGTGTTATCCTTGTCACACTACGGATCCTAGCTATTTTATAGCTTTCAGCCTTTAGTTATCTGGTGTAATCCCAGCCGTTACTCGCGGCTGGTTATTACCGCGCCGGGCTTCTTGGGCCACCGCCATCTGGGCTGCGAGATTCAAGAAATTAAAGGTGTCATTGAAGTTCGGGTTGAACAGCATGTCCACGAAGGCCAGATCGTCAATCGTATTGCGGTTCTGAATGGCCAGCGACACGGCATTGGCTGACTGCGCCACCTCGTGTTTACTGAAGAGCTGCGCCCCCAACACGCGCCGATCGTCACGGTCGTAGACCAGATTAATTAACAGCTTGTCCGTGGTCGGCATGTACGTGGGCCGCCACGTGCTCTCGAAGGTCACACTATCCGCATGCAGTCCCGCGGAGTGCGCGTGTCGCAACGTTAACCCCGATGAGGCCAGCGTCCGCCCAAAGATCTTGATAGCCGATGTGGCTTGGGTCCCCATGTACCGCTGGATGTGGCCAAAGACGTTGATCCCGGCCAACATCCCCTGCCGCACGGCGTTGGTCGCCAGTGGCGTGTACGCCGGCTGCCCCGTGGGATTAAAGTTCACCACGCTGGCATCCCCACAAGCGAAGATGTCCGGATTCGATGATTCAATGTAATCATTGATAATGATAGCACCGTGCCGGTCCATTTTGACCTGCCCCCGTAACAACGACGTGTTGGGCACAAAGCCCGTGCTGACAATCGCGACATCCGCCCGGTAGACGCCATTCAACGTTTCAATGGCTAAGCCCTGCTCATCCTGGGCAAAGGCCGTCACCCGGTTATTCAAGACCACTTCCACCCCCTGCTCGCGCAAGATATCGACGACCTTGTCCGACAGGTTCTGATCAACGTAATGGTCCAGCAGAATGTCTTGTGACTGAATCAGCAAGACATCGTGTCCGGTCCGCGCGTAACTCTCGGCCAGTTCCGTCCCAATATAGCCCCCACCGATGATAGCGATACGGTTGTGGTCCTTGGCCGCCTGGTAGACCGCCTTGGCCTGTTCGTAATTCTTACACAGGAGCACCATGTCCTCATCAATCCCGAAGATCGGGGGAACGTTGACCGTCGAGCCCGTCGCCATGATTAACTTGTCGTAGTGGTCCGTCGTCAGGTCGCCCGAGTCCATATCGACCACGTCAACCGTCTTGGCCTCGGCGTCAATCTTAATTACGTTATGGCGCGTTAAAACGTTGGCGCCCAAGCGCGTCAGCTCCTCTGGTGACGAATAGAACATGTCCTCGAGGTGCTTCACCTGGCCGTCTAGAAATAGTGAGATACCGGTCGACAGGAACGAAACGTTCGTGTGCCGTTCATAGATCGTCACGTCCGTTTCCGGATGATCCCGTAAAATTTGGATAGCGGCGTTAGTTCCCGCATGTGTACTGCCGACGATAATGACCTTCATCAATGGTTCCCCCTTGTAGTCTTCAGAATCTACTCTTTTTCAGCGATAACGGCCGCCCGCAAACGGCCCCGAATGCCACGTCTAACCCACAGTGTCACGCGTCCGCTGAATAAGTTGTCCAATGGTTGGATAATTTGTATCGCCAAACCCTGATTTCACAAGGTTTGCTCGTCCTTTGTCACCTTAGCGACGGATTGCCGTAAGTTTTAGTTCTGACAATGTATTGTCCACCAATTAACTGAAATTGTCAAAGCAAAAGATAGTCGGCGCGGATAAAATCTGAAATTAGTCGGGGCACCGTCCAAAAATAACCGTATCAGAGTCCCCACAATTCCCATCATTCCGCGATTAATCGCCGATCGTCAACCGGGGTACGATTGGTCAGCTTGGGCCTCCTGCGCCACCGCCAACTGCGCCACCAGATTCAGATAGTTAAAGGGCGCATCGAAGTTGGGGTTAAAGAGCATGTCCACGAAGGCCAGGTCATCGATGGTATTACGGTTCTGAATCGCGATCGACACGGCATTGGCCGACTGCGCCACCTCGTGTCTGCTAAAGAGCTGAGCGCCCAGAATACGCCGGTCGATTTGGCTGTAGACCAGGTTGATCGTCAGATCGTCCGTGCTTGCCATATAGGTGGGGCGCCAAGTCCCATGATAGGTAACACTGGCGGCCGGCTGCTGGATCGTTTGCGCCTGACGTAGGGTCAGCCCCGTGGAGGCCAGCGTGTGCCCAAACAGTTCGATGGCTGAGGTCGCCTGCGTACCCAGATACCGTTGAATCCGGCCGAACACGTTGGTCCCTGCCAGAATTCCCTGACGCACCGCACTGCTGGCCAAGGGCGCATAGGCCGTCCGCCCAATGGGATTGAGGTTCACCACACTAGCATCCCCACAGGCCAAGATATCCGGGTCCGAGGTCTGAAGATAGTTGTCAATCAGAATTGCTCCGTGCCGGTCCATCTCAACCTGACCGCGCAACAGCCGCGTATTGGGCACGAACCCGGTACAAACAATGGCAAAATCCGCGTGATAGGCGGCCGTGGCCGTCTTAATCACCAGCGTCTCGGCCTGCTCCTCGAATTCGGTGACCCGGCTATTCAGGACCACGTCAACCCCCTGTTGGGTCAAGAGGTTCACCACGGCGGCCGACAGATTCGCGTCGACATAGTTATCCAGCAACTGATCCTGCGACTGGATTAAGCGAACAGCGTGTCCCGTCCGCGCATAGCTCTCGGCCAGCTCGGTCCCGATATAGCCCCCACCGACAATCGTGATGCGGTGGTGGTCCTGAGCCACCTGATAGATCCGCTTTGCCTGTTCGTAGTCCTTGCAAAGTAGTACCCGATCACCCTCGATACCGCGAATCGGCGGAACGTTAACGGTCGACCCCGTAGCCATGATGAGCTTGTCGTACCCGTCCATGACAACTTGACCCGTGGTCATATCCACGGCGGCCACCTGCCGTTTGTCCGCGTCAATTCGCAGCACGTTATGCTGCATCTTAACCGTTGCCCCCAACCGCGTCAGCTCAGCCGGCGAGGTGTAGAACATGTCCTCGAGCCGTTTCACCTGACCGTCCAGAAAGAGCGAAATCCCCGACGACACGAAGGATACCGTGCGTTGGCGTTCGTAAATGGTGACGGCCGTCTCCGGATGATCCCGCAGAATCTTCAACGCAGCCTGGGTCCCCGCGTGTGTACTCCCAACAATGACAACTTTCATCTCAGTTTCCTTTCTTTTCTCAAAACCACACGCTGTGGGCTTCCGCTATTTGTCCACCATTTCGCCGTGATTTCTCTACAAAAAAACCGGCAACAGTCAAAAACTG
Organism: Levilactobacillus brevis; assembly: GCA_021383565.1. Classification (NCBI taxonomy): domain Bacteria; kingdom Bacillati; phylum Bacillota; class Bacilli; order Lactobacillales; family Lactobacillaceae; genus Levilactobacillus; species Levilactobacillus brevis. Next base: position 106,822 of record CP079699.1, on the reverse strand, counting down.
CCACCGGCGACAAATCATATTTATTATAATTAGTCGTTTGCCAAACCGTATTTCTTGTTGAACCGGTCCACAGCACCATCGGCTTGAGTAAACTTTTGCTTACCCGTGTAGAATGGGTGTGAATCTGAAGAAATTTCGACACGGATTAATGGGTAAGTGTTGCCATCTTCCCATTCAACCGTTTCGTCAGAAGTTGCCGTTGAACCAGATAAGAACTGGAAACCAGTACTTGAATCTTGGAACACAACTTCGCGGTAATCTGGATGAATTCCTTGCTTCATAATGTATTACGCTCCTTTGCCCTGGTCCATTTACTGAGCCAGAGATTGATTTAATCGTCAACCGTTGAATTATACCATGAAAACACAGTGTGAGCAATGATTAATCTTGGCCGTTTTCTACCAAACTTTCCTTACTCACAATTTCCACGTCGGCGTTAAGCGCCGTCAACTTGTCAACGATGCGGTCATAGCCGCGTAAGATATTGTCGGCGCCCTGAATCTCAGTGTCGCCCGCCGCCATTAATCCGGTGATGACCAAGGCCGCACCGGCCCGAATCTCACCGGCCTGAACTTGGCTTCCAATCAGATCGTCACTCGGATCGATCACAATCATATCGTCTTCTGAACGAATGTTGGCCCCCATCTTGCGCAACTCGGCAATGTGCATGATGCGCTTGGGGTAGATGGTGTCGATGACGACGCTACTCCCATTGGCGCGGAACAGTAGCGGCGTTAATGGCTGCTGCAGGTCCGTCGCGAAGCCCGGGAACGGCATCGTTTTAATCCGAATCGGCTTGAGATTCTCCGTGCGGGGCACGTAGATGCTGTCCTCGCTAATCTCTAGCGGCACACCCATCTCAATCATCTTTGCCGTGAAAGCTTCCAAATGTTCCGGGATGACGTTCTTAATGACAATCCCGTCGCCCACGGCCGCAGCCATGGATAAGTACGTGCCGGCTTCAATCCGGTCGGGGATAATCGTGTGGGTGTTCATCGCCCGCAACGTTGGTACACCCTCGATCCGAATGACATCGGTCCCGGCTCCCCGGATGTGGGCGCCCATGTTGTTCAGGAACGTGGCCACATCAATGATTTCTGGTTCTTTGGCTGCATTCTCGATCACCGTCGTGCCAACTGCCTTGACCGCAGCCAGAATGGAGTTGATCGTGGCCCCCACGGATACCATATCTAAGAAGATCCGCGCGCCATGTAAGCCCTCGGGTCCCGTCGTAATCCGTACGGTCCCCTCGTGTTCCTCTACCGCCGCCCCCAAAGCCTCGAAAGCCTTGATGTGCTGGTCGATCGGCCGGGGACCAATGTTATCGCCACCCGGGAAACTCAGCGTGGCCCGTTGGAACCGCCCCAACAAGGACCCCATAAAATAGTAAGATGCCCGCAAACTCTTGATTGCTTTACTAGGTAGCGGTGCTTCCACGATCTCGGTCGGGTCAATCGTTAAGACCCCGTCTTCAAACGTCGAATGCACGTTCATTGATTTCAGAATTAACATTAAATTGTGCACGTCCAGGATATCCGGGACCATATCAAAACGGACCGGGGTATCAGCTAGAATTGCTGCCGGAATTAAAGCCACTGTGCTGTTTTTGGCGCCACCAATCGTCACTTCTCCAGAAAGACGACGGCCGCCGTGAATTATCATTTTTTTCATTATGAAGCTATCCTCACTTAATAATCTTCCATTTAATTCCATACAGTCAGATACCATGATAAATAATGCCGGGCAAAAAGACAATACTTTCCCGGGATTCTGGCTAAAATGTAATATTAGCCCACTACAAGACCTCGTCTCGGAGGTCATCAAGGTTCCGCGCTAAGATGGTGTCGATAATGATTTGCGTCAACTGATGCGGGGTCTCGGGCATCCCGTCCTTCACCCACTTTTTCAAAATATTCTGCAGGCCGGCACCAATGTACACGCCCTGATAATCCGCAATTAACGGACGGTGCGGTTTGGTTCGGGCCAACAACGTCTGCATGCGATCGAGTAGCTGGGTCTTGCCTTCCACGAAGACCAGATTACTCAGTTTCTTATCCTCATAGAAGGCCGTCAGCAGATGCTCCAACGCCTGACTCGGCGTCGCTCCCTCTAGGGGATGAAGCGAGCGGACAAAGGCCTTCTCGATGCTTTCGACGCAATCGTAGACGTCCGTATAGTACCGGTAGAACGTGGTTCGGTTCACGTCGGCTTGCGCACAAACCTCGGTTACCGAAATGGCGTTAATCGGTTTACTCTCTAATAGGGAGAGGACGGTCTCCTGAATGACCCGTTGCGTGTACCGCGCGCGCCGATTGTTTTTCACAACAACCATAACTTTCACTCCTAGCCTACTTAACCCTAGCGGCCACCTGTCACCGGCCCGCCTAACAGATTAAATTATAAGCAACTTTACGTGCGCTTTGACTGAACTTCCTGTAAAGTTAAACCCATCAGTATCAGCCGCTACGCTCTTTGGCCAAACGACATTGCCGTTTGATTAGCCACATTTTCTAACGACCCGGCCCTACCGTCACGCAACAACTCTCGCAGCCGGTAAGTTCCGTGACTTAACTAACCTTGTCCCAGTTCAGGGACTGGTTGACTTACCATGACCACAACAGTATTCATAAAAGTGTCGCTTTGACAACAGTTCTGCTTACATTGCCGCTTGTCAAACCACTGATTTATTTTTATCATGTAAGACACGGTGTTGCATTAATGTCTAGTTTATCAGAAATCCACCGTGAACAACAGCTGAATTCAAAAAATGGAAGGATTATTTTAAATGCTGGAACTCAAACATATCAAAAAGTATTATTACGTGGGGGATTCCGTAACCAAGGCCCTCGACGACGTTTCCGTTGCGTTCCGTTCCCAAGAATTCGTCGCTATCCTGGGGCCCAGTGGCTCCGGGAAGACGACCCTGCTGAACGGAATCGGGGGCTTAGACATTTATGATTCCGGTGACCTGGCCATTGAAGGCCGCTCCACCAAGGATTACTCCGCCGCCGACTGGGATGCCTACCGGAATAATTCCGTCGGCTTCATTTTCCAGAGCTACAACATTATCAGCCACCTGAGTATCCTCGACAACGTGGAAATGGGAATGACCCTGAGTGGTGTCTCCAACGCCGAGAAGAAGGAAAAGGCCCTCAAGGCTCTCGACCGCGTGGGCCTGACCGACCACATCAACAAGAAGCCCAACCAATTATCCGGTGGGCAACTGCAGCGGGTCGCCATCGCACGGGCGATTGCCAATGAACCGGAGATTCTCCTGTGTGATGAACCAACCGGGGCGCTCGACACCGCCACCAGCGAAGAGATCATGAAGCTCATCAAGGAGCTGTCGGCCGAACGACTGGTCATCATGGTGACGCATAACCCCGACCTGGCCCACGAATACGCCGACCGGATCATCGAGTTCGCCGACGGTCAGATTCAACACGACTCCGCCCCCTACGACGGCCATACCGATGCCGCACAGTTCAAGTTGAAGAAGACCAAGATGACCTTCTGGACCGCGCTGAAGCTGTCCTTTAACAACATTCGGACCAAGAAGGGCCGGACCGCGCTGACGGCCTTCGCCTCCAGTATCGGGATCATCGGGATCGCCATTGTTCTGGCCCTGTCCAACGGGTTCCAGACCCAGATCAACAAGACGCAGGCCAACACGCTGGCGCAGTTCCCGATTACCATTTCGCAGACGGCGCAGGACTCGACGACCACCGGGCCGCAGAATGACAAGAAGACCACCAAGTCCAACAAGGTCGTGGCCAAGGTCAGCGACGCCGATAAATCCGTCCACCAGAATAAGATTACCAAGGGTTACTTAAAATATGTTAAAAACATTAACCATAGCTTAAGCAAGAATATCACCTACACCTACGCCACGGGGATGAATCTCCTGCGGCAAACCGATGGAAAGACCAAGACCGTTAGCTTCTCCAACACGGACAGCAGTAGTGCCAACAGTGGCAGTGCCATGTCCGCGGCCATGGCCAGCTCAACCGGAGTTGGCGGGTCCGTTTACCCAAGTGCTAGCGATGGTGGGACGAACTTCCTGAAGAAACACTACAAGGTGCTGGCCGGAAGCTATCCGAAGAGTGCCAACGACGTGATTCTGCTGGTCGACCGCGATAACTCGACCAACATCAACGCCTTGAAGAATCTGAACTTTGACGTCAAGGATAATCAGAAGTTAAACTACAACAAGATTGTCGGGACTAAGCTCAAGGTCGTCAACAACAACGACTACTACCAGAGCTTACCGACTGGTAATTACGTGCCAAACAAGGCGACCAACAGCCTCTACAACAATAAGAACAACACCACGATTCGGATTGCTGGTATCTTACGGGTCAAGTCCAAGTCCTCTGAAAACGTATTGTCTTCCGGAATTATTTACAGCGATAAGTTGACCCAGAACATCATCAAGGCCAACAAGAATTCCGACATTGTCAAGGCTCAGAAGAAGGCCGACAGTAACGTCATGACCGGCCAATCCGTCAACAAGGATACCAAGACCAGTCTGGTCAGCTACCTTGGGGGCTCGACCACGCCATCTGGCATCCTCATCTACCCGAACACCTTTAAGAACAAGGACAAGGTGCTCAAGTACCTGGACAAATACAACCACGGCAAGAGCAAGGCGGACAAGGTCATCTACACCGACATGGCCGGGACCGTTTCCGACCTGACCGGCGGCTTGATGAGCGCGATTACCTACGTACTGGTGGCCTTCGCTGGGATTTCACTGGTCACGAGTATGATTATGATTGCCATCATCACCTACACGTCCGTCCTCGAACGGACCAAGGAAATTGGAATTCTGAAGGCCTTGGGGGCGCGGAAGAAAGATATTACCCGCGTGTTTGACGCCGAAACCTTTATCCTCGGCGTTGGTTCTGGGGTCCTGGGGGTTGTCATCGCCTGGCTACTGACCTTCCCTATAAACGTGGTCTTGAAGAATGTAACCGACCTGAGTAACGTGGCCCACTTGAATCCGGTCCACGGGATTGTCTTGATTGTAATCAGCACCGTGCTGACCATGATTGGGGGACACATCCCCGCCCGGATGGCCGCCAAGAAGGATGCGGCCACGGCATTGCGTTCGGAATAATGACGCGTGTTGCCTGCGGCTGTCAGGGTTCCCAAGTCGCGGGCTGACGGCTCAAAACGAGAGACAAGACCGCCCTTTGGCTTTTACCGATCCTACCCACAGCGATTCAGACCAAGTTTGGCAAACGGTAAAGTGGCCAGCACGCAACCTAGTGTTACCGAATTTACGGTCAAGCCTCTAAGCTTAAATCATCAACAGACTAAGAAAGCACCTCGCCACTCATTTCTGATTGGCGAGGTGCTTTTAAGTTAATGCTAAGTTGCTTTATTCGGCTTGATGAATGACGCTCGTGATATCGTCCTTCGAGAAATCATGTTCCCGGTAAGCCGCATTGTCCACGGGTAAATGCTGCTCCAGCGTGGAGAAGGTCTGAACCAAAACATCCCCCGTGACCGTACCGAATCCCAGCAGGTGCCCACCGAAATCGTGGGTGTCCGCGAGAAAGTGGTCATGATAGCCCCCCACTGCGGCGCCATCAAAGAGTTGTGGCGAGTAGTAGCCCAGCAGTGTGCCGGCTACTTCCTTACGATCGAAGACGCTCTGGTTCTTGGCCGTTTCCGCCAACGACTTGAATGGCCGTCCTGATTTCGCCACGGCACGGGTCTTCACGTCCGTAAAGGTTCCCTTCACCAAAATGGAGAAGAACGTATTATTATCGTGAGTCAGGCCCAACACTTGGTCGTGTAATTCCTCTTGCGTGGCATTTTCCACGGTCATCAAGGGCCGGTAAGCCGCAAAGTGACTGTTGGCAAATGGCAACGTAAATTCATCGGAAACCACATTGACCTCGCCGCGACTGTTGACCTGATAAGGCTTGCCGTCTAAGATGATCAGCTCGCCGTCCAAGCCTTCGCCGGTACCAATCCCGGTATCGCCGTGTGCCAGCAATTCCTTCATGGTTAAGGTCCCGGTCAGTAGTCCCGGCACCAGTAACGCTAAGGTCCCGTGTTGATACAAGGTTGATTCGTTCATATCATTACTCCCTTTAGCTTAAGACATCTTTCAACAATAATGATTTTAGTTTTAAATTGTCCCGATAGTCAACCGGAATTTGAACGATGACCGGTCCTTCAGCCTGGAAGGCCTGGTCTAACGTGCTGGCTAAATCAGCCGCGTGATCGACCCGTAATCCAGTTGCCCCAAAGCTTTCGGCGTACTTCACGTAGTCCACGGGACCAAAGCTGACGCCAGCCTCATGCCCATATTTGGCAATTTCTTGGAATTTAACCATATCGTAGGCGCCGTCGTCCCAGATTAAGTGTACGATTGGGAGCTTCAACCGGACCGCCGTTTCTAATTCCTGACCGGAGAAGAGGAAGCCCCCATCACCGGAAACGGAAACGATCGGTTGACCGGGCCGTTCTAAAGCCGCGGCAATCGCCCAAGGAAAGGCCACGCCTAACGTCTGCATCCCGTTACTGAACAGCAAGTGCCGTGGTTGGTAGCTCCGGAAGTACCGGGCCATCCAGATGTAGAAACTACCGACGTCGACCGTCACAGTGGTCTCATCATTGACTTTATTCTGTAGAGCTTGGATGATGGCCAGCGGGTGAATCCCATGTTCATCGTCAGCGACCGGTGCCTCGGCTTGGTCGGACAGCGTCTTACCCGACTTGTCGAGCTCGGCCTGCACGTCTTCAGCCAACGCCCAGTCGGCTGGAAGTTTTTGCACAATGGCCCGCAACGTCTTGGCGATATCGGCGTGAACCACCATCTCGGGTTGATAGTCCGTCGTGATCTCGGGAACCACGCTATCCAGACTAATCACATCGCCCGTCCGATCGGCGTTCCAGATCCGCGCTTCGTACTCCACGGGATCGTATCCCACCGTGATGACCAGATCGCTTTGCTTCAATAGGTTATCGCCGACCTGGTTACGGAACAAGCCCACCCGACCGAAGTAGTTGGAGACGAGGTCGCGTGAAACCACGCCGGCCCCTTGGAACGTTTCCACCACGGGAATCGCCGCGTGCTGAAGTAATTCACGAATGGCACTCGTCACATTGCTGGCGGAAGCCCGCATACCGGCTAAGATGACCGGTAACTTGGCGTGTTGAATCTTTTCCACGATGGCGTCGACGGTAGCGGCGTCGGCCACCCCCTGGTCCACGCTCGGCACGGCCTTGATTTCCGGCCGGTCGACGGTACCATTTAACACGTTTTGCGGTAGGGAAATAAAGGTTGCGCCGGCCTTGGGTGCCACGGCCGTCTGATAGGCGTTGGCAAAGGCTTCGGAAAGACTGTTGGCGTTCTGAACTTCCACGCTAGACTTCGTGGCCGAACTCAAGAGCTCCTTGCTGGGAATACTCTGGTGAGTTAACCGGCCAATATCGTCTTGGGGCACCTGACCACCCAACGCAACGACGGGGTCCCCTTCGGCTGTTGCCGTGATCAGACTCGTGGTCAGATTGGACACACCGGGGCCGGACGTGGTGGCGACCACGCCAGGCTTCCCCGTGATCCGGCCAATTCCGGAAGCAATCAGCGCCGCATTCTGTTCGTGACGCGTGATGATTAGCTTGGGCGTCCGAGGATCCTTGCTATACTGAATCCCCTCAAACAATTGGTCGACCTTGGCTCCTGGAATACCAAAAACATACTTAATGCCTTGATTAATCATGCTTTGAATCAGTGCTTGTGCACCAGTCTTCGTATCTTTCACCGTGAACCCCGCCTTTTATTTTTTAGTTGTGTTGACAAGTCAACTTAGATCTATCATAATTGCCTTAAGTTGTTTTGTCAACACAGAACATTTCGGGGAAAGGAACTGAATGAGCCATGAAAGATCTAGGATACTTGGCGCAAGACATTTCCATCTTGCATCGAAAATATTATAAGGACACGCGCAAGGCCTTCGCTACCCTGGGATTAAATCCCACGGCCGCCTGTGTCCTGCTTACCGTGCACGAACACCCCGCCGTCAGCCAAAATCAAGTCGCCAAAACCTTGGTGATTGACAAGGGACTGACTACCCGCGAGGTCAATAAGATTCTGGGCCTCGGCTACCTGACCAAAACGGCCGGCACTGGCAAGACACAACTCCTGACGTTAACGCCTGCAGGTGAAACGGTCGTGAACCAGGTTCAGACGATTCGCCGCAACTGGTGGCAGGACCGCTTCGATCAGACCGGCATTGACGCCAACAGTCCGCTGATTCCGGCGATTGAGGCGGCCGTAGCCAACATTATTGAACCTTAGGTAACGCGAAAAAATGGATAAAAAATGGCACCACATTTCCCGAATGAACGGGAATGTGGTGCCATTTTGATCTGTATGACTGAAGGTTGAAAGTTTGCGAACATGCCCCGATCCCCAGTTGACAGGGTTCATCGCCATTAGACGAGTCATCAACACCACCTGCGGCAGCCAGAGATTCCGGCGCTGTGGGGACCGCCTGCGGCCTGAGGAGCGGTCCTCCGGCTCGGTTTGAAGCCTAGCAAAATTCGCCAGTCTCCAAACACGTCCCGCGCTGTAAGCTGACTCGGGACGTCAGCTAACACCGCTGTCACGGCTACCTCCATCTCCGTCTGCCTCCGGTTACGATGATTGAAAGCCACTGAACGTGCGGAGACATCGCTGGCATGGCAACGTTCGGTCAGTTATTGGATACGCCTCATGTAGCCGTGAGTGAGTCAAATTTGGTCTCAGCCGTTGGATTTTCCAAGCGGTTCGCTTGGAAAATGGCGTCTTTGAGACGCGGGCTACCGGCTCAAAGCGAGGGACAAGACCGCCCTTTGGCTTGGCCCGTCCTTCCCACCGCGATCCAGACCAAATTTGGCGAACGGTAAGGCGGTCAGCACGCAACTACCACTATTATACTGGGCGTTACCCTTGTCACACTAAGGGGTCTAGCTGGCCGGTTGGTTAGCGTCGAAGTTTCCGCACCAACCCCACACAGCCGAAACGTGTTCCAGCAGGCAGCCAGTTGCGCTTAACCCCGCTAAGCAAAAAGCCAAGCCCGGGCTTTTTCTGGAATAACTGCTTCTTTGATTCGAAGTTTCCGCACCAATTTCACACAGCCGAAACGTGTTCCAGCAGGCAGCCAGTTGCGCTTAACCCCAATCAGGCCAAAAGCCAAGCCCAGGCTTTTCACCTGATTGACGTTAATGCTCGCTAGCTAATCGCCTGCTTCCACACTCTATGCTTCGCTTGCTGCCTTAATAAAGTCGCGGAACAACCCTTCCGGACGGTTTGGCCGGGAGAGGAACTCTGGGTGGTATTGGGATGCCACGAAGAACTTCTTCTTTGGTAATTCAATCACTTCTACCAAGTGATCGTCTGGTGAGGTTCCGGAGAAGACCAGACCCTTAGCCGCCATTTCAGCGCGGTATTGGTTATTGAATTCGTAACGGTGACGGTGGCGTTCTTGCACCATTTCTTGGTTGTCGTAAGCCGCCGCCGCTTTACTACCCGGCTTCAGCTTGCAAGGGTACAACCCTAGCCGTTGGGTCCCGCCCATTTCGTGAACGTCCGTCTGATCGGCCATCAAGTCAATAATCTTGTGGCTAGTCTCTGGGTCCATTTCCGTTGAGTTGGCGTCCTTGTAGCCCAGAATGTCCCGGGCAAATTCGATGCTGGCCACTTGCATCCCCAGGCAAATCCCGAGGAACGGCACGTCTTGTTCCCGCGCGTACTTGATGGCAGTAATCATGCCTTCAATCCCACGGTCACCGAAGCCCCCGGGCACGATAATCCCGTCGGCGCTACCCAACATATCCGCCACGTTGTCCGCCGTAATCTTCTCGGCGTCGATCATGTCGAGGTCAATCTTGGCATCCACCGGATAACCGGCGTGTTGCAAGGCTTCCGCCACGGAGATGTAGGCGTCGTGTAAGCCGACGTACTTCCCAACCAAGGCAATCTTGATGGTCCGCTTCAGGTTTTGCATGTGATCCACCATCTTCGACCACTTAGCCATATCGGCCTTGGGTGCGTCCACCTTGAAGTGATCCAGCACGATTTGGTCTAAGCCTTGTTCTTGTAAACGCAATGGAATCGAGTAAATCGTTGGCACATCCATGGATTCAATCACCGCGGAAGGTTGAACGTCACAGAACAACGCAATCTTTTGCCGCATCTCATCGGTAATGTGATTTTCCGTCCGGACCACTAAAATGTTGGGTTGAATCCCAATGCTCCGAAGTTCCCGCACGGAATGTTGCGTGGGCTTCGTCTTCATTTCGTGAGCCGCGTGTAGCGTTGGCACTAACGTCGTATGAATGTAGACCACGTTTTCGTCGCCCACTTCGGACTTCATCTGCCGAATGGCTTCCAGGAACGGTTGTGATTCGATGTCCCCAACGGTCCCCCCGATTTCGGTAATCACGAAGTCGGCGCCCAGCGTCTTTCCGGCGCGCATGATTTTTTCTTTAATCATGCCGGTGATGTGTGGGATCACTTGCACAGTTGCTCCCAGGTAGTCACCCCGCCGTTCTTTTTCCAAAACTTCCGAATAAATCTTACCAGTCGTCACGTTCGAGTACTTGTTCAGATTGTTATCGATGAAACGTTCGTAATGACCTAAGTCCAAATCCGTTTCGGTCCCGTCATCCGTCACGAAGACTTCCCCGTGTTGATAAGGGTTCATCGTACCGGGATCCACGTTGATGTACGGATCGAATTTCTGAATGGTTACGTTGAGACCGCGATTCTTAAGCAGCCGTCCCAGGGATGCCGCAACAATCCCCTTACCTAGTGATGAAACCACGCCGCCAGTCACAAAAATATATTTGGTCATGTGCAAACTCCTTGTAAGATTATTTAGGGATTTAAAACTATAAAAAAGCTCCCTATTCATTCGGAATAGGGAGCTACTTCACCGTCCAGTTGTCCTCGCTACAAGTAGCAAGGAGCCCAAAAAATATAGTACCTGTTTTTTGGCTGAAGGTCAAGCGAACATTAAAAATTTATTTCTGATCGCTGTCGTCATCTTCATCATCGTCTTCTTCGTCGTCATCGGCGGAAAAGTCGAGATTGTCGGTATCATCATCTGGGGCTTCCATTTGAGAAAGCTGATCTTCGATACCATCAGGGATGTCTTCTGTATCGTCTTCTTCATCATCGTCATCGATGCCTAAGCCGGTCTGTAACTTACCCAGATCTGGCCCTGACCCAGTGGCACTGTCATCGTCATCGTCGTCATTGGCGGCGTAAGCGGTCGTGTCATCATCTTCTGGATCGTCGTCATCGTAATCGATCACGTCATCGTCATCGGTCGTGTCGGCCAAGAAGGCGTTAACCTTCTTACGCTTCTTACGCTTTGGTTGATCTTCATCTTCCTCGGCGTGAACCGTTGCTTCATCGATGGATTCAAACGGATACCAAGTTCGCAGTCCCCAAAGGTTATCACCCAGAGAAATGAAACTACCATCGACATTTAAATCCGTATAGAATTGGGACAGCCGGTCACGAACTTCGGCATCGCTGTCGCCTAAATAAGCTTGGACGGCGTTTGCTAAGTCAGCAAATGCCATCACATCGCCGTGTTGCGACAAAATCGCGTGCGCAACTTCGATCATTGATAATTCCTTTTTATTCTGGCCCTCAAAGACTTTTAATTCCAAACTGGTGCACGTCCTTTCCACAGTCTACGAAATATGATACTCGCTTATGCCGTAAATTGCAATCTAATCTTGTAGTTCCCGACCAATTCTTCACCGGCATACAGTAAGTAATCAATCTTAACGTTACCACTAAAGGGTTTTTCCTTAAAACTCGTTTCCAGATATGGGGTCACGGTTTCAATCGGCATGATGCCATAAGGGGTGTTGTACCGGGCCGTCACGCGTTTGCCACTAATAAAATGTAGGCGCAGTTCCGCCTCGGCGTTACGGGTCAGGTGAACCTCCCCTTGCGGCGTGAACTTCATGGTCACCGGCGTCTTCTCCCCGGTATCGTTGTCGGGTTCGAGGTACCGTAAGTAAAGGTTAGCCCCCATCTGGACGAGCTGACCGTCAACATCCAATTGATAGTCAGAAACATCATCGTTTTGTTTGATATGGGTCTCTAGGTGAATCATCACGGGCACTCCCGCTGATAATTGATCCATCTGCACACTTCCTTTCCGTGAATTGTCTGGATTAATTATAGTTCATTTGCCGCGGAAAGCCTACTTTTTATGCTCTTGTGGGGCGGGAAAATCATCTTAAATGGTCACTTAAAAATTGGAAGTTCCAAGCAGCTCCTAATTTCCAGCTAATTAGACTAAAATCTATTAAATTGATCGTCATCGACCACCTGCAACTGTCAGAGATTCCGGTTACGAACTGTTGAAGCCACCCAATGGGCGATTACATCGCTGGGACGGCAATCTTATCAATATTAGTTGAGCCCAGCTCATATAGCCGTGAGTGAGTCAAATTTGGTCTCAGCCGTGGGATTTTCCAAGTGAGTTGCTTGGAAAATGGCGTCTTCGAGACGCGGTCTACCGGCTCAAAGCGAGGGACAAGACCGCCCTTTGGCTTGGCCCGTCCTCCCCACCGCGATCCAGACCAAATTTGGCGAACGGTAAGGCGGCTAGTTCAGACAAGGTCGCTGACAACACCTAATCTTGTAAGTGGATCCAGCTTATTTTTAGCTTTTCCTCAGCCAAGAGCAAGTTAGATTGGTCCAGACCATGACGCCACCCTCGTTTTCTAGTATAATGGAGACATCGTAATAACTTGACGAAAGGTGGTGGGGTGATGGGCCCCTTAGACTTACCCACTGACCGGATTCAGGTCGTCTCCACACCTATTCCGGCCGATCAGAAGAATCTCGCGTTCGGCTACACCAATGCCCTGCTCGACCTCGTACCACACCTTAAACAGCCGATACTGCACTTCTGGACGATGCAACCGACCGTGATCATGGGACTTAAGGATAAACGGCTCCCCGCGCTGACAGCGGCCATTAGAGCCGTTCAGCGCTATGGCTACGACTACGTTCTCCGAAATTCCGGCGGACTAGCCGTGGTGGCGGACGGGGGCGTCCTCAACGTTTCTCTCTTCTCCCCACTGACCACCCCGCCACTGAGCGTCGAGACGGCCTACGCCCAGATGACGCAGCTCGTGGCCGCCGCCTGGCCCGAATTGGCCCTGGAACACTACGAGATTACGCGTTCCTACTGCCCGGGCGATTATGATCTAAGCGTTAACGGCCTTAAAATCGCTGGGATTGCCCAGCGCCGAAGTACCCAAGCACTGGTAACCATGCTGTACCTGAGCGTTACCGGCGATCAAGGGATGCGCGGTGATTTGATTCGTAGCTTCTACCGGGCCGGACTCAACGGCCAAGCCAACGCCTGGCATTTTCCAGACGTTGATCCCGCCGTCATGACCACGACCGCGGCCTTGCTGGACCAGCCACTCACCGTAGCCGACGCCGAGCAACGTTTTTTAACGGCCTGTGACACGGTTGGCCTGAACGTCAGCCGAGCCAAACTGGCCGCCATGATGGCGGAACCACGCTTCACGACGAGTCTGGAACGGGCCACTGCCCAAATGACCCGCCGCCAACCACGCCTCACGACCGATTAATAGATTACTTTATTCAAGCTGATTAACTCGGAATCAATTGGTTCAGAATCACATGCCTCATCATTTCAAGATGTCAGGAGGAATCACTGTGAGCTATGCAACCGCGCGACTACCCCGTGAGAAAGTTCTCCGGGATCCCGTGCACAATTATATCTATGTTCAGCATCAAGTCATCTTAGACCTTATCAACACCCGAGAATTCCAGCGCTTACGCCGTATCAAGCAATTGGGCACGGCCTCGTTGGTCTTTCACGGGGCAGAACATTCCCGCTTCACCCACTCGCTGGGCGTCTACGAGGTGACCCGGCAAATCTGCGATAACTTCCAACGGAACTATCCCACCCAAACACCGGGCGATGGCGGTTGGGACGACCGTGAGCGCTTGACCGCACTGTGTGCCGCGCTACTCCACGACATCGGCCACGGTCCGTACTCCCACACCTTTGAGCACATCTTCCACACCGACCACGAAGCCATTACGGCCGAGATTCTGACCTCGCCAAAGACGGAAGTCAACCAAATTCTGCGGCGGGTCAGTCCAACTTTTCCGCAAGAAGTGGCCAGTGTCATTCAAAAGACCTATCCGAATCCACAAGTGGTCCAGATGATTTCCAGCCAAATCGATGCCGATCGAATGGATTACCTGCTCCGCGACGCCTACTTCACGGGAACCGAGTACGGAACCTTTGACCTGACGCGGATTCTACGGGTCATGCGACCATACAAGGACGGCATCGCCTTTGCCATGAACGGGATGCACGCCGTCGAAGACTACATCGTCAGCCGCTTTCAAATGTACCAGCAGGTCTACTTCCACCCGGTATCGCGGGCCATGGAGGTTATCTTGGACCATCTGCTGGGTCGAGCCAACGAACTGTACCAGGCGGGGAAGAGTGATGAGAGCTTCATTCCCCACCTCCTACTGCCCTTCTTCAATCATCAATTCGACCTCGACGACTACCTCAACCTCGATGATGGCGTGCTGACCACCTACTTTACCCACTGGCGGCAGTCCCCGGACGAAATTCTGTCCGATCTGGATCACCGTTTCTTGGACCGTAAGCCGCTCAAGAGCGCCATCTTTGACGCGACGACCAAGGACCAGTTGCCCCACCTCCGCGAATTAATTGGATCGGTCGGCTTCAACACTGACTACTACACGGCCACGGACAATAGCTATGACCTGCCGTACGACGACGCCTACGACCCGAAAGTCACCCATCCCCTGACACAGATTGAACTCCAGGAACCGGATGGCAGTCTGCGCGAACTCTCGACGGTCTCCGACTTGGTCAATGCCATTCGGGGCAAGTTTACCGGCGACCAGCGGTTCTTCTTCCCCAAGGAAATGTTGAACCCGGGGAACGACGCGCCGGAAATCTTCCAACCCGTCTTCGATGAATTCGGTAGTTATATCCAGAACCACCAACTGATTGACCGGAAAGAATCTGATTAAATGACCATCAAGCTGATTGCCGTGGACATCGACGGCACCCTGCTCAATCCACAAAACGAACTGACCACGGCCACCATTGCCGCCGTTCAAGCCGCGAGCGTCGCGGGTCTCAAGGTCGTGCTGTGTACCGGCCGGCCCCTATCCGGCGTCCAACCGTATCTGGACGCGCTGGGACTTCAGGGCGATGACCAATTTGCCATTACCTACAACGGCTCGTTGGTCCAAACGGTC
Source organism: Levilactobacillus brevis (assembly GCA_021383565.1). Lineage (NCBI taxonomy): Bacteria > Bacillati > Bacillota > Bacilli > Lactobacillales > Lactobacillaceae > Levilactobacillus > Levilactobacillus brevis. Next base: position 91,500 of record CP079699.1, on the reverse strand, counting down.
GCCGGGCGCGTGTTGCTTAGCCACGCGCTAAGCTACGCTGACTATGTCGATCTCGAAGCGTTTGCCCGTAAGGCTCAAGTTCATTTCCACGTAGTCACGCCTCACCACCTCTACACGGCCGATCGCGACATCAGCCCGTATACGGTTAAGGAGAGTCAGCTCGTGCACTTACCCCTGCGCTTCCGCGAGGCCGCGGCGATGGACCCGCAGCTGTTAATGCCGACCGCCGTCTTCATCGACGAGGTGGCCAAGATTGACGCGCTCACTTTACCCCCGGCGCTGGCTAAACGTTTCTACGTGGTGCGTACCGACCCCCACTTCATCGAGGTGATGAACCCGCAAACCAGCAAGGGAAACGCCCTGTGTGACCTCACCCAACATCTCGGCTACAACTTAGCCAACGTGATGGCGCTGGGCGACCAAGACAATGATTTACCGATGATCACCACCGCTGGGTTGGGGGTTGCCATGGGAAACGCTAACGACCGCGTCAAGGCGGCCGCCGACGTGACAACCCTAACCAACGCAGCGGATGGCGTGGCGGCGGCCATTTATAAATACGCATTGAACCCAGACTTAGCATAAAAGGAGAATTGACAACAACATGACAATTAAGATGATTGCGATTGATATCGACGGGACCCTACTGAACGAAAAGAACGAACTGGCACCAGCCACGATTGAGGCGGTCCAAGCCGCTTCAGCCAAAGGGATTAAAGTGGTGCTCTGCACCGGCCGGCCCCTGACTGGTGTGCAGCCCTACCTCGACGCACTCGGTCTCAGCGGTGACGAACAGTACGCCATCACCTACAACGGCTCCGTTTCACAGACGGTCTCCGGCAAGATGATGACCAATCACTCCCTGAGCTTCGACGATTATATCGACCTCGAAGCCCTTTCCCGGAAGCTACAGATCCACTTCCAGATTGAAACGCCAGACTACATCTACACGGCCAACAAGGACATCAGCGGCTACACCATCTTCGAAAGTAATCTCGTGCGGATGCTAATTCGTTACCGCGAAGTTGGCGAGATGGACCGCGACCTGACCATTTCCAAGGCCATGTTCGTTGACGATCCGGACACCATCAACCGCGTCAACCGTGAAATTCCCCAAGAGATTCGCGACCGCTACTATGTGGTTCAAAGCACACCCTTCTTCATCGAAGTCATGAACAAGAAGGCCAGCAAGGGAAATACGTTGGGTGAATTGGCAACGAAGCTGGGCTTCACGGCCGATGAAGTCATGGCCCTGGGCGATCAAGGCAATGACCTGACCATGATTCAATATGCTGGTCTAGGCGTCGCAATGGGGAACGCCATTGACGAAATCAAGGACGCCGCCCAAGCGGTGACGCTGACGAACGCCGAAGATGGCGTCGCGGCGGCCATTCGCAAGTACGCCTTGGACTAACCTAACGAGCCGTTACGGCGGCATTGGATTGGGCTGGACTGGTCGCCTTACCGTTCGCGAAATTTGACTCACTCACGGCTAAGATAGTGCCTGTACCGCAGCGGCTTGTTTGAGTCGTTACGCCATGGGCTGCAACTGCAACGCCGCTGGTTTCATCACTATTGTTAGCGTCACGTTAGTAATTTCCAGTTATTGACACATTTTGATACATGAAAATTCAAATTAATTACTTCTTGGACGGTCCGCTTGCGGCCGTCTATTTTTATACGTTCTTAGTCATCCCTGCATCTTCGGACGATAAAAAGGCCTTCGCCGTCCAATTGAAATCAGACAGTAAAGGTCTTCATACTCATCAAAGTTAACGCTTGCCACTAAAGTTCAGAGCCGATTCCCACCAGCAAGCGGTCAATCGGCTTGCCCCGTGGGTGCCGTGTTCTTCGCGTCATGGCTGGGCACGATGGGTTCGTGTTCCGCGTTGGTTGTGCCCCCGCCGCGTCGACCGACGGGTTCTACGGTGGGGCGTTTGCTTTCTCGTGGTGCGAGCCGTGCCACCGGCGTTTTATCCGCCGCAACTAACCTTACCGCGTGATGCCCACTCACAGCCCAGACGGCCCCACCGATTAACATAGCGCCAATTAAAACGCCAATATTTTTTGTCATCATCAGACCTGACTTCCCTTCACCCTTCACCTTAGTCTCGGTGTCAGCTTCGAGAAACCATTTGAGCGGCTACCTGATGACTTGGTAAACTTTGGGGGCCAAACCATTTAGCGATGCTTCACTACTTAAAAACCAATGGTCAACGTAAGGCTCCTCAACTAAGACATACCAGGCCAATCGGTTCATAACGCATTAGAACAAGGTCAAAACAATCCCGACCACGATGTAGCAAGCCCCCGCTGCTAAGCCAAACCGGGCGCCACCGTTAAAGACGATGGGGGAATTTTTTACACTGGCCACGTGGCGCACGCCAACCTTTTCCCCAGGCAAGGGATCTTGTCCCTTCTTACGCCGATGACGCCACCCCGTGAAGAGATGCCCCTTCGCTAGGACGCAAATTAAACCAAAAATAACCAGCGCTAGGCCGACCATGAACAGTAGATTACCAATCACCATCAACGGTTGCCCCAGAATTCGCATGGCCAAGGCCACGACTAGGCCACCGCCCAGCCAGCCGGTCGTCCATCTTTGCCAACTTCTCATACCGTAAACTCCCTTCAATCAACCGTCAGCCCAGAGCCGATACCCTTTGTTAGAGGTCGGCTACCCAACCACCAAATGTGTCGAGTGGACTAATTCTAACGGTTGACTTATCAAAAAAATTATAGAAAAAACTTGAGCCCACGCTCAGCGCCGCTCAAGTTTTTCGTCTGTTTTATTGTTCGTGACTCCGGAAACGATTCTTGAACAATGGGCTGACCGGCCGGTTTTCGTTGATCCGCTTGATGGCTTGACCAATCAGGGGACCGACGGAAATTTGTTGAATCTTTTCGATCTGCTTGTCTGCTGTTAATTGGATGGAATCCGTCACCACCAACTTCTTGATCGGTGACTTCTTGATCCGTTCGATCGCAGGGCCTGAGAGCACCGGATGCGTACAACTAGCGTAGACTTCCTTCGCGCCAGCGTCCATCAAGGCTTGGGAACCCAACGTAATGGTCCCCGCCGTATCGATCATATCATCGATCATGATGCAACGTTTGCCTTTGACATCACCAATGATGTTCATGATCTCGGCCACGTTAGCCCGGGGACGCCGCTTATCAATGATGGCAATTGGTGCCTTCAAGAATTCGGCCAGAGCCCGTGCCCGCGTCACCCCACCGTGATCGGGTGAAACGACGACGGCATCTTCGTCCAAGTGGTTTGTCAGGAAATAATCGGCCAGAAGTGGTGCGCCCATCAAGTGATCCACGGGAACGTCGAAGAACCCTTGAATCTGAGCCGCATGCAAGTCCAAAGCCAAGACCCGCGTCACGCCGGCTGTTTGGAGCATGTTGGCCACCAATTTAGCCGTAATGGGTTCTCTGGAGCGGGCTTTCCGGTCTTGCCGGGCGTAACCGTAGTACGGAATGACCACGTTGATGGTAGCCGCACTCGCGCGCCGTAAGGCATCAATCATGATCAACAGTTCCATTAAGTTGTCGTTAACCGGTGCCGACGTCGATTGGATCACGTAGACGTGGCTTCCCCGGACACTCTGTTCGATGTTAATGCGAATTTCGCCGTCACTGAACCGGTCCACCGAAGTTTTCCCTAATTCAACACCAACTTCGTTAGCAATCTTTTGGGCTAACGGTTTGTTGGAGTTTAACGCAAAAATCTTTAGTTTAGGGTCAAAATATTGCGTAGCCATAATTTCCTCCAATAGCAAATAATCTGCCAGAATTTACTACAATAATTTTATGCTATCGGGTCTCGAAACACAAGACCTTCAGCTTAATCTTCACCGCGATACGGGAGTTTCTGGTAATAATTGGGTTTGTTGGTCTGCCGTTGCCGGGCAATCGCCATGTCAAACTTGTTGACGGCATCGGTAATCGTCGAACCGGCCGCGATGAAGCTGTGATCGGCGACCGTCAATGGGGCAACCAAGTTCGAGTTGGAGCCGATGAAGGCATCGTCGCCCACCGTGGTTTCGTGCTTGTGCTTGCCGTCGTAATTGACAAAGACCACACCACACCCCACGTTGATGTGCTTGCCCAATTTGGCATTCCCAACGTAAGTCAAATGGCCCACCTTGGTGCCTTCGCCAATCGTTGCCTTCTTGACTTCCACAAAGTTCCCCAGGTGTACCTTAGGCCCAATGTGGGATTCCGGACGCAAATGGCTGTTAGGGCCAATGTTAGATCCACTGGCCATGTCGGAGTCTTCCAGTAAGGAGGACGTGACCGTGACGTGATCGGCCAACTTGGCATTCCGTAATTCGGAGTGCGCGCCGATATAGCAGTCCTCACCAATCACCGTGTCGCCCTTGAGGAGCACGCCGGGTTCGATGATCGTGTCGGCCCCAATCTTCACGCCAGCGTCGATGTACGTGGTCTCGGGGTCAATCAAGGTTACCCCGTCACGCATGTGTTGTTCGTTAATCCGTTGACGCATAATCTTCGTTGCGTTGGCCAAGGCCACTCGGTCGTTAACCCCCATGGATTCATCGAAGTCCGCCATCTTATAAGCGGCCACGATGTCTCCTTGGTGCTTCAAGATTTCAATCACGTCGGTCAAATAGTATTCGCCCTGCGCATTGTCGTTAGACGTTTCATGAAGGGCGGCGAACAGCTTCTTATTGTCGAAAACGTAGACGCCCGTGTTGATTTCGTGAATTTCTTGTTCTTCGGAAGTGGCATCCTTTTGTTCCACAATCTTTTCCACGATGCCAATGTTATTACGCACAATCCGACCGTAACCCGTTGGATCAGGCGCCACGGACGTTAAGATCGTTGCGGCCGCGTGCTTAGCTTCATGGTAAGCGAATAGGTCTTCAAACGTTTCGGCCTGGAATAGTGGCGTGTCCCCACTGACAATCAGCGTGGTCCCGTCTTCGTCCTTTAAGATCGGTTCCGCCTGTAAGACGGCATCCCCAGTTCCCAATTGCTTGGCCTGTAAGGCGTACTGCGTCCGGTCACCCAGCGTGGCCTTCACGTCATCGGCGCCGTAACCCACGATCGTTACGACTTGATCCATGTTGGTCTTTTCCACCTGCGTCAACACGTGGTCGACCATGGCCTTGCCACAAACCTGATGCAGAACCTTGTACAACTTTGACTTCATCCGCGTACCCTTACCGGCTGCGAGGATAATCGTATTTCTAGTGCTCATTCCGATATCTCCTAATTTAATGAATTCTGGTCGTCACCAAAGATCTGGGTCAGGTAATTGCCTGGTGCCACGCGGATCTGTTCGTCCGCCGTCTGAATCTTCAGTAAAGACGTGTACTTGCTAACGGTCCGTTGACCGTCAAAATCACCTTCGGCAAAGACGGCGACTCCGGCGAGTTGTGAATCGAATTCGTCCACGAGGGAACGCAGACCACCCACGGTCCCGCCGCCCTTCATGTAGTCATCCACAATCAGAACCCGCGAATTAGGCTTCACACTGCGCTTAGACAGGGCCATGCGTTCGATACGCTTGGTCGAGCCGGACACGTAGTTCACACTCACCGTGGAGCCTTCCGTAATCTGTGAGTCATGCCGGACAATCACAAACGGCACGTTCAGGTAGTTGGCCACACTTTGGGCCAATGGAATCCCCTTCGTTGCCACCGTCACCACGACATCGACCGACTGGTTCAGGTACTGTGTGGCTAAGATCCGCCCAATCTGACGCAGAGCAGACGGCCGCCCAAGAATATCGGACATGTAAACATAGCCACCGGGGAGATACCGGTCGGCTTCGGACAATTCCGTAATCATCTCATCGACAAACTTTTCGGCTTCTTCTCGTAAAATGTAAGGGATAAAACGGGCACCACCAGCGGCCCCGGGCACGGTCTCCAGCAGGCCAGTGCCACGGGCTTGGAGGGTCCGTTTCAAAATCGTCAAATCTTCACTGATGGAAGACTTGGCCGACTCATACCGCGCAGCAAAAAATGTCAACGACACCAGTTGGTGCGGTCGTTCTAATAAATACCGGGTCATATCGACTAACCGGTCACTTCTTCTGACTTTCAACCTCTTCACCTCAACAATTTCTTTAGAGTTAATTGTAAGCCCAATTTTAGCATAAATGTTCGGGTTTTTCGTTACATTTCGGTTAGAATTAATAATTTTTTGCCGTTTTTACCAAAATGAAAGTGAATCGTAAGCTTATCTGGTTCTGAAAACCAGTTGAAAGCGGTCTGCTTTTCATCAAGGTTTCACCGACCGGGAGGCGGTCAAACGCCACCCCACCAGCAACCGTCAAGCTGCCAGCTCATCCTCAGCCTACAGTTTTCACCGGCCGGACTCAACTAATAACCACCGTTAGCCGACAAAAGAGCTGCACCCCAACAGCGTCAAACGTTGTTGGACCACAGCTCACATCACTTTTAATTTAATTCATTATAGTCGGTCAGATTTCGAGGGATTATCATCCTATTCTGCCGTTTGAAGCCGTTGCCAGCCCAATGCGATAAAGTAGAAGATGGCCTCGATCGCCGCGATGAAGAAGGACACGGGGAAGTTGGTCACGTAGCTCAGGACCAGGCCGCTCCACACCCCGATCAGAGCTAGGGCAATCGCTAGCACCATCATGCCGCCGACCGTGTGGGCGAAGTACTTCGCCGTGGCCGCCGGTAGGGTCAATAGAATAAAAATCAACAGGGACCCCACGATTTGAGCGGCCACACTGACACTTAGCGCCAGCAGGACCAAGAAGGTAATCGACAGGACGTTGGTCCACAGTCCCTTGACCCGCGCCCCCGTGTGATCAAACGAATCGAACTTCAAGAACCGATAGATCACGAAGATCACAATCAGGACGAACAGCGACAACCACAACATTTGTCGGACGTCACCGGCGCTAATCCCAATGACACTCCCGAATAAAATGCTGGTGGCATAGCTGGCATTCTTATTGGCCAATGACAGAAATAAAATTCCCAGTCCAATAAACAGCGCAGAAATGGCACTGGTGGCCGCCTCGCGTCGTTCGGAGCGTGCCGACAACTGCCCGACAATTACCGAGCTGACGACCGTAAACAGCAACATCCCGTTTAAGGGGGCCCAACCGGCGAAGACCCCGAAGGCCGCCCCAGAGAAGCCAATCTCGGACAACGTGTGCGTCAGAAACGACATGTTCCGCGCGATGACAAAGACGCCCATGATCCCACAGATAATGGCGATGATGGTCCCAGCCGCGAAGGCGTTGCGCATAAATTCATAACTAAACATTTTCGCCCTCCCACACCTTTTCAGTCGTCAACTTCTCAATCGGTCCCTGCTCGATGCCACTAGGCGTCAACATCAAGTAGTGTTGCGTATACTTCTGAGCCATCGGAATATCGTGCGTGACAAAGAGCACGGTCAGATGAAGCCGCTGGTTTAGCTCGGCAACGAGGTCCAGCAACTCCGTCTTGGTCACGGGGTCCAAGCTGGCCGTCGATTCATCTAAAATCAACAGGTTGGGTGCTTCCACCAAAGCTTGCGCCAGATAAGCCTTTTGCTTTTCCCCACCGGAGGCCTGCCCGATCGGTCGCTTGGCCAGTTGGCGTAAACCCGTCTGGTCCAGAATTTTAGCCACCTTGGCCCGCTCCTTGGCCGACAGCCAGGGTAGCTTCCACCCGGTCAGGTTCAACCCGACGAAGTCCTTGATGGTTAATGGATAGTCGGCGTCAATGTTTCGAAATTGCGGCACGTAGCCGATCGTCACCTCATTTTGGCTCGGTAAGTAGGTAATCTTACCGTGGGTGGGCCGTAGCTGGTGCAGGATAGTCCGCATCAGCGTAGTCTTCCCCACACCGTTCTTGCCAATAATACTCCAGACCTCACCTTGGCGAATCGTCAGGTTGAGGTCGCTAAAGACGGGATGGTTGGGAAAGGTCACCCCGAGATGTTCTAATTTTAAAATGGGTGCACTGGCCATTACGACTGTCCCTCCTTAGCTTGAATGCGTTGGACTTGCTGGTACTGCTTCAACATCCACGTCCGGTAGCTCTGATGCACCGGCATGGTCTCCGTGACCTTGACGATGGGGATGTTGTGGCGTTTCGCCAGATTGACCATCGCCGTCACATTTTTACTGGTATTTTGTGTATTTTCCACGAAAAAGGCGATTCGGTGGTGCTTAATCTGATCTTGCAAGTCGGTGATGTCGGCCGGTGTCGGGTCGCTATCTTCCTCAATCGACTGGGCAAAATGGCTATCGCTGATCCGGTAGCCCATCGCCTTTAAGGCAAAATCAAAGACGGGTTCGCTCACCGCAACCTGCTGGTGGTTGCTGTGTCGGGCCAATCTCTGGGCCAACCGCGGTAAGACCGCGAGCTGGCGTTCATAGGCCGCGCCCCGTCGCTTAAATTCGGCGGCGTGCTTGGGTTCCAGCTTGCTGAATTGGGTAACGAGGTGCCGCGTGACCTTGACCATCGTCGTTGGATCGGTCCAGAGATGCGGATTGTCCCCCGTCTTCTTCCCCATGAGCGTGCCAATCGTGAGCTTCTTCGTCTGAGCGTCATCGTTAGCCGCGACAACACGGTCCATCCAGCTATCGTAACCCAGGCCATTCTCTATCACGACATCGGCCTTAGCGACCAGCTTAGCCGTCTTCACGTCCGGCTCATAACTCTCGGCATCAATGCTGGGACTATTGATGACCGTGGTCACCTGTCCGCGGTCGCCTAGAATAGCCTGCGCTGCTTCACCATAGAACCCCAGCGTTGCGACCACCTGGATGTGATTGGGGGCACGCTTAGTGGTGGACGTCGCCCCACAGCCACTCAGGGCAACTCCCACCATTAAGATAGCCAGCACGGCCCATAGCCCGCGCCAGCGAAAATTGTGTGTCTCATGCTTCAATCGACTCATCCCATTTCTCCGCCAAATATGTAAACAGTAATGATTACCATTTAATATGTTACCAGATAATGAAAACTTGTCAACCAGCCTTTAGACTTCCTTAATCCACATACTTTTTCAAGAAATCCGCCATTAACTGATCATACTTCGCGGGGTCCGCTGCTCTGGTCGCAATATGGGCCGCTTGCGGGTCACGATACTTCTCCTTAGGCCCCGCCGCCGCGCGATAGAGCACGTCCAGGTTCTCCACTGGCACCGTCTGGTCGTTGGCACCCTGAATCAGCAGTAACGGTAAATGCGTGTGCCGCAACTGCTCGGCAATGTCCCCGTCGGCCAGCCGGTAGCCCTCGGCCAAGCGCGAATACTGGTCGGCGATGGGGACAATCGGGTACGTAGGTAAATGGTATTTATGGCGAATCCGGAAGCGCGCCTCGGCCAAGACGGAGGCGTACCCGGAGTCGGCAATCACGGCTTTCACGTTGTGCGGCAAGTCCTCGCCGGCCGTCGCCATGACGGTCGCGGCCCCCATGGAGATACCCATCAAGACGATCTCGCAGTCATCCCCATACTTGGCGATAACCTGGTTAATCCAGCCCGTGTAATCCAATCGGTCGGGCCACCCATAGCCAATCGTGTGCCCCTCACTCTCACCGTGGGCCCGGGCGTCCGGCATTAGGACGTGGTAGCCCCAGCTATGAAAGACCCGCGCATAGGGAATCATCTGCTCGCGGGCGTGGCCCAGGCCATGGGCCAAGATGGCCACCCGCTTGCTCGGATGCTCGGCTTGCACCAGACTCGCCCGCAGGATTAACCCGTCAAGACTCGTTTGGGTCCACTCCACGGGATCGTGGCGTAGATACCAGGCATTGTCCGCCGCCGTATTCTCGGCGATAGCTCGTCGTTTGGTCTTGATGCGGTTGCGGCTAAACGATTTGGTGGCGGCCTGATAGACCACGGCCGCACCACCCAAGACGCTGACCGCGCTGACCGCGGCAACGGCGGTCGTTCCAGCTACGATTTTTTGCCAAGTTTTCATCATCAATTACCTCGTTTCTAGTTGATTTCGGTCACGGCGGTCGCCCAATTAGCGGCCGTCGCCAGTCCCGCCGCACAGGAACAGTAGCGGGAGTTTACCTCTACTTTAGCCAAATTTGAGAGCGTTTTCCACCCTTTGCCGTCAATTCGACGACACCCCTGGCATTCTGGTCAATTCACGGTGCACTAGAAACGGTGAACTTTTTTCGGTACCCCACCATCATGCCGGATTTAATCCCCGAATACCAGCCACTCGCCTTACAAATTTTGTTATACCGAAAAACGCGCCAAATCGCCTTTTTGGTGACCTGACACGCGTTTTAATTGCCACCCAATCACGCCCAATTCACGACATCGTGACGGGAGCCGGTTGAACGGTCTGGTTGTCTAAATAAAATTGATAAACGGCACCAATCAGGTTGGCATCGTTGTGAAATTTGCAGGGCTGAACATCTGCGGTCAATGGTGCGCCGTGCTGGTGCATTAGCCGCTGAATTCGACGCTGAAGATCCGTGACGAATCCCGGCCGCTCCGAGATCCCGCCGCCAATCAACAGACGTTGGGGATTGAGACCGACGAACACGTTAAAGGCCGCACGACTCAACCAATTCAGCATGTCTTCGATACACCGCTGAGCTAAGCGATCGCCGTTAGCGGCCGCTTGATAGACATCGCGAGCGGAGACGGCCGGACCATTTGTCAACTGTTGATAGCGTTTAGCCATGTGCACGGGACTTCCCAGCTCACTGAGGGTCTCACCGCGTTCGTTCATGACCTGATAGCCGAATTCACCGGTAAAATTTTGCCGACCAGTGACCAGTTGGCCGTCCATCACGACGGCCCCGCCGATCCCCGTGCCAATCACCAGGAGTGCGACGTCACGCAGCGTACTGGCGTTACCCTGCCAGGCCTCGGCCAGCGCGGCACAGTTGGCGTCATTTTGGATGCTCACCGGCAGTTTCAACGCCGTGCGCAACGTATCGACGATAGGGAACCCATTCAGGTAGTCCACGGCGCTGGTGCCGGAAATCTTACCAGCCGCCGTATCCACGCTTCCGGGAAGGCTAACGGCAACCCCAACAAACGGCAACTTCAGCGCCGTCTTGACCCGGACGATGGCCGTCAACAGATCCGGCCAGTTATCCGGCGTGGCGAAACGGTCCTTACGCGTCAAGTGCTGCCGCATCCAGACACCGTATTTAACGGTCGTGCCGCCAATATCAATCACTAAGAGTGGTTCAGGCTTTGCTTTCATCTTTTTCACCCACTGTCTCACCGAGATCTGCGCCGTTCGTGGCGATGACGCGTTGGTACCAGTAGAAGGAATCCTTGCGGTAACGGGCGAGGCTGCCACTGCCATCGTCGTTCCGGTCGACGTAAATGAAGCCGTAACGCTTCGAGAGTTGCCCGGTGCTAGCCGACACGATGTCGATGGCACTCCAAGGTGTGTAGCCCATGACATCCACGCCGTCTTCGTTGATGGCCAGTTCCATTTGTTCAATGTGGTCGCGCAGGTAGCCAATCCGGTACTGGTCGTGAATCTGGTGGTCATCGGTCAACTGGTCGATGGCGCCAATCCCATTTTCCACGATGAAGAGTGGTAGATGGTAGCGGTCGTTCATCCAGTTCAGCGCGTACCGTAAACCTTCGGGGTCAACTTGCCAGCCCCAATCGGATTGCGGTACGAATTGGTTGGTGACCAGGTCTTGCGATTCGTTGTAGGAGAATTGGTCATCCTCGTGATCGCTAGCCTGGGTGGCAAAGGACATGTAGTAGCTGAAGCCTAGATAGTCCACGGTGCCCGCCTTCAAGTTGGCAAGGTCTGCCGGTGTGATGTCTAGGTCGAAATGCTTGGCCTGGAAGTAGTGTGTCAGCCAGGTAGGGTAGACCCCTTCCACCTGAACGTCGGAGAACCAGAAACGGGCCTGCATCGCGCGTTGGGCCTTGAAGACATCTCGTGGCTTATCCGTTGCCGGGTAAACTGGTGAAAAGGCCACCATGGCGCCAATCTGGAAGTCGGGATTGATACTGTGTCCAATCTGAACGGCCAGAGAGCTGGCGACAACCTCGTAGTGCGCGGCCTGGTACATAATGGCCTCGGCATCCTCGCCAGGCTTGACCTGGAACCCGGAGTTGGTGAAGAGCGTGAACTCACGGTCGTAGTTGGTCTGATTGTTGATTTCGTTAAAGGTCAGCCAGTACTTGACCTTATCTTGGTAGCGGGTAAAGACGGCCCGAGCGAACCGCGTAAAGAAAGTAATCGTCTTGCGGCTACGGAAGCCTCCATACTCGGTGACTAGGTGATATGGCATCTCAAAGTGCGAGAGCGTCACGACCGGTTCGATCCCATACTTGTGGCATTCATCGAACAATCGGTCGTAGAATTTGAGCCCCTCTTCGTTGGGTTCCAGTTCATCCCCCTGCGGAAAGATCCGCGACCAGGCGATCGAGGTTCGGAAGCTCTTAAAGCCCATTTCGGCAAATAACTTCACGTCCTCGGGGTAGCGGTGATAGAAATCAACGGCCTCATGATTGGGGTAGAATTCACCGGGCTGCACGCCGGGCGTGATCTTCCGTTCATCGTGGGTGCCGGCCGCCGTCATGACGTCGGCGACACTGAGGCCCTTGCCCCCTACATTGTAGGCCCCTTCCACTTGGTGGGCAGCGACGGCGCCGCCCCATAAGAATCCTGCTGGTACACTTTGTTTGGTCAACTTAATGTCCTCCTTAAATTTTTCTTTATTGCTTTCATCTTAAATGGTCCTTGACCGCCGCCTTCCGTTCGCAGCCTATGAGCTGGAACGCGGTGGGCAGGGCGTGAGACTGGCGGTCTTTGCAAGGACCGGAAGCCTACTCCTTAGCTGCAGGTAATCCCCGCAGCAGGCGAAACCGCTGGTCATCGTAGGCCAATTTCCCCGTCTCTACCGCTAACGCCAAGGTAGCGGTAATGAAAAGGTACGGGCCCGCCCAGCCCATAGTAGCCGTACGTCCCGTACCTTCGTGAAGTCTAATGATGAAAAATCAAACGTGTATTTGGCATATCCAACACCTGATGAATGGCCAGCGATGCACCGCCCAGTAAGGTCGCATCCTTTGCGTCCTTGGACATTACCAGCGGCGGTACCAGCGGCATATAGCTCAGCTTCATCTGGATGTTTTTCAAGATTTCCGGCAATCGTTCAATCAACGGTGAGTTGAAGAAGACCATCTGCGGATCGTAAGCGGCAATCAAGTCGCTGGTCACCATCGCCAGGTAGTAGCAGAAATCCTCCAACAACCCAGCAATAGCCGCATCATCCTGATTCATCGCCGTCACCAGCTCTGATAACGTGTAGTGCTTGACACCCTTAAGCTTGGCTGCCTTGCGCAACACGGCCGCCTCGGACCACTCACTGTCAAAACTGGGGAGATTAGCCAACCGCTGGCGTCGTTCACCCGGCCGCTGAATCGCAATCTGACCGATCTCGCCGGCCCGACCGTAATTGCCACGGTAGAGTTGCTTGTTCACCAGAATTCCGGCACCGATGCCCTCATGGATACTGACGGACACGATGCTCTGAAGCTCTTGCTTACTGAAATCTTGCTCGAAGACGGCAGAGAGGTTGGCCTCATTTTCCAGGATGACTGGCACGTGGTAGTGCTGCTTAAAGTAGCCCACAAGGTCAAAGTCGCCAAAATCGACAAACGGTGACGTGACGATTTCACCCTGATAGACACTACCGAAGATGGCGATCGAGATGGCTTGAAGGCCATTGTCGACTTCAAAGGTCGGCAGCTGCTCGATCATATCCGTCATTTTCGAAATAATCTCATCAACGTTGGGGCAATGCAAGGGACTTTCGCTGTGTTCCAAGGCCCGGCCGTCCAGTTGGGTCACCACCATGCGGAGAACATCTCCGGAAATGCTGAAGTTAATCACGTAGCCGTACGTGGCGTTAAACGCCACCAATTCTGCGCGTCGACCACTGCCTGGCTTGGCAGCGGCCTCCCCCTGACTGGAGACCAGCTTACGTTCGATGAACCGCCCAACAATGTCGGACACCGTCACCTTATTTAAGCCGAGTAACTTGGAAATTTCGTTTCGCGAAATGGGCCCATGGTTCACAATGGCTTGGAGTACCGAACGCTCATTGTGATCGCGCATCACATCCTTATTGATAATCATGCCGTTCACTCACTTTGATTTTTTAGTCGTCATCATCTTCCGCATTTTCACGGGCATGCTTTTCAGCTAAGTCACTTTGCATCTTGCCTTCAATACCATCTACGTGGTAGAACAACAGGGCAATTCCGGAAAGGGCGAAGCCTAACAGTGGCACCCAAATGTAGTTCAATTCAATCCCATGCAGGGCGCCTGCAGTTTGGGTTTGGTTGGCAACGTAACCAGTGGCAGATAAAATCCAACCAGTGATCACACCACCAATACCCATACCTAACTTGGCACTGAAACTGGAGAATGAGGTAACAATCCCTTCGGCACGGACACCGTTCTTCCATTCACCATAGTCAACGGCATCGGCCAACATAACAGCGATCAAACCAGAAACGTAACCAGTTCCTAAGTACCCAACGATCGTCGCGATAATGATCATCGTGACACTCAAGTTGTTCGCACCAAAGCTCAACATCAATTGACCAATAACGGCAAGAATCATCCCAACTAACATGGTGTTCCGCTTACCGATTAACTTGGAGGTCCATGGTGTTAAGACCACGGCAACCAAGGCAACGATTTGTAAACTCAGAACAAATGAAGCTAACGTTGCATCGTGCATGTTGTACTTGAAGAAGTAAACCGTAACTTGTGAACGCGTCTGCATCCCCATCCAGTAGATAAAGTTGATGAAGATGATGATGGCCCATGGCCAGTTACGCTTCAAGGCACGCAGAGAATCTTTGATTGGAATAGACTTCCGGGAGCTCTTGGTTTGAACCCGTTCAGTCGTGTACTTGAAGACAAAGCCGAAGATAATCACAACGATAACCCCAACAATCAAGGCCCAGATGAACCAGCCACGAGCACTCGTCGTTGAACCATGACCGAAGAAGGCAACCATCGTTAAGGTAATCCCAGTAATGATGGTGGCACCGGCAGTTCCCATGAATTGCCGAATCGTAGACAACGTAACCCGTTCTTGAGGATTGCTAGTTAATGATGGCAAGATAGAAGTAATCGGAATATTGACGGCCGAGTAAAGGACATCAACCCCAATATAGGTTATGTACGCCCAAACTAATTTCCACGTTAAGCTCATGCTTGGCGTGGTAAAGACCAGGACACAGAAGACGGCAAATGGAATGGAGAACCATAACCAGTACGGCCGACTCTTCCCCCACTTAGTATGTGTATGGTCAATCATGATTCCCCAGAATGGCCCATCAAAGGCATCCACGATCCGGGCAACCAGGAACAACGTCCCAACAGCTGCGGCACTGAGACCAAAAGTATCAGTGTAGAAAATCATTAAGTACGTCCCGACCATTTGGAAGGACAGGTTGCAGGCGAAATCACTAAAACTATAAGCGATTCGTTCATTCCATGGCACCATGTTCTTCGTGGTAACGGCGACTTTAGGAGCATTTTCACTCATAAGTACCCACCTCTATAAGTTATGAATCGAATAATGAAGATTGAAAGTAATGGCAAAACCGTCGACGTTCAAAGAAATTCAATTTTCAATGCATAGCATACTGTAACCGCTTTCAGTTGTCAATATAATTTTCATTATGCCAAATCATTTACCCCACTGGTGTTTGGCCGGCAAGCCCGATCTGATAAGATTTCAGCGTCAATTATTAAATTTGAGAATTTTATCGTTACCTATTAAGATTATGCCCTTTTAATTAAGTTAGCTGTCGATAACTCACAACTAACGGCTAACTTCTGATAGTGAACGCGCCGGTGAGACACTAGCCAGCTAAAAAATTATTTTTGGAGACCGTTCACCGTATAACGCCCCCAACGTGGCGCCGTGTGGCTCGTTAGGCACGCAAAATTAGCGTAATGTAAGCGTTGACATTTCGGATTTGGCAACGTACACTGGGTTTGTCGATTAAGAAATTCAATTTCCTAAAAAATTCAAGAGGTGTTTATCCATGAAGTTTACGAATGGCTACTGGCTAGACCGACCACAATACCAAATTGAATCACCACGTGAAGTCTTCGACTATAAGAAGACGGATAAAGAATTAACGCTCTACGCACCCTTCAAGTTCATTAACGAACGGGGCGATGAACTTAACCTTGGGATGAGTACGATTAACCTGACTTCTCCCATTGAAGGTGTCATCGGTGTCAAGCTGACCCACTTCGATCAGGACACTAAGGGCCCTTCCTACGAAATCAACAATCAAAACCCTGACGTTGCCATCACCACTGGTGACAAAGAATTAACCTACAAGTCAGGTGACTTGACTGCCCGGATTCCATTTAAGAGTGCTTTCCAACTCGACTTCTTACACGGCGACCACCTGTTAACTCAATCGCTGGACAAGGCCCAAGGGGTCATTCACGACAAGTCAACGAATATTGACTACATGCGTGAACAACTCTCCGTTGGTGTGGAAGACAAGGTTTACGGTTTAGGTGAGCGCTTCGGGAACTTTGTTAAGAACGGCCAAGAAGTTCGCATCGATAACCAAGATGGTGGGACTGCTTCCGAACAATCTTACAAGAACATTCCATTCTACTTAACGGATGCTGGCTACGGGGTCTTCGTTGACCAACCACAACCCGTTGACTTTGAAATCACTTCAGAAAACGTTGACCGGGTTCAATTCAGTACTGAAGGTCAATCTCTTCAATACTACGTGATCTACGGCCCAACACCACAAGAAATCTTGCACCGTTACACTGAATTAACCGGTCAGATGCAATTACCACCAGCATGGTCATTCGGTCTCTGGTTGACGACATCCTTTACCACTGATTACAGTGAAAAGACTGTCTTGAAGTTTATCGATGGGATGAAGGAACACAACATTCCATTGGATGTCTTCCACTTTGACTGCTTCTGGCAAAAGGGCTTCGAATGGTCCAACATGGAATGGGACCGCGACGAATTCCCTGATCCAGAAGGCTTAATCAAGAAGATTCATGACCGGGGCATCAAAGTTTGTGTCTGGTTGAACCCATACATCGCCCAAAAGGGTAAGATGTTTGAAGAAGGCAAGAAGAAGGGCTACTTCGTTAAACGCGAAGATGGCAATATCTGGCAATGGGACCTCTGGCAAGCCGGCAACGCCTTCGTTGACTTCACCAACCCTGAAGCAACCAAGTGGTACAAGAGTAAGTTAAAGGCCCTGCTTGACATGGGTGTTGACTGCTTCAAGACCGACTTTGGTGAACGGATTCCAGTTGACGATGCTGTCTTCTTCGATGGCTCTGATCCTAAGCGCGAACACAACTACTACACCCTGCAATACAACAAGGCCGTCTTCGAGACGATCCAAGAAGTTAAGGGTGAAGATGAAGCGGTTGTCTTTGCACGTTCCGCAACGGTTGGTTCCCAGAAGTACCCATTACACTGGGGTGGTGACGCCTTATCTAACTTCAAGAACATGTCCGATACCTTACATGGTGGGCTGTCCTTCCTGAGTTCTGGATTTGCCTTCTGGAGCCACGATATTGGTGGGTTCGAAGATGGTCCCGATACGCCTACGCCAGATCTGTACAAGCGCTGGACGCAATTTGGCCTGTTATCTTCCCACAGTCGTTACCATGGTAGCAATGTTTACCGGGTACCATGGAACTTCGATGACGAAGCCGTTGATAACACGCGGAAGTTCGTTAACTTGAAGTTGTCCTTAATGCCTTACCTGTACACGCAAGCCGCTCACGATACGGCCTACGGGAACCCCGTAATGCGGCCAATGTGGTTCGAATTCCAAGACGACCTGTCTACCCATACGTTGGATAACCAATACATGTTTGGGAGTCAATTACTGGTTGCCCCAGTCTTCAACCATGAAGGTCACGTCAACCTCTACCTGCCAGCCGGCAAGTGGACCAGCATTATTGACGACAATGAATTCTACGATATCAAAGACGGTAAGTGGCTCAGCTTGAACTACGACGAATTAAGCCTGCCAGTCTTGGCTCGCGACAACACCATTCTTTTGCGGAATCCAAAGGCCGTTCACGCCGATTACGATTTCACCAAAGACTTGGACATTCACCTCTTCGATATGCATGAAGGAACGACCAGCACGACTGTCGTTGACCAAAAGGGTCACGACGCTGGCAAGGTCACGGTTGAACGCCACGGTAATGAACTCAAGGTTAGTGCTACCGGCTTGACTGGTTCCAACACGATCCTAGTTCACGAAAACGGTAAAGTTACGAAGGCTGCCTTATCTGGCGACACTGTAACCATCAACCTGTAATCCTGAATTTCAGTTAAATTTGTTTGAGAATCCTCGTGTCACTAGCGAACTGCGAGTCGCTGGTAGCGCGAGGATTTTTTTGCGTAATTTTTGACTAGCTTCGACTACTCGCAGCCCCCATTTGGGTGCTGCTCTCGCTGGAGACCCGGCTCAGTGGCTAAGTCTTTCGCGCTCGACACGCTAACTGACGACTCCCCATACAACAGTTGAATCAACGCGGCCTGCGTCAGCGGCGTTCCTAGTGCCCCCTGCAGCTCTGCAACCAATTGCGGATTAACTCGGCCCTTTTCAATCTTCACACGCTTCACCTCACCTAGCTATCATGCCGGATTTTATGGGACAATACCAGCCAAACGTCTTACAAATTTATTTGTAAATGAAAGCGCGTCAGATCAACGTTTCCGTGACCTGGCGCGCTATAATTTTCTTGTTAAATTGCGTTAATTTTCATGATTGAATCAACGGCTGAACACGCGCCTGAAGTTCCGGCACGACCTCGGCTGCAAACCATGGATTTCGGTTCATCCAGCCATAGTTTAGCGGTGACGGATGAACCAGGGGAAAGTAAGTCGGCAGGTAGTCGCGATAGTGGGCCACCGTTGCCGTCAGCGTCTTCTCCCGTTGCGGCAGATAGTATTTCTGGGCGTACTGGCCGATCAGCAAGGTCAGCTTAATCTGCGGCATTAAGGCCAAGAGCGGTTCGTGCCATTTATCTGCAAAACCCGGCCGTGGCGGGAGATCCCCACCGTGTGCGTGCTTACCCGGATAATAAAAGTCCAACGGCAAAACGGCCACTTTGCCCGAGTGATAGAACTGTTCCTTGGTCACGCCCATCCAATCTCGTAGCCGGTTTCCGCTCGCATCGTCCCAGAAGGTCATCGACGCCTGGGCTCGCCGACTCGGGGCCTGACTGACTAACAGAATCTCTGCCGTCCGCGCCACGTGATATAGGGGCTGAATCCCCTGTCGCGTGAAGTCTTGGTTCTGAGGATCGGCTTGAATGGCTTGGAAGATTTCATCTGCTTTAATTTGCGTTCGCCTCTTACCGATTTAATTTTTCTCGTGGTTCAATGTTCTTCTGCTGAAGATACGTAATGTACTTATCAAAATCCGGGAAGAGATTCTTCTCTAGATAAAAGTACTCCTTCAGTTTATCACTGATATCCCGACTCAACAGAAAACTCAGCCTAGTCTTCATCAAATCTGGACTCTTTTCACGGAGCTCATCAATATCTTTAATATTACCGGCCAATTGCTTAGTGAGCAAGGTGTCTGTGCCCGCCTTAGACGACTGATTATGACTATTTCGTTGCTCATCAGGATGCTACAAGAGCTGTAAAAGATGTCGAAATTCCTCTTGCTGAGCTTTTAGCAGGTTGTCCACGTCAGCTATTTCAAAAGCAATTCGAATCTTCAACCGAGGAATCAATCGAATTTGGGTTTCCTTGATATCGTTCAAATAATCATAATCAAAGAAGGCGCCCCTTTGCGCTTTAATTCGTTTATTACGATCGTTTTTGACAACCGCCACAAAAACATTTTCCTCAGCATGCTTCTCTTCATCAATGGCGTACATGTCAAATGAATTAACGTGCCAATGGTCAGTAGCCGCATATCCCAAAACCATGAACTGTAAAGCAATAAACGGATTTTTGGTAATATCTAACAAACTCGTTCGCATGCCATAATGCTGTAGCATGGCAAGTTGCTCTGCTCGAGCTTCAGCTTGTTCTTTACTGTATGCAACATAACTCAAAACATCCGGATATTCTTTAGCAATATCACTATAGATGCGATCATAGGTCGCAATAAAACTTTTCTTAGTATTGTTCCGAAACAAGCTTGGTATCAGTGGCCAATCATCAAATTGACCCCGAAAGTAATTAAAATAACCCTGACTTCGGTCATTTACTAACTTCTGAATTAGTTCCTTATACAAATAAAAGATATTCCAATTCTGAATATCTCCAGTTCTTAACATTTCATTGATCTCAGCAACAACAGTTCTCACTTGAGAAAATTGTTTATCTGATGCTGAATTTTCAAATTCCAGTCTCTCAATGTGATAATGACTAAAGTCACCATATTGCGCTAAATTAAATAGCTCAATATGAGTCGCATCTTCCTGTTTCAGCTGCGGCTTTACCACTATTTTAATTTTGGCTTCTGAAAATAATTTCACCGTTGCTAGCCGCTTCTGGACTTCACTATAAATTTCTTCAGTCATTTTTCTCCACAAATAATCTGACATTCTGGAAGCGGTAAGTCATGGACTCCTCAGATACGGCTAATTCATCAGCCACATCTTTGGTGATCTTGGCGACCTGCTGTGGCGTCAAGCCCATATCATCTAAACCCAACTGGTTAATATCTCGCTTAACCAGTCTTATCAATAGCGCTCTGGGCATTAAGAGTGTAGCAGCAAAGTTATTTGCCGCCATCTCATTGCTCTTCTCTAAAACACTTTGATAAGCACCTAAATCACTTGAACGAAGCGAAATACCATGATGGCCTAGGACATCGTGGCCAATCTCATGCGCAATTGTAAAGCGAATCCGTGTCTGCGGATGATTTCGATTAATCTTGATGGTATTCGTCCCTTCATCAAAATTTCCGGAAAACTCATCGTCAAATTGCGCATAGTCAATCTTAAGACCAAGTATTTTGGCAATCTGATCCAAGTCAACATAGGGCGTGGCTGAAAGGAGTGACAATTCACCAAACTGACTGGCATAATCACCAAATTGCGCGATAAAAGCTGATGAATAAATCTCTTTAAATTTCGTCATATTCCAGTCGCTCCTTTCCTGTGAGCTTAAATATAGCATAGCTGAACGAAAACGCCTAAATAAAATACCCCACACTAAAACGACAGCAATCTAATCATCAAATAAACTGCTGTCCTACTGATTCTTTAAGGCAGTGGCCGCACCAAATACACCTCACGACAGAACCCCTTCATCCCGTTAAATACCCGCTGCGCCCGCGATTGTTTGCTACACAGGCCGAACACGGTCGGTCCAGTTCCACTCATCTGTGCGGCATCGGCGCCAAACTTCATCAGCTGTTGTTTTAACTGCGTGATTTCCGGGTAACGGTGCGCGGTCAAGGGCTCCAGCACGTTCCCCATCACGGTACACATTTCTTCAATATCCTGGTCGCGGACGGCCCGCAACAATGCATCGATATCCGGATGATCCAAGTCATCGTAGCGAATCTGCTGAAGAATGCTGGGCGTGGAAACGCTGACCTTGGGTTTGGCCAGCACCACCCAAGCCGCTGGGAGCTTTGACAGCGGCGTGATACGTTCGCCACGACCACGGACGTGCGCCGTCCGGCCATACACACAGTATGGGACGTCCGAATCAATCTGGAGGCCCAGCTCGGCCAACTCTTGCCAGCTCAGGCCCAATTGCCACAGTTGATTCAGTCCCCGCAAGACCGCGGCGGCATCGGACGACCCCCCACCGAGGCCGGCTGCCACCGGAATATTCTTTTTAATCCGAATGTTCACGCCCTCACCCACGTTGAATTTCGTTTGGAGTAAATGGGCCGCCTGATAGGCCAGATTACGCTGATCGTTCGGTAAAAAGCCGCTGTCCGAGGCTACCCGAATGCGTTTATGCTTGGTTAATGTTTGAATTTCGACATAGTCCGCCAAGTCCACGGACGTCATGACCATGTTCCACTCCTCCGCGCCATCCTGGTGGTGGTACGGCGTGTCGAGCCCGAGGTTTATCTTGGCAGGCGCCTTTTCAATCAGTTGCATGAGCTCACCTTAATTCCAGATAGGCCACCGCCTACCGTTCTCGTGAATCTGATTAAGCCTATTATACTATGGTTGCGGCTAAAATAAAAAGGGTTCTCCAAACACGTGCTAAATCAAATGCTAGCAGCGATCAGGAATCCTTAAAATGACTTATATTTCAGTTCCCTCACCCATTTTTGGGCAAAATAAAAAGGCCTAACTGGCCCAATTATTTATTCATCAAAGTCAACTTCGATGTTTTTCGTTAAAATGTCGGTATAGCTGTATGAAACCCGTTCAAACGAATTCTCGTCCTGGTCTAAATCTACCACGAAAACAGCTGGATAGGTTTCCCGAAGAATTCCATGCCGCTCTGTCGTCTTCTTACGCCCGGCCTGTGCGATCACCATTAACTTTTCGCCAATGCGATCGTCCAGTTTATTCTTAATGTTCGCTAAACTTGTTGGCATGCACTTCACCTCTGTGAAACATGATACCATGGTTTCACAAAAAACGCAAATTATACCACAACGACCCGCAATCCGCAAGAATCCGCAATTGAAAAGGGTTACATAAGCCCTTCATTGTGAAAAGCGTTGGTTAATTCGATAAAATTTATTAGGGTTAAGCGCTCTGGGCGTAGTTGTCGCGAGATTTCAACGTCATCTAAGACCGTTTCAATCCGTTCACGGACTTCCGGCTGCTTCCCAAACATCCCCTGAAGATTGTTCCACAACGTCTTCCGGCGATGGGTGAAGCAACCCTTAACGAACTTGAAGAGGGCTTGGTCTTCGTACGGTTTAACCGGCAATGGCTCGCGCGGTGTCAATCGAATAATGGCGGAGTCCACGTTGGGTTGCGGAATAAAGGCCGTGCGCGGCACCTCGAAGGCCACCTCCACGTGCGCCCGGTACTGCATGACTACGGACAACGATCCGTAGGCCTTAGAACCCGGTTCGGCCACCAAACGATCGGCCACTTCATTTTGCATCATGACCACAATCTTGTCGAAGCTCACGCCACTCTGCAGGACCCCCATCAGGATTGGCGTGGTGATGTAATACGGCAGGTTGGCCACAATCTTGACGGGATGGCCCGCGTCAAACTCGTCCTTGATGACGGCCGGCAAATTAGCCTTCAGGATATCCTGATTAATGACCTTGACGTTGTCGTAATCCATCAGGGTTTCTTCCAACACCGGCAACAGGTTTTCGTCGATTTCGAAGGCCACGACCTTACGTGCGCGCTTGGCAATCTGTTCCGTCAAGGCCCCAATCCCGGGTCCAATCTCGATGACATTATCGTTGGCCGTCACGTCGGCCGCGGCCACAATATTTCTGAGAATATTGAGGTCCGACAGAAAATTCTGGCCCAGGCTCTTCTTCGCCACTAACTTGTAGCGGGTCAAGATGGCCTTGGTCCGCGCTGGTGATCCAATTTCAGGTACGCTATTCTTCATGGGAATCCTCCTTTTGCCGAATCTGTTTGACGGCCGCTGCAAAATCTGCCGGCTGAATGCTAAACATTCGTAGCCGCTTCTCCAATTGCTTACCATTCACGTAACCAATCTGGAGAATCTCGCCGAGCTGTTCACGTCGGGCCTTGGCGCCCGCGCCACCGATCAACCCCGCCGCCATGAGGTCCTCGTGGGTAATCAGGGTTGGTGCCGCCGTCGTTTCCGTATAGACGTGATCCAGAGCGGCCCGAATCGCCGCCGGACTGGCGTGTTCCACGCCCAGCGACCCACCGGCCTTATCCGGACGTCCCTCCGCCTTAGGCAAAAAGGCGTGCTTGGCGTTTGGCACAGCCTCGGCCACAATCTTCCGAATCTTCTCGCCGGAAAAGTCCGGGTCGGTGAAAATAATCACGCCGCGCTGATCGGCTAATTTCTCAATCAACGCGAGGGTATCCTCATCGATCGCGGACCCCCGCGTTTCAATTGTGTCGGCGTTGACCGCCCGGTTGATGGATTTGGTATCGTCTTTGCCCTCCACCACGAGGACTTCTTTAATCTTCTTCATGGATGTGATAAAACTCCTCTGTGTTGTGGTAAGTTGCCGCCGCAATCTCTTCCGGCGTGGTGTCGCGTTCCTTGGCAATGGCCTCGACCGTGTAGCGGGTAAAGCCCGGTTCGTTCTGTTCGCCACGGTGCGGTTCCGGCGTCAAATACGGCGCATCGGTCTCAACCATCATGACGTCCAACGGCGTGGCGCGGACGGAATCGTGGACCTCGTGGGCATTCTTGAAGCTGGCCACTCCGGAATAAGAGATGTGCATGCCAAGATCCAAAAACTTCTTGAGCCATTCGGGATCGCCATTAAAGCTGTGCATAACGCCACCAATCTGGTCGATGCCGCCTTCTTTTAAAATTCGATAGGTATCCTCGAAGGCGTCGCGGTTGTGAATGGCCACTGGCTTGCCGACTTCCTTGGCAATCGCAACCTGACGGGCAAACACCTTGCGTTGGACATCCTGAGGCGAACTGTCCCAGTGATAGTCCAAACCAATCTCACCTAATGCCACTACA
This sequence comes from Levilactobacillus brevis, assembly GCA_021383565.1. Taxonomy (NCBI): domain Bacteria; kingdom Bacillati; phylum Bacillota; class Bacilli; order Lactobacillales; family Lactobacillaceae; genus Levilactobacillus; species Levilactobacillus brevis. The sequence continues at coordinate 66,904 of CP079699.1, read as the reverse complement.
CGGTCATCGGCTAGCTGTTCCTCCAAGAGCTTTTCAGCCGCCGCATCGTAGTTCTTGGAATCTTCTGGATGCCATCCCACCGCCGCATAGAGCTGAGGATACTGATGCGCCAGCTTGATGGCGTCGGCGTTCAACTGTGTGTTGGAGCCGATGTTGACCATCTTGACGACATCTAAGTCCGCGGCTTGTTTGAGGTAGCGCGGGACCTCTTGAATAAATTCTTCGCTGTTTAAATGGGTGTGTGAATCAAAAATTTTCATCACGAACCTCCTTTATTTCTGTAAAACTTTTTTCATATGGCGCCTTGCCGGGAAGTAGAAATCGGCTGGAACGTTGGGGGTAGACGCCTGGAGCCAAAGTACGGTCTCCAGACTTGCCCTTGAACCTCAAAGACCGAGTTTTAAGGCCACCAATTCTCTAAGTGGACTTAGCCACTTAGAGAATTCCCCCGACTGAGCCGATTTCTGCTTCCCTCACGGCTCACATCGATGCAATCTCCCAGTCTAAAAGTTAATGAACAACTTGTGTTATCCACATTTCCACGAAATGACTGGACCTAGGCTTCAAAAGTTATCCACCTGTGAATAACTTTCGTGTGCTCGCGTTATCAACAGCTAACGTCGCGGTTATCCCCAAATTAGCCGTTAATTATCAACAAATCCACCGTCTACCGTCATTATCGCAGACCTGATGAACAATTTCATCCACAATTCGGTAAATTATCAACTGACTTATGCACTTAGACACTATTCGTAGCGACCCAACTCGCATTTACTCACCGGTGGATAAGTGTTTAAGTGGATAACACTGGCAGTTGCAGCACGCGTATAGGCCCAGATTGTGGACAAGATAACGTTTATATCGTTGGACCTTGCCGATGTCGCCGTGAGTGCGTCAAATTGGGTGAATGGCAAAGTGGAAACGATAGCCAAAACGTCAGAAGTTAAGAAAACGTGGGTTGGCGTCTCATCGACCCGCCGCCCACGTTTCCGCTAACGCTTATTCAACTGAAGAGCCATTGACCAGTTCACTCGGAACCGTGATCAATTGGACCTTGCCATCGTGCTCTGCAGACAGCAACATCCCTTGGCTGACCTGACCACGCATCTTCCGCGGCTTCAAGTTCGCCACGATGACGACCTTTTTACCCACGAGGGCTTGTGGTTCTGGATACCATTGGGCAATCCCCGAGAGGATCTGCCGGTTTCCTTGATCGCCGGCGTCGAGCTGGAACTTCAGGAGCTTGTCGGCCCCTTCCACGTGATCGACGGCCTTGACTTCGGCAACCCGTAGTTCAATCTTTTCAAATTTATCAAACCGAATCTCTGGCTTGTTTAACGTCAGTTCGGTGGCGTCTTCCTGGGCAGCCGCCTGTTGGGCTTCCGCCTTGGCAGCCATTGCGGCCCGGCCCTTGGTCTTCTCCGACTTGGTCATCTGACCTTGAATGAAATCGACTTCTTCCTTCACATCAATCCGAGGGAAGATTGGCGTTCCTTTGGCCACGACCTGTTCGCCGGCTGGTAAATCAGCCAACTTCAAGTCCACCATGTCTAAGGTAGCTGGGTCCAAGCCCAATTGTGCGAAGATTTCCTTTGGGGCGTGGGTCATGATTGGACTGATTAAGGTCGCAATGACCCGGAGACTAGCGGCCAAATGCGCCATGACGGCAGCTAACTCGGTAGCCTTACTGTCATCCTTCGCCAATTGCCACGGTTCCGTCTCGTCGATGTACTTGTTGGTCCGGGAGACTAACTTCCAGATTTCAGCTAAGGCATCGGCAAAGTGCATCTGATCCATCAAGTCACGGTAGTTGGCAATCACCGTTTCAGAGGTGGCTTCGAGATCCGCGTCAAATGCGGTCACGCCCGCCTTGAATTCAGGCAGCTTGCCGTCCTCGTACTTGTTGATCATGGCCACGGTCCGGTTCAACAGGTTCCCTAGGTCATTGGCCAGGTCATAGTTCAGACGATCGACGAAGTCTTCGGGCGTAAACGTCCCGTCATTGCCATAAGGCATTGCGCGCATCAGGTAGTACCGTAGCGCATCGAGGCCGTAACGATCGACCAAGGTTTCGGGATAGATTACGTTCCCCTTGGACTTGGACATCTTGCCGTCCTTCATCAGTAACCAGCCGTGCGCAAACAATTCATCCGGCGCTTCGAGGCCCAGCGCGTGTAACACGATTGGCCAGTAAATGGAGTGGAAACGAACAATTTCCTTCCCCACCATTTGAACGTTAGCTGGCCAGAACTTGTTGAACAAGCTTTCATCGTCACTGGTGTAGCCCAGAGCCGTGATATAGTTCAACAGCGCATCAATCCACACGTAAACCACGTGCTTGGGATTGCTCTTGACCGGCACGCCCCACGTGAATGTGGTCCGCGAAACGGCCAGGTCTTCCAAGCCCGGCTTGATGAAGTTATTAATCATTTCGGTCATCCGAGACTCTGGTTGGATAAAGTGCGGGTGACTGTGGTAGAAGTCCAACAGCCAGTCGGCATACTTACTCATCTTGAAGAAGTATGACTGTTCCTTAACCAAGGACACTTCATGACCGGATGGGGCCTTCCCCCCGATCACCTTACCGTTGTCGTCATGGTAGACTTCGGCCAACTGCGTTTCGGTGAAGTATTCCTCGTCGTCTTCGGAGTACCAACCTTCGTATTCACCCAAGTAGATGTCACCCTGCTTTAACAGGCGTTCAAAGACTTCCTGAACGGCCGCCACGTGTTCCTTGTCGGTCGTCCGGATGAACTTGTCGTTGGAGATTTCCAGCGTCTTCCAGAGTTGCTTGATGCCGTCAGCCATGCCATCCACGTATTCTTGTGGTGATTGTCCCTGTGACTTGGCCTTGTCCTCAATCTTGAGGCCGTGTTCATCGGTCCCGGTTAGGAAAAAGACGTCGTATCCGTTGCGCCGCTTGTACCGAGCCACTACGTCACACGCAATCGTGGTGTAAGAATTACCGATATGTAACCGCCCAGATGGGTAGTAGATCGGCGTGGTAATGTAAAAAGTTGGTTTGTCTGCCATAAAATAAAAGCCTTCCCTCGCTCTAAATTGATCCATTATTTTCAGGTTAATTTTCAGTTTAAATTCTAATCCAGTATAGCATAAACCCCGGTTGAGCCATAGCGGTTCCCGGGGATTTTCATGCCAGCCGATTGTAAATTTTGTCGGTCGCTAAAACAGGTCAAGTTGTTGTGGGGCCAGATTGTCCCAGTGCAAGCCTAAAATGGCCTGAAGCCGCAACGCATTAGGCGCCGCGTCCTTACCGGAATTGTTATTAAAGATGACGCACACATCTTTGGCCTGCGCGGCGAGCCGCCGAACCAGGGCCGCAATGGCTTGGAGTTCGTCCTCACTGTATTTATACAGCGTTCGCGTCTTTCGCCAATTCGCTCCTTGGTTAAACCAGCCCTCAGTATTGCGCCCGTGTAGCCGGACCACCGCCAACTCCGGCGTGGTCACCGTCTCGACCAGCGGAATACCATTGTTGAGGTTATGTGGTTCATCGGTCGTCACGTTGGTCAACTGCAATGAGTTGAGGTAGGCCATGACATCGGCCGTCATCCCCGCGTCGTCGAACCAGCTGGGACTGCGAAATTCCACGGCGACCGGCAACTGCCCCATTTGAACGCGGACGTCCCGCAGGTATTGGATGTTAGCGGTCGTCCGATTGAAGTACGGCGGAAATTGAAACAGTACGGTGCGCAGCTGATGGTGGTCGACTAGCGGGGCTACGGCGACCTTGAACTGGTCAAAGGCCGTCACCCGTTCCGTAGTGGTCGCTGGTTCCTGTCGCTGATCGTGTTGGGTCATCACCTGATTGGCCTTCAAGATATACTGGAATCCTTCCGGAACCGCCGCCTGCCAATTGGCCACGGTACTCTGCCGCGGAATCCCGTAGAACGGCGTATCCAGCTCAACCAGCGGTAGACTTCCGGCGTACTCGTTGAGTGTCACCGGCCGGTTCTCACCGCCGATTAACGCCGGATGCTCCTTCCAGGTTGTCAGCCCAATCGTAATCATGCTGTCACTCCCTACTTCAAATTCTCAAACCGTTTGATTAAACTCACTTCTGGTGCCGTCAATTGACCGGTCAGCTGACTGATCAGCCGTTTACCGGCGACGCGATCGTTGTAGCGAATCCCTGTCACGCAGATATCAATCAAAGCAAACATGACCGTCACCAAGATGGCCTCGCGTCGATTAAAGGTCGCATTAAAGAGTGTCACCAGCTGACCACTAAACGCCAGTTGAATGATGCTGTAGACCAACAGCGTGTCCGGTAGGAGCTGAAGCACGTTCAGCCAACGTAACCGGCGCACGACTTTTCTTAATTGCGCAATGACTTCTTGATGATTCATCGTTTCACCCTCAGACCCGCAGTGCGGTGAAGAACTCAGTGGCATCCGCCTGGACCATGTCATAATCGAAGCCCAGATTTAATTTTTCCTGATTGACCACGACGACCTTAGCCTGCTGGTTACGATAGTCGAGGAGCCCGGCAAACGGGTAGACCCGCATGGACGTCCCCACAATCACGACTAAATCAGCCTGATTCATCGCCGCGACCGCGCGTTGGACGTTCGTGGTGTTGAGGCCCTCATCGTAAAGGACAACATCCGGCCGCAACCAACCGCCATCGGCTTCGTGGTACGGGGATTTAAGATAGTCGTGCCAGTCGGCCTTAGCACCGCAGACCTGGCAGTAGACGTTGTAGAGGTTCCCGTGAAATTCAACCAGGTGCCGGGTGTCGGCTACGTTGTACAAATTATCGATATTTTGAGTAATGACCGTTGCTCGGTCCTCCCGCGTCAACGCGGCCTGCTTCTCGTGAATGACGTTGGGTTGGGCATCCGGATAGTACAGGTTTTGCTTCACGTAGTCGTAGAAGACTTCCGGTTCCTGAACTAAACAGCTGTGACTCAAGTAGTATTCGGCATTCCGATGGCCCGTATACAGCCCATTCTTCGACCGATAGTCCGGAATACCGGAGGGCGTTGAAACCCCTGCTCCGGTTAAGAATACAATGTGTTTCGCTTGATCAAAAGTCGCTTGTAAGCGCGCTTCCATCCCCATCATCCTTTCTTAAAGCTTCTAACCACAAAATTGACCGCCTCATCGCCTGCGCCTGCCAGAAGTTCCGCCTGCTGTGGGGGACACCTCCAGCCACAGAGCGGGCTTCCGGTTCGCTTGAGAGCCTCACCAAACCCGTGAGTCTCTCAAGTCGCCCCATGCAGTAACCTGGCCAAGAACGCCAGCTAACTGCATCGACACAGCTGGCTCCACTCCTGGCGATCTCCGGCATAGTGGTGGCTTTCACGGTAGGGCGCCGATTGACACGACATTCACCTGTCGGATAATCCGCGCCACACGCTGAAACCAATCGTTGCCGATTGGCGCTTACCGTAGCCGTGAATGAAGCAAAATCTAGGCTCAGCCGGGGCATTTACCAGCGGTCTTGGCTGGTAAATGGGTGACTTTGAGACGGTGATTTTCCGGCTCAAAGCAAGGTTCCGAGACCGCTCTTTGGCTCGGACCGGCCTTCCCCAGCGTTCCAGCCTAGATTTTGCGAACGGTAAGGCGGACTCCTACACAATGTTGCCTGTCAGCAACATTGTCAGCGTTGGCTACGATTACCGCAGAATGTAAGGCATCTTGAGTTGGTCGAAGAGTTCCTTCACCGTGAGATCGTAAATCTTGGTGAAGTAGTCCGGCGTATCATCCTTAGGTGCCGGTGACGGCAACACGAAGGCATTCTGTTCATCAGAACGGTTAAATCCGACGTAAGCCCGCCGTTGCGTGGTCTTCTCGTGCATATCGGAATGGTACAGTTCAAAGATCTGCTTGACCTTCAAGCCCAGTTGCCGCTTCGACAGCACGCTGGTTAACGTGGTGAACTCGGTGTTGTGAAGACCCGGTAAGTTCCAGGCTTCCAGCTGCTCGTCAAAGGCCTTGAACAACTTCACCACGTTGCGGCGCAAGGTAAACGGTGAGTCCACGGGCTTAGCCGTAATCACCGCGTAAAGCTTCTTCGCCGCTGCCAGACTAATCGGATAGTCGCGTTCAAAGTCGGCCATGACCTTGGCGTCGTCCAGTCCGAAGAAGACCAGCGCGTCCAGTAACGTCAGTGTCCGCAACGTCATCTCATCATCAACGGGATCCGGTTCCGGCTTTATCGTTGCCTTGACCCCGGCGAGGTACAAATCTTTAATTTCCGGCGTAATCAGGCCGTGTTTCTGCTGTTCGCTCACCACGACGAAGTGGCTGACGATATCGTAGAGTTCGGTTCCCATAATCATGAGTTGTTCGTCTAATTTGGGTTGGCCCGTGGTCAGTGAGAAAAAGACCTGTGGGAAACCGGATAGAATCATCAGTAAGTGTAAGAGTTCATGTGAAGCCGTATAGTTGGGGGCTGTCAGATCGGCGACTTGAATCGCAATGTTCTTGCCCATCTGCATCTGTTGGGCTTGATCATGCCGCACGTAGCCCGCCTGCAATTCACCAATGAATTGCACCTCGACTTTACCGGGATAAATGGCGTTAACCTGGTTTAGGAGTCCCTGGACCGCCTCGTTAAGTTGCACGTCTTTTGCTTTCAACATATTCGTTTGTCACCTATTTCTTTAAATTTGCTTCACGCACGGCTATCAGAGCCGCTTTGGCCTGGGCCGTCGTTGGTTGCGTCTCGCCTCTGAGGCGGCCGACCACCGCCGGAACCTCGCCCGGCGTGGCCCCGACAGACAGGGCGAGTGATTTGAGTTGTAATTGCATATGGCCGTGTTGAATACCGTCCGTCACTAGCGCGCGCAAGGCCGCCAGATTCTGGGCCAAGCCCACGGCGACGGTCACGCCCATTAGGGTCCGCGCGGAGGTAATCTGAGCAATCTGTTGGTTAATCACGACGAGCGGAAAGACCCGTGTCGCCCCGCCAACGTAGCCCAAGGCTAGTGGCAATGTTAACTCCCCATGAAGGAGGGTGTCATCCGTTAGCCACCAGCGACTGAGGCTCTGATAGCTTCCATTTCGACTCGCGTAAGCGTGGACGCCGCTCTCTACGGCCCGCCAATCGTTGCCCATGGCCAGTACCACGGCATCCACGCCATTCATGATGCCCTTGTTGTGGGTCACCGCGCGGTAGGGGTCGTGTTGGGCAAAATCACTGGCATCGCAGACACGCTGCGCTACTGTCAGACCATCGATGGTCTTTGTGGCGAGCTGATCCACGGGCACCGTGACTTTCGCGGTCGCCAGGCTATGCGTCGCGGCGTTACTCAAGATACTCATCAAGACATTGACCGTCAGATGTTCTTTCAGGTAGTTGGCGACCGCCTCACAAATCGTGTTGACCAGATTGGCCCCCATGGCTTCGCCGACGTCGACAAATAAGTCCAACGACATCCAGTACGGGGGAATACAGCGAATCCGTAGTGAGCGGACGCCGCCTCCGTGACCCAGTAACGACGGATGAACCGCATTGGCCACCCGCAATAACTCGTCTTGATGCGCCGTGAGCCACGCCTTGACGCCGGTGCGATCGGCCACGTGGCTCAACACAATCTGTCCCATGACTTCGCGGCGCTCAACCGAGGTCGTGATGCCTTGGTGACTGGTCAACAGTCGCCCACCATTACTGGCGGCGGCAATCACGGACGGTTCTTCGGTCACCATGGGCACCATCACGGCCTGACCGTTTATCCGGAGATTGACGGCCACACCCTCAGGTAGACCGTAAGTCGTCAGGTAATTTTCGATCAGATCGGCGTCGCCCGCGCGGCGTCTGGCCGCAATCTGGGCCAGTTGCTGAACCGTCAGATGACGCTGTTGCGCCACCAAGTCGCGCCGGGCCTCATAAGGTAGCCGGTAAAATGGTGTTTGGGCCATTAGACATTCCTCCTAGCGTTGACTGAGATATTCGGAAATAATGCCTTCACGAACGCCACTCTCGGAGAAAACCACCCGATCGGCGTCCAACATCTGTAAAAGTGTCACCAATGGCAACATCCCACCAATAATAATATCGGCACGGTCTAATTCCAGACCAGAGATTCGTTTACGTTCGGCCAACGGCACCCGCAACAGGCGCTCGAAGGTCTTCATGACTTGTTCCGTGGTCAACCGGTAACCGTGGATATTTTCCACGTGTAAGATTTTCTGTTGCTGGCGATTCATGCGGGCCAGGGTCCGGTTCGCCCCACCCAACAAGACCAGCGGCAGGTGCTTAGCGTCATTCAGCCACCAAATATCGCGGAGCCGCTCGCGCAAGAAGACCTGCGCGGAGAAGAGGTCGACCGCCCGAACGCGATCGTCCAATCTGAACTGTTCGGACAGGTTCACGGCGCCAAACGGCACGCTAATCAGGTTGGCATCGCGGCCATCCTTGACGTGAACCAGTTCACAGCTCGCCCCACCGGTATCTAGCAGGAGACAATCCTTGACCTTCAGCCGATTCACGGCCCCTAGGTAGTCGTAATAGGCTTCCTGATCGCCGGAAAGGACTTCCAGGTTAATGTCGGTCGCCGTCGCCACACGCTTCAAGAATTCGTCGCGGTTGCGGGCCTGCCGCACCGCCGCCGTGGCAATCCCGCGAACCACTAGATTCGGGAGTTGCTCATAGTACGGACGAAATGACTTGAGCGCGCTGATGGTGCGATCCATGGCCTTCGGTTGGAGAATCTTCTCGGGACCCATGCCCTCCGACAGACGGCTGTCGACCTTGACGCGATTGACTTCGCGGTAAGTGCCGTCGTCATGGAGTTCGTTGACGGCCATGCGGACCGAGTTCGATCCGAGATCAACAATGGCTAAGTTTTGCATAGATTCTCCCCCGTTTCAGTCTAACCGAAGTAGTCGATACCGATAGCGTGGCGGACTTCACGTAACGTTTGAGCCGCCACTTGATTGGCTTTTTCGCTACCCTGCTTCAAGATATCGTAGACGGCATCTTCGTTGGCAGCGTATTGTTCGCGGCGTTCACGGATTGGTTGTAGCTTGGCTTGCAGGACGTCGTTTAAATACCGCTTAATTTTAACATCACCGAGCCCACCGTGCTGGTATTGTGCTTTCAAATCGGCAACTTTTGCCGTATCGTCCGCAAAGATATCCAAGTAAGTGAAGACCGTGTTGCCTTCAACGTGGCCGGGATCTTCGATGTGGATGTGTTCGGGGTCGGTGTACATCGACATGACTTTCTTCTGAATGGCATCGGCGCTGTCGCCCAAGTAGATGGCGTTGTCCAGAGACTTACTCATCTTGGCATTGCCGTCGAGACCCGGAATCCGGCCCTGACCCTTAGGTGGGAAGTAGCCTTCTGGTTCCACCAGAATTTCTTGTTGATAGATGCTGTTGAAGCTCCGCACAATCTCACGGGTTTGTTCCAGCATCGGTTCTTGGTCTTCTCCAACGGGGACTGTGTCGGCCTTGAACGCCGTAATGTCGGCTGCTTGACTAACTGGGTAAATGAAGAAGCCAGCGGGAACACTTTCGCCAAACGCCTTTTGCTTGATTTCAGTCTTAACGGTCGGGTTCCGATTCAGCCGTGAAACGCTGACCAGGTTCAGGTAGGCCATAGTCAATTCGTTTAGGGCCGGAATCTGGGATTGGACCAGAATCGTCGACTTAGCGGGATCGATGCCCACGGCCAGATAGTCCAAGGCCACTTGTAACAGACTGTGGCGAATCTTTTCGGGATCGCGGGCATTGTCGGTCAACGCCTGCATGTCGGCGATCATAATGTAAGTGTCGTAATCTCCGGTATTTTGCAGGGCGACCCGGTTCTTCAGGGACCCCACGTAATGTCCGATATGCAATTTACCAGTTGGTCGGTCACCTGTTAATATAACGTGCTTTTTAGTCATCAATGTTCTTCCTTTCTGAAAAAGCGCCCCATTGGAGAAGGACTCCAATAGGACGCTAACTGCGCGGTACCACCTAACTTGTGGTCAATTTGACCACCACTTTTGTCGTTAACGGGACCCCGCGATAATTAATTATCGAGTAAATGTTTGTATGCGACCCACTTGGGCACCGAAACCGTTTCAGCACGGGCGGTTTCTCTCTGAAATTGGCCTACTTTCATCGCACATCCATGGTACCCATTTTAGAGGTTTTCTAGATGAAAGTAAACTGTCTTGTCGGACAAAGATATTTATAATGAGCGCCGCTAATTTTGGGGGGCTTTAGCGGGCCTTTTGACTGGCCAGAACCTGCCGTTAAAGTTGCGCTAATGCCGGCGGCCGTCCTCCTATATGTGCAGTCAACGCGAACCATCAACCGGATTTTCAACATTTCTGCCAGCCGACGACAGCCCTGATCGCTCACCGCTTCATGATTAATCTGATATACCGCTTTTTCTCCAACCACTTTGATTGACATTACCCCTAAAAATGACTAGACTTGTTAGGCAATTTAGCCTATCCAAAGGAGGCGGTCATTTTGACCACCAGCGAACAAGCACAGGAACAACAGCGCGTTGACCGCGTGGCTGACCAGATTGGTGAACGGATCGCCAAGACCACGGCCGACTACACGGCTGCGCATCAAGAGTTGCGTAACGTGCTGAAGAATTATAGTGAAAACACCTCGGTCAACTGGTTCGAAGTCGATGACCGAATCGAAACCAGTGCCGAGCTTCAGCAGCAACGGGCGTTGGTCTCCCGGCTAACTGAAAATCAAAATATTATTCAAGATCAGATTGATACCTTTAAAGAACTCCAGAAATCCCCCTATTTTGGGCGGATTGATATTCAAGACCCCGACGAGACCACACCGGAGTCCCTCTACATCGGCACGGCTTCCTTCGTCGATGAGGACCAGAACTTTCTGGTCTACGACTGGCGGGCCCCCATCTCCAGCATTTACTACAACGGGGTGCTCGGCAAGGTGGCCTACAGCACACCAGCCGGCGACCAAGAGACCGATCTCCTGAAGAAACGGCAATTCCTGATTCAAGACGGTCAAATTGAAAACATGTTCGACACCAACGAAACTGTGGGCGACGAGATGCTTCAACACGCCTTGGGCGAACAGAACGACGCCACCATGCAAAATATCGTGGCCACCATTCAGCGTGAGCAAAACGACATCATCCGCGACACCAAGAGCGACTTGCTGGTGGTTCAAGGCGTGGCCGGCTCCGGCAAGACCTCCGCGATTCTCCAACGAATTGCCTTCCTGCTGTACCACAGTCGCCGCGACCTCGAGGCCGACCAGATCGTCCTCTTTTCGCCCAATCGCCTATTCAGTCATTACATCAGCGACGTTCTCCCAAGTCTGGGGGAACGGAACATGCGGCAGGTGACCCTGGCCGAGTTTCTCACGCAACGGTTCCAAGGCTTGAAAGTTCAGACCCAATTCGAACGCTACGAGGCCGACCAACAACAGCCGGTTAACCACCGACTCCGCGATTTCCGCGAGAGTGCGGCCATGATGACAGCCGTGCGTGACTACTGTCAGACCTGTCCCGCCGATGATCTCAAGTTCACCGATATCCGCTTCGACGGCCGCGTCTTCTTCAGTAAGGAAGAGATTCGCGATATTTATGAACAGTTCCCAACTGCCGTGGCACCGGCCGACCGCTTCTTGCGGACAAAGAATGAATTGGAAAAACGCCTCAAACACCGGATTGCCGACGAAGCCAAGGCCGACTGGGTCCGTGACGAGATTGACCAACTCAACGATGAAGATTATCACAATTGGTTGGGCGCCAACCATCTCGGCGAATTCGAACAGCTCGACGATGAGATCGACTTCATTGCCCGGCAGATTGTGCGCAAGCGGCTACGTTCCGTCGACGACGCCATTTATAACGGCTACTTTCTCGACGCCTACAGCCAATACACGGCTTTTCTGAAACACTGTCCCCTACCGGAAACGGTCTCGGCCAGCGACTGGCAAGGCGTCATCGACACCTACCAACACGACATCGAATTTCACCGGCTGGCCCTGACCGATGCAGCGCCGCTCATGTACCTACGCGACCTGCTCATCGGTGGCGGCATGAACCACCGAATGCAGCACCTCTTCGTCGATGAGATGCAGGACTACTCGATGGCCCAGCTGATTTACCTGCAACACGCCTTCCCACGAGCCAAGCTGACCCTGTTGGGCGATAGCGAGCAGGCCCTCTTCAAGGCCGTTGAAGCCCCCGAGTCCATTCTGAAAAAGTTAAATGCGGCGCTAAACGTCAAACGGTCGCGGCTGATTACGTTGCGGCGGTCATACCGGTCGACCTACCCCATCACTACCTTCGCCAAGGCATTACTACCCGATGGCGATCAGATTGAGGCCTTCAACCGCCCCGGCGACCTGCCCCGCGTCGTGATTCGCTACGATGAAGAATCGGCGGCTAAAGCCCTGGCCAACGAATTGACCACAGAACTGGCAACCAACGGAACCGTCGCTATTCTCACCAAGAGTACAGCCGAGGCCAAGCACGTCTATCAGCAGTTGCACGGTCAATTCGACCTGACGCGGCTGACCGATACCGACCGATCGCTTCCTAAGGGGATCGTCGTCTTACCAATCTACTTAGCCAAGGGGTTGGAGTTCGACAGCGTCATCGCCTACAATGTCTCAGCGGAAAACTATCCGGATGAGCAACTGACTGGGACGCTCTACACGATTGCCTCACGGGCCATGCACCACTTGACCCTGTTGAGCATCGGTGCGGTGTCGCCACTGATTGCCTCGAAGAATATCCCGCAGGCAGACCTCACCATCGAGCACGAATTCCAGAGCTAATGCTATGCTCAGCAACGGGGTATGAACTGGCCGCCTTGCCGTTCGCCCAAGATGAGCTGGATCGCGGTGGGTAGGACGTCCTGAGCCTGAGAAACGGTCTCAGGACTCGACTTGAAACCGCCAAAGGTCGGCGTTTCCAAGTCGCCATTATCTAACCGGCTCACGCCGTTCAGATAATCCCACGGCTGAGCTCATCTTGGGCTTCACTCTCGGCTACGGTGGTAAGTATCCGTGACCACTCACTGCAGACTTATCTGCAATCTTATCCCGGTTGCAATTCATACTGGCTACCATCCTGTCGATACCTTTTAGCAAACGAAACTTCTGACTGATGTTATCCCGTGCCAGATTATCAGTCTTTAATCTACTAATCTTGACACTTATTTTAAATCACCAGCGAATCTGACCAGCCGTCAGGTTCGCTTTTATTTTGGCCGAGAAATCAGTTTTGCCCCATTATTTAACGAAGTCAGGTGCCTCAGTGGCCCCACTTTCTCCCAGCGCCTAACCTAAGCCTTAACAACAATCCGAGATTGGAAGTGAATGTGATGCTCCTGCCGAAATATTTTCAAAGTAAACTTGGCTGGTTCCAATGGGGAAATGGCTGTCTCCTTCTTTTAAGCTGGCTGATCCAAGCGCTTTGGGTGTCGCTGGGACCCATCCAGCCGCTTCGTACGCTTCGGGCCCTCTTGCTCTTCACCCTCGCTTACATCGTCATTCTCTGTCTCCCTCACCTTATCGCCGACCGTTTCGAAGCGCCGGTCCTGCGGCAGATATCGCTGGATCTCAACGTTTTATTTGCCGTCTATGCCCTCATCTTTCTATTACTCCCCCAAGCCCTCGACACCGCCTACCTCGCGAACTCCCAAGCAGGGCTCGGTATCCTCTTCTCCCTGCTCGGCGTGCCCATGCCCTACATCCGCCCCAACGGTGTCTACGGCATTCGCCTGCCTTGGACGCGTAATTCCACCGAAATCTGGCTCAAGACCAACATTCTTGGCGCGCGCCTACTCCTCATCATCTGCGTAATCAGCCTGATAATTGGGTCCTTCCAGGCCAACTGGTTCTTGCTGTCACTACTGATTGGCGTCATCCTCTTCGCCGCGGCCACTGCGGGCTACGCCTATCATCAGTCACGACCGTAAGGAATGGCTTGTATATGTCCAGACTGAAACGTCCTTTTAAACCGTAACCTGTCACTAAAGCTATTGCGAGGTGAATAGAATGACTAAGACTGTGACCTATCCTGTCATTTTTTAAAGATTACGAAGCCCAGACGTTTACCCTTATCTTTCCAGATATGCCCAGCGCAATCAGTCAGGCTACTACACTGCGGATTCTAGCTTTCAACCTTCAAGATTAAGCCTGCCACCAATCAGCTTAACACCTCAACCCAAAAATCCCAGCAATCCGAATCGTGACTACGATCACCACCCGGATTACTGGGATTGTTTATGCTTAATTGTTAAAACCCTGCCGGCGGCGAATTCTATAATCAAGTTAGCCACTTAGAAATTTAGACCAAAATAAATACACCAATCCCGGAAAAATATATCATCTTGGCATACTGACTTTTTTATCGTTGACAATTGTAAACGATGGCGGTATGCTTAATTCATCAATTAAGGATTACAAATGTAAACCAAAGGAGATCTTCTTTATGATTAAACTCATTATTCTCATCGTTGCGCTCTTGCTCATCGGCTTCATCGCCTGGTGGTTCTTCGGCAATCATGCGACCGCGGCTGTCGATGCCGCCGTCAGTGCCAACTCCCAAGACGTGGGCGTGGAAGTCAGCGGTGGCTACTCCCCCAGTACGGTCGTCTTGAAGAAGGGCGTCCCCGCCACACTGACGTTTAACCGCAAGGACCCATCTAGCTGTCTGGAACAGGTCGTCTTCCCCGACTTCGGGATCAATGAATTTCTCCCGCAAAATGAAGCGCACGTCATTCCTATCGACACCAGCAAGCCGGGCGAATTCGACTACGCATGCGGGATGAACATGTTCCACGGCAAAGTCATTATCAAATAATTTATGGAGGGAACTTATCATGACTACAAAACAATCCGCAACTATTACCGTTGATGGGGGTTACGCCCCCGCTGAAATCGTCCTGAAGCAAGGCATCCCCGCCGAACTGACCTTTACCCGGGTCAACGACGCTGGCTGTTTGGACCAAGTGCATTCGCCAGCACTCGGATTTAACCGTGACCTGCCCCTTAACCAACCGCAAACCGTCACCATTGACACTAGCCAGGCTGGCGAGTTTTCGTTTAGCTGCGGCATGGACATGTTCTTTGGAAAGGTGGTCGTCCAACCATGAGTATCAAAAATCGTTTTGTCTTCTCGCTAGTCGTCTCCTTGCCAATGCTCGTCGAGATGTTTACCAAACCCTTTGGCTTGATGCTCCCGGGCGGCGCTTGGACCATGTTCTTGCTGGCAACCGCTGTGATGGCGGTCTCCGCTGGTCCCTTCATCCAAAGTGCCTGGGCCGCCTTTCGTCATCACCACGCCAACATGGACACGCTGGTCGCCATCGGTACCATCACGGCCTACCTGTACAGCTTCTACGCCATGCTAGCTGGCAAGGCGGTCTTCTTTGAAAGTGCCGCTTTCGTGGTCACCTTCATCTTGCTAGGCCAGTATTTCGAAGAGAAAATGAAACATTCTGCCTCCGGCGCTGTCAGTAAGTTAGTCGACCTCCAGGCCAAGGACGCCGAGGTCCAACGTGACGGTCAATGGACCCAGGTACCGCTAGCGCAAGTTGTCGTCAACGACATCATTCGTGTTCGCCCCGGCCAAAAGATTGCGGTCGACGGGGTCATCGTTGACGGGACTTCGACCATCGACGAATCCATGGTCACTGGCGAAAGCATGCCCGTCACCAAGCAAGCCGGCGATAAGGTCATCGGGGCCACCATGAACAATACCGGGACCTTCACGTTCAAAGCCAGCAAGGTCGGCAACGACACGCTGTTGTCGCAAATTGTGGAAATGGTCAAGAAGGCCCAGACCAGTCACGCGCCCATCCAAAAAACGGTGGACAAGGTCGCTGACATTTTCGTTCCGGCCGTCCTGATTGCCGCCATTGCCACCTTTACCGTGTGGTACGTTTTCTTAGATGCACCGCTAGTTAGTGCACTGCTCTTTGCCGTTTCCGTCGTCATCATCGCCTGCCCATGTGCCTTGGGCATCGCCACCCCCACAGCTTTAATGGTGGGCACTGGTCGGAGTGCTAAGATGGGTATTTTGATCAAGAACGGTGAAGTCCTCGAGGCCGCTAACCGCGTGAAGACGGTGGTCTTCGATAAGACTGGGACCATTACGGCCGGCCATCCCCAAGTGACCGACATCGTGGGCGACGTTTCCCAGGTCCTGCACGTCGCCGCCAACTTGGAAGTCGCTTCCGAACATCCGCTAGCCACTGCCATTTTAGACAAGGCGAAGGCCGAAAACATTTCAGTGACCGCCGCCCAGAATTTCCAAGCCATTGAAGGCAAAGGTGTCCGGGCCACGGTCGACGGCCAACCAGCCTTTATCGGTAACGACAAGCTGATGGCAGACTACCAATTAGATGCCACCTTAAGCAGCCAAATGGCCCAACTACAAGCCGAAGCCAAGACCGTCGTGCTGGTCGGCATCTTGGACCACATCATCGGGTTGATTGCCATCCAAGATGCACCGAAGGCCAGCTCAGCTGCGGCCATCGCTGCTTTGAAACACCGCGGCTTACGGACCGTCATGTTGACGGGGGATAATCAACGCGTCGCGCAAGCCATCGCGGATGAAGTCGGCATCGATACGGTCATCGCCGACGTCTTGCCCGGTGATAAGGCCGATCACGTCAAGCAACTGCAAGCCGATGGCCCCGTAGCCTTCGTGGGCGACGGCATCAACGACGCCCCAGCCTTGACGACTGCTGACGTTGGGATTGCCATGGGGTCCGGGACGGATATCGCCATTGAATCTGGCGGCATCGTCCTGGTCAAGAACGACTTGATGGACGTGGTCCGGGCGCTGGAACTCAGTCAAAAGACCTTCAGTCGGATCAAGCTCAACCTGTTTTGGGCCTTCATTTACAACACTTTGGGTATCCCCGTGGCCGCCGGTATCTTCGTGGTCTTTGGCCTATCACTCAGTCCCGAACTGGCCGGCCTCGGCATGGCGCTCAGTTCACTGTCCGTGGTCGCCAGCTCATTGTTGCTGAACAAGTCCAAATTAACATCAACACCCGCCACCTCATCCGTGGCCTAGGAGGAATCACACATGTCAGAAAAATTTTGGAGTAAGAGCACCTGGATGACTGCACTGGTCGCTGCCATTTACGTGGTGGTAACCACCGGCGTCGGGGCGCTGATTGTGGGACATTAAGCTAAAACTAAAAGAAACAGGCGCCCTGGAAAATTTCCTGGACGCCTGTTTCTTTTAGTTTTGTGCTAGAGCTGACACGATATCTGGTTCCACCTTCTCCGGCTTGGTCACCGGCCATACAAGTTCACACAAGTGGTGGACTTCCTGGCCTTCTTTGTGGAGCGCTTTAAGACCGATGGCTGGACACCAGACGCTGTGGTCGGACTTGGACTCTTTCGACCGGAAGAGATGGTTTGCACTCAGACGTTGTACAAGTACATCGATAAACGGTTCCTAGAGATCTGTAACCTAGATCTTGCCAGAAGTTAAGCCGGCGCCCACCAAAGCACGTGAGCACCGCCCACAAGTATCGGCGCCTATTGGGTCAAAGTATTGAGAAACGTCCTGCGGAAGTGGATTCTCGTGAGACGTTCGGGCATTTTGAAATCGACACAATCGTCGGGAAGCGCGATGGTCAAGAGAGTGTCATTTTGACGTTGATTGAACGCCAGACGCGCTTCCAAATTATTCGCTTGATTGACGGTCGCAACGCCGATTCAGTGGCCTACGCGATGAAGTCAATCATCGCTGAGTACGGGCCCATTATCGAATCAATTACTGCGGACAATGTTCTCGAGGTTGCGACCCTTCCGCAAGTCATGGCATCAGTTGCCCCGGTCTACTTTACACATCCTTACACATCCAGCGAACGCGGTTCCAACAAAGTCCACAACCGCATGGTTCGTCGGGACTTTCCTAAGGGCACATCCCTCGACGCCATCAGTCCAGCTGACGTTGCCAAGGCGGCCGACAAGCTAAACCAACTTGCCTCGTCGCCAACTGGGTTTCCAAACGCCAGCTGAGCGCTTCGCCGTCGCCTGCGGCTAGACGCATCGCTCATCTCCAATCCCCTGAGAACCCCTTGGTATCAGTATCTGGTTCTAATGGCTAACTTGTTCTTGCAATTTGCGAAACCCTGCCGGCGTCTTCATCACCGGAAAGGTCGCTTTTCGACCATAGTTGGCGTAGCCCTTGTAGAAATGAACCGTCTGCTTCTTTAATTTCACCTTGTACGTCATCCGCTGGCCGTCGAACTGGACCTGACTGCCCTTAGGCGAATACTGAATCCCCGACAAGCGGTAAACGCCGTGCCCCAGCGCCTGATACTTCAACTTCTTCAAGCCATAACCCGGTAACCGGTAATAACGCTTACTGGCCAGATCAAAACCGCAGAGATTCCCCGTACTCTTGGTCTTGCTGTATGTAATATAGGCCTTGTTGTCGCCCTTACCATTGTGAAACCAAGTATGCCGCAAAGCTTTAGGCGTCCCGTTATGCCAAGTAGCCGCCTGGGCCGTAGTCAGATCGGTCGCTGCCAAGCCCAGAGACAGGGCCGCCAAGCCGATCAGAAAATAAGGTTTTGCCATGTGTCGTTCCTCCTCCGAAACGGACCCTGTCTTCAGGTCCTGTTTAGACTATACGTGGCCACCCGCTGAAAAGCAAGCCGACTATAGTCACTCGGTCGTCGGGGCCGCGGTGGGCGTTGGCTTAGGCATGCGTTTCAACGTCTGCTTCAGCAGTAGCGGCGCCAGCACCGTGGCCAAAACAATGACTAAGATCATCGCTGAGTAGCTCGCGTTGCCCAGCAGGCCGGCTTGATGGCCAATCTGCGCGGTAATCAGGCCCATCTCGCCTCTGGCAATCATCCCCGTGCCAATCACGCCGCTACTATTCCACGAAAACCCGCAGAGTCGCGCACCGAGGCCGCAACCCAGCAGCTTGGTCAGGCACGCCAGAATCGTCAGAATCACGATAATTCCCATGTTATCCGCCATGTGATCGAGGGTCATGTTTAGCCCCACACTGACGAAGAAGACCGGGATAAAGATGGCGTTTCCCAGCGGCTCCACGTGGTCGGCTAATACCGCACGATACGGTGTGTGGGCCACAGCGATGCCGGCGAAGAAGGCGCCAATGGCCCCACTCAACCCGACAATATCGGCCAACCAAGCCATCCCCAGACAAATCACCATCGACATGATGGTCACACTGGAAGCCATGACCAGGCGCTCACTGAGGTGCATGAGGTACGGCGCGACCCATTTGACCAGGATGTAAGTCCCACCAAAGAAGGCCACTTGCTCAATCAGCACCACGGCCAAGTTCGGCTGGCTGCCGGCCGCCTTGATGCCTTGACTGGCCAAGAGGCTAATCATCAACGACAATAGGACCACGCCCATGATGTCATCGGCCACGGCTGCACCGAGGATGGTCGCACCCTCTCGCGTAGACAGTGCGTGGAATTCCTTCAAGACGGCCACGGAGATGGAGACCGAGGTTGCCGAGAAGATGACGCCGATAAATAGCGATTCCAACGCGCTAAAGCCCCACCACCAGGACGCGACGCCCATCAGAGTAATCGGGAAAATCACGCCCAATGTGGCCACGATAATCGCCGGTCGCAGGTACTTCATCAGTAGCTCGAGGTTACTCTCCAAGCCCCCCAAGAACATCAAGATGACTACCCCGATGTCGGCAAATAAGTTCACCAGGCTATTTAGCTCGACCCAATCCAACAGCGCCGGACCAATCAAAATCCCAATCAGTAATTCCCCAATCACGGCAGGGACTCCCAGCCGGTTAGCGAAGTTGCCGGCCAGCGTGGTCAGCACCAGAATCAAACACAGTGTTCCTAAGAATGCCACGTGAATCCCTCCTCGCAAAAAATTTAATAGTCTCATTATACGCCACTTCCCCGCCGCGCAAAAGGGACCGCTCCGGAAGAATTTAACTTTTTTCGCCAAAGCTGTATCAATACCCAACGACACGGTATCGATGCTCTAAAAATATCGGTGTCGTTAACTAAATGCTGAAAGTCCGCGAACACGTTCCGGTCCCCAGCTGGCAAGGTTTACCGCCATTAAATTCGTCATCAACACCATCTGCGGCTGCCAGAGACTCCGATGCTGTGGGATTTCCCAAGTGTTCTGCCTTGAAAAATGGTGTCTTTGAGACGCGGGTTGACGGCTCAAAACGAGGGACAAGACCGCCCTTTGGTTTGGCCCGTCCTGTTATGATCCCTTTGGGGTTGTCAAATGAAATAATATAATTCATCTGACAATCAACAGAGGGAATATGACATGTCGAAGATCAAGTATAGTGCCGTGGAGAAGCTGGAGTTGATTAATGAGTTTGAAGCATCAGGTCAAACTAATATTGGCTTTGCCAGAGAACATGGTTTGGCAGACAAGGAGGCGGTCATTCGGTGGCGGGCGTTGTACAAACGAGATGGCTTTGATGGGCTTAAAGAATCTAAAGGTTGTCGCAGATACAGTGAGGTCTTTAAGCTAAGAGTCGTGTATGCTTTTTTGAACGGCGAAGGTTCACAACGAGAAGTAGCAATGAAGTATGGTTTGCGCTCAGCTACGCAGGTAAATTACTGGGTTTCCAGGTATAATAGGGACAAAACTGTGACGGCAACCCCGTCTAGAAAGCAGGTCCCAACGATGAGCCGAAAAACTACTCTGGCAGAGCGTATTGAAGTGGTTGAGTACATTACCAAGCAGAACCACTCATATAACGAAGCAGCTGAACATTACAGCGTCTCCTACCAACAAGCCCGTTCGTGGGTGCTTAGAGCTAAGAAAGGTGGTTACAACGCCTTAGAGGATCGACGCGGACACCGTAAGCCACAACGAGAATTAACCGACTTAGATAAGGCCAATTTGCGGATTAAGCAACTAGAAGGTCAAGTCGCCGACATGGAATTACTGAAAGAATTCGTAAAAAAATTTCAAGAAATTCAGCACAAGGGGTGAATCAGCAACATCGACTGGCATATCAGGCAATCAGTGAGGTCAGTCAAGGAAAGCGAGGCGCCATTAAGACATTATTGACGCATATCGGAGTTAGTCGGCAAGCTTATAACAAGTCTTTTCATCGGCAAGAAACGCCGTGGGAGACTCAAGAGCGGCTTCTAGAAAAGCGAATCACTTATTGGTTCAATCAACATCATCAAGCAATCGGAGCTGGCAAGATCTTGTCCAATCTACAGCATGATGAACAGGTGACGTTTAAGGTAACAATCAAGCGTGTTAAACGAATTATGCGTAACTTGAATATCAAGTGTCAGATTCGGGTTAAGAAGCGCCAACGTATCAAGGAACAGGAACAATACATTCAGGACAATGTTTTGAATCGTAACTTTAAAGTCGCCGGTCCCAACCAGGTTTGGCTTGCGGATTCGACTGAGTTGTCTTACGGACCAAAGGGTCAATTCAAAATCCGACTGAGTGGTGTTTTAGATCTATGCGGCCGGAGACTGATCGCCTCATTTTTGAGCACTACAGAAACAGCTGTGGCAGAGATCCAGGTTTTTAAACAGGCTTTTGAACAGGCTGGCGATGTACACCCACTGATCCATACGGACCGTGGAGCTGCTTACACCGCTAAAGCTTTCAATAACTTTCTGTCAGAACATAAAGTGATGCGCAGTATGTCCCGACCAGGAACACCTTACGACAACGCGCCAATGGAGCGTTGGTGGAATGAATTTAAAGCGCATTGGATGGAACGTCATCCAATGCCAAAAACGTATCGAGAGTTTGTGGAGCTGGTAAACGAAGGCATCCACTACTTTAATTACTTGGATCGTTCCCCAGAAAGAAACGGCCTCACCCCAGTAGAATACTGGAATGAAGCCGCTTAGAGTAAATATCCATTTTATATTATTTCGAATGACAACTTGACAGGGACTAGTACATCCTACCCACCGCAATCCAGACCAAATTTGGCGAACGGCAAGGCGGCCAGTACGCGACTAGCCTATTAGCATGGATAGTATCCTTGCCATACTACGGATTCCAGCTGTTTTATAGCTTTCGACATTTGTGGATGTTAATCAATTATCCAAAACTTGGTATTAACTACTAACATTTCGTGTTACAATTTGAATACGTTTACAATTACAAGTCAACCAACTGACTTAGCTGGCTAACTTTACAAACTCAAATCTAACAGCGAAGTGAGATGCTTCATATGAAACATGCCTATCGGCCACCGCGCCATAAAATTCATATTAGCCGGCTAATCAAGCTTTTCCGCAATCGCCGGTTTCTAACCGGCTTCCTGATCTTCTGCCTCGTCTTTGCCAGCTTTCTCACGGTACAGGCCCACCGCAAGAACCAGGCCGCCACGGTTAAGACGGTGACCAGACAGGCGACGAGCCGGCAGATTACCCAGCAACAGCGCCACGTCAAGCACCGCCTACATAGCTATTTTAAGGAAATCACGGCCGATAAGACTACCAGCGTCAGCTTCTACAATCTTGGTCCCGTCGCGGGCAGTACCGCCGCCAAATCGACCATGGCCCGTCGATTCTACAAGTCGGGCGCCTTAGCCACCTCGGCCAATGCACACACGCCGGAGATATCCGCCAGTACCTACAAGCTTTACATTGCCGCCTATCTCTTTCATCAGCATGCAGCCGGTCTCTATACGTGGACACCCGCTGCTGAAGAAGGCTTTCAGCGCATGATCGTCAACAGTGCCAATGACTTCGCCGAGGACACCATCGACACCTATGGTCCAGTCAATCTGGATAACTACCTGGCTAGCCAACACTACTATTCGCCAACGTTTGTCAGTGGTCAGGCGGCCATTACCACGGCCTACAGCTTGACCCTCGTGCTAAAGGACCTCGCCCAACAGCAAGGGCCCTTCCGCCACGCGAAGGATCAGCAAAAACTCCTCTCGTTAATGAAGCAACAGGTCTATCGTACCGGGATTCCGACTGGGGCCGCAGCCGCTAATAAGGGCACGGTGGTCGCTGATAAGGTGGGCTTTCTCGCCGACACCAACAACGACGCCGCCATCGTGACGCTGCCCAATGGCGAACGCTATATTCTGATCATTATGACCCATGGCCGGGGACAGACCGGCTTCAGCGGCTTCCCACGGATGGCCAAGATTACCACCCATGTCCAAAAACTGGTCTACGATCCCAGCCTGGTCAAGGACCTCGCCTAGTCATAAATCAACCTCAGCATAAAAGCTGGGTGCGCAGGATCTTCAGATTCTTCGCATCCAGCTTTTGGCTTTTTCCGTCCTACCTACAGCGATCCAGACCAAATTTGGCGAACTGTAAGGCAGCCAGTACGCGACTAGCCCATTAGCATGGATAGTATCATTGTTACACTAAGGATTCTAGCTGTTCTCTAGTTTACAACCTCTAGACGATTATAAAAAAAATGATAAATCATCATTGAACACACAATCAGTTCACAAAGGAGTCGGATTTAGATGAAGTTAGGTCCACGATGGGCCCAGGCGGTCGCCAACCAATATAGCGCCAAAACCTTAAAGATTATCCCTTATGGCATGCTAGCAGTTTTAGTCATCTGTTTGGTTTTGGCAGGATTAGGCGCCACCAACCTCGGTTTTAGTCTACTCACGCTAGACTTCTTTATGTTATCGGTGCGCTGTTCTTCGGCATCATCTTCACCCTGGTTGCGCTCGTAACTGATTGGCACCGCCATGACTGAGCTTAACGGGACCGGGTCGCCCACTCCTCGCGCAGACAACCATATTTAATCGAATCCCAGTAGCGCCCCTGCCAGTAGCGTACTTGGCGGACACGGGCTTCCTGTTGGAGTCCCAGATGTTCCGCCAGCCGACACATCCGTACGTTGCCCGACCAAGTGGTTAAGCCAATGTGCGGCAAGTCTACCCGCTCCCAGAGCCAGTCGAGCCACAGCGTCAGGGCTTGCTGACCCACACCGCGGTGCCAGTCGCTCGGCTGGTAGATGACGATACCGACCTCTAGCCAGCGGTGGAGAGCACCGTCTTCGTAGTAGGCCGAGACGCTCCCGACCAGTCGCCCATCCACTCGAATTATTTGTCGTAAGATGTTGCCGATGAACTGCCGCGGTGCGATCTTCGTTAAAAATTCAACCTCTGTGGGCACTTGATCGTGAAAGTACGGCCCATTCCAATTCAACCACTCGGCCTGGGGATCACTGTAAGCCAGTTGCCAAAAGGCGGGGGCCTCGGTAGCGGTCAATGGTGCTAACGTTACGGTCATTTCGATCATCTCCTGATTATTTCGTCCAGTATACCAAAGCCTGGGAATTTAGGCGCATTCTCTTCTCGATTGATTATCTGACTGTTTGAAAACCGCCACTGTTTTTTTAAGCTTGATTGACTAACTAATTTCCAACGGCTTTGATTTGAATCAAAGTTGATCACGCATAACCAGCTACGTTTATCGACGCCCGATTTAAAATTGAAGTGCAACACCCCTTAAGACATTAAGGGTAAACAAATAGGCCATGGAGACCTATACTTTTAAGCGACCAAACCAAAAAGAAAGAGGTATCTCCATGACCCAGTCAAATCATACCACTACCATTACTTACCAACAACTCTCTGCCGAAGAGCGTGGCCAAATTGAAGCGTTCTTGAAGGACCACCAATCTGTTCGCCAAATTGCTCGTAATCTTCATCGAAATCCCAGTACTATCTCACGCGAAATCAAGCGTGGCACGGTTCGCCAGCTTAACTCCGACTATCTGCCATACTATCAATATTTTGCTGAAGCAGGACAGGCTGTCTATGAAAAAGACCGCCTTAAATGCCATTCTAAGGGTTTACTAAAGCGTTGCTGGCTCTTCTTCAAGCTGTTAGTCCAAGCACTCAAAACCAAGATTAGAGTCGATAGTGTCGATAGCTTCGTCCACCGATTCCATCAACTTTATCCGGACAAGCCGTGTCCATCGACCCCCACGGTTTATCGGTACATTGATTTAGGTTATCTCGACCTCTGTAACGCTGATTTACCAGTCAAGCTTCGTCGCCGAGTAAAGAGCACTCGTCGAACTCGCTCCCGAAAGAATAAGAAGATATTGGGTAGCTCAATCGATGAGCGACCAGCTATCGTCGACCAACGCATCTTGGTGGGTGACTGGGAAGGAGACCTAGTTAAGGGCAAGCGGGTTGCTAGCGAGCCCGCACTGATGACATTAACCGAGCGTGTCAGTCGTTTTGAAATCATCGTTAAGATTCCTGACTACCACGCTGACACTTGCCGCCAGGCACTTCAAGGGGTCATTACGGCCTATGGTCCTAAGAACTTCCAGTCAATCACATTTGACAATGGCAGTGAATTTGCCGAGCTAGATCAGGTCCAAGGAACCAAAGTTTACTTCGCTCATCCTTATACGCCCTCTGAACGAGGGTCTAATGAGAATCTCAACGGTCTCATCCGTGAGTACATTCCGAAGGGCATCTCTCTCAAGAACTTTGATCTACCAACGATCCAAGCCATTCAAAACGCACTTAACCATCGCTTACGTAAATCCCTGGGCTATGCTAGCGCCGCCCAGGTCTTCAAAACACAGGTCTTCAAGAACATGCATCCGGTTATGCTTACGCCTTACTGTCCTGTGTTGCACTTGATTTGACAATTGGGGTACGTTTATCGACTTACGTTCAGAAGTTTCATCATTCTAACGGGGAAAGAAGTCGGGGAATATGAATAAACTTTTACATCCCCGTTTAACCGGTGTCTTTCGAGTAGGACTCTTTGATTTTTATGCGCTACTCGCAGTGAGCGTCTGTAGCACCGTCGTTCACATGCCTGACCACGCATTAGCTCTCCTGTGGGACGCACTGGCGCTCATCCTCTGCTTGTCGGCGCCGATCACACTCAGTGGCATTTGCCTAGGCAAGCTCTACCGGGAGTTCGAGGCCATTGCCATTTTGGTCCTACAATTGGGCTTAGCACTAGTCATTTAAAAAGACACCTGACTAATCTCTTCCTTATCAGAAGAAATCAGTCAGGTGTCTATGACGTCTAAACGTAAGGCCGTTAACTTCCCGGGCCTTACCTCCCCGTTAGTTGACTAAGTGCGGTATGGGTCAAACCAAATCAGCTCCCCTACTTCGATGCCAATCCTCATAATCCCCGTATAGATGGTACTAGCCAACACAGTAACTGCTCTAGTATCTCCGGAAAAGCCGGTCATTACTATGACAAACAGATTACATTCAGACTATGTTCCCCAGTGGCCTTAATTTTTCTGTAAAAGCACTAGGACCGGCCGCACCTTTCAGATATAATTAACGTGTCAATTATTTTATAAAGACGGTCACCGTGGCCCAACTATTCACCAATCACTCGCAATTAGGACGTGTTTCAATTTGAGAAGAGAGAGTATTAATCAACTAATCGTGGCCCTTATCGCCGCGCACTATGCCAAGGACGAGGCCGCGTTCGAATCCATCGCCTTGGAATTTCTACGGGGCTTGAATGCGGAGACCAACCTGAACAGTCAAGTCAGCGCCGTGAAGCTCCACAAGTTGATTGAACAGCATGGTCTCGCCACCACGGGAACCACCCCGGCGAAGAACCTGAGTGTCCACGCCGCTATCGACCCTAAAATGTTCCACCTCGAACACGTGCACGGCAACCTCGCAACGCTGGACATCCCCACGGCCGTCCGGGCCCGTCTGGTCAGCTTGTTTCCGCACGATTCAGTCAACCGCCGCGGCCGCTTCTTGATTAGCGGCGCGGGGCGAACCCCCACAATTCTTGCCAAACTCATCGCTGGTGGATCCCTCCGACAAGTGCTCACCATGGACGTCACTGCTAGTCTCACGGCGTTCACAAACTCGGGGGGGGCAGCTTATGCTCGCCAACGCTTTTCAGTATGCCCGTGAACAAAGGCTTGCCGTCGTTGCGCCGGATTTTCCTAACTTAGAAAGCAACGATGGGCTTGTGAATCCGACCACCCTGCGGCATTTTATCAACGCCTTGGCAAGTCAATCGACGGGCGTGCTCTTCATCGCCACGACAGCGCCGGAGGGAGCCGTCGCCTTGGCGCAGCGCCTAACTTTCAATAAAACCTTTCGCTTATAGCACCATCGGATGTAAAAAGGACCTTACCACGGGAATCACTTCCCCTGATAAGGTCCTTTCAAATCCCGCGCGGTATCTCTCTCATACCTCACGAGCAACGCATTATAGCTCTGTCAGCTACGTTTAGATCATCCCGCAATCGACGCGGGCTTTCTATAACAAAATGATTACAAGTGAATTTATTTCTGCGCTGCATGGTGCTTGTCCTGCCGCTTGTCTCGAAACGACCGAATCAGCAGCCAAGCCAACGCCACGAGGCCGATGACATCAATGGTCAACTTGACCCCAAAAGGAAAGCTAAGTAGTGTGTTAATCCCCATTAGAATAACGAGGGCGTAACCCATGTAAGACGCCTTCTTCTTTTCCGACATTCCGATTCCTCCTTAACTTTGACCGGTCAAGACCGTCATTGACTTTCTAGTAGATCGTATCCACCGCGATTGGCGTGTAATACGTCTTATTACCCAGCTGATACAAGCTGTAGTAGACGCCTGGTTCGTCATTGTCAGAGAACCCCGCAACGTGTTGCGGTTGATGGCGATTCTTCAAGGCCAACCGGTACTGCATCCGGCCGTGTTTGGCCACGTGCTTGAGCGCCAAGCCCTTAATCTTCTTGCTGAAATACAGGTAGCGAGTCGCGCCCTTCACCCGCGTCCGATTAATCTTAGCGGACTGCAACGGCTTGGGCGTGGTTTCCCCGGTCTTGGGTGAATATGTATGCGTCTCCAAGTACCCATCGGTAGTCACCTGAACCTTTTGCGTCGTGATTAGCCGAACGGCGGCGACCCGACTCCCCAGATACAGGTCGCCATAGCTCCAAGTCGGCATATAAGCTGGTCGGCTAATTCGCCGAAAATCTTGACGCTTAGCAGCCAGCATCTGAACGTTCACCAAATTTCCAGGCAGCTTATGGTATGCCGACCGGACGATGTGATAGCTCAGATTTTCATGCCGATCAATCAGCAGGCTCATCTTTTTCTGATTATCCACGTAAGTCAACTCTCCTGCCACAACGGTACTCTTGGGAATCCTAACCGTCCGAGTAAAGGTCTTATCCTTCAACTCTACTCGCTCTACGACACTGACGGCTCGTTTGGCCCGGTAATACGTGACCGGATTGATAAGATCTCGCGCCACCCAGTCTTGCCCAATCTTAACGGCATTGGACTTCGCCTGAGCAGGCGTCGCTAGCCCACAACTCCCCATCACAAAAGCAGTGGCGACGACCATGACTCTGATTAAATATTTCAATGTAAAATCTCCCCTTCATTTAAACAATCCATCCCCTGATGGCTCCGCTTTCATTATCCCGCAAATATTGGATCTTGACCAGCCGCCTTGCCAAAAAAGATTGCCGTGGCAGCGATCCAGCGGTACACTGGGATTAAATTTTCTAAGGAGCTGACCATCGATGGACGTTGAAACTTTTTGGCAAGACTTCAAGGCCCGCCATCCCGAAATCACCACGAATCACCACGATACCTATGCCATGGGGAGTACCGATGAGAATGCCACGCTTCTGGCCCAGCTCATCGCGGCTGGCACTAAGACCGCGACGACCTCCGCGTTGGACCTCTACGAACCGGACGAACCGCTCCCCTACGTGGGGGAATACAACATTATTCTCGATGGTCACGATCACCCCATCTGCGTGACACAGACCAAGGTGGTGGAGACCATCCCCTTTGACCACGTGAGTGCCGAGCACGCCTATCACGAGGGCGAAGACGATCGCACCCTAGCATCCTGGCGCCGTGAGCATCGGGCCTTCTTCCAGGCGGCTTACCGACAAATGGGACGCGTCTTTAATGAGCAGATTCCCTGCTACTGCGAGGTTTTCGAACGAATCGACTAAAAAATTGCCGCCCATGGGACGACAATTTTTTGTTTACGCTATTTATCTCGACCACTTTCCACTATAGGGCTGTAAATAACTAGGATTAAGGCCATGAGTCGCATGCTGACTGTCGTTTTGACTGACTGCCGCCTTTCAACCTTCAGTTAAAGTAAGTTAAGTCGGAGGCCAATGTTGGGTAAGCCGTAATGGTCTGGCTGATGTCGGCGCTACTCATGTGGTTGGTAATGACGAAGTCCAGATAATTGATGACCTGTTCGGCCTCGGTGCTCAGGACCGCCGCCCCCACGATATGGCCGGTTGCCTTGGCGACCACCACCTTAATTCTGGCGTGGGGATCGTGAATCCGTTGATAACTGTACCAGCTCGTCAGATCCAGATCGTTGACTTGGTACTGATCGGAAGCCTGCGCCGCTTGATCCGGTGTCACGCCTAGCTGAGCCAATTGGGTCTTACCGTAGACCACCGACGGAATGACCGGGTAAACAATGTCTGGTGAATCACAGGTCGTCAGCGTTTGCGTCAGGTAACGACCCTCGAAGCCCGCCACCGGCGTCAGCTTCGGTTGTGGCCGATCTACAACATCCCCCAAAGCGAAGACGTGGGGATTCGTCGACTGTAGCCGCCCGTTGACCGTGATGCCGTGGGTCGTCGTGGCGACGTTTATCCGTTCGAGGTGCAGGTCCGCCACCACGGGCCGCCGTCCGGCCGTGGCGAAGACCATGCCGGTCGTCCAACTTTCACCGGTTGCCGTCGTCACCTTGAACTGGTCATCGGCCGGTGCCACCGCCGTAATCTCGGTGTTCAACTGCACGTCCACACCGTCCGCCTTCAACCGGTCCAACAGATCGGCGACTAAATCACCATCGAAGGCGCGCAACGGTCGATCGCTGTGGTGAACCAAGTGGACGCGACTTCCGGCGGCGCTAGCGATTGCGGCCAGTTCGACCCCCACGTAACCAGCGCCCATCAGGGTGATGTCGGCCGGCAGACTATCCAAGTCCAAGAATTCATTGCTGGTATTCAACCATTCGGCGCCCTCAATTTCTGGAATCCGCGGTTCCTGACCCGTGGCAATAATCCAATTGGCCGCGTTCAGTTGCGTATCCCCAACCGTTAGGGTGCCATCGGAATTGAAGCTTGCCGTTCCGTGGAACGTCGCAATCTTAGCGGCATCCAGACCGCCCTTAGTGCCCGCCGGAATCTTTTCCGTATACGCCCGTTTGGCCGTCATCAACGCCGACCACTCAATCTGCGGAACACTGGTCAAGCCGTGGCCCTGTAAGGCTTCGGCGTGGCCCTGCGTTTCTACGGCCGCCATCAGGATCTTCTTGGGATCACAGCCTCTGTTCGGACACGTGCCACCCCACAAGTCCTTTTCAACCACGGCCACACTCATCCCGCGGGCATGAAGACCATACGCGGCAGCCAAGCCACCGGGGCCGCCACCAATCACAATGATATCGAACTCTTGCATCTGCTAAACCTTCCCTTCTTAGTCATCATCCACGCTTTTCTACGCGAAATATTTAAGACACTGCGACCGACCAAAGCTATTCTGATCGGCAACCAATCTTAGGTTCAAGTTTAGCACGGAACGCCCATTTCATCGCTTAATTTGCTTGTTTTCCGGCGATATTACGCATTCGGTTGCCCGCGGTAATGCCGCTGAGCTGCGCGTAGATTCAGCGTAATATAGCCTACAATCATGAGGCCAGTGACGAGGTAGACCGGTCCAGCTGTCAACTGCTGGAAGAGAACGCCGTAAACCACAGTCCCCAGGGGCAAGGCCAACTGCATTAAGGTGGCAAACGTCGATCCCACGCGGCCTAACAGCCTAGTGGGCACCGTCATCTGCATGTACACCGACATCGGTGTATTGACGAAGGCCAGCACCAGACCAATAATCAGCGCCAATCCTATCAGTCCCACGACCAACGTCACAGACGGCAGCGGCGCCATGAAGATTAAGCCAATGACGGCAATCAGGCTACCGATAACCAAGGAGAGTCGCAGGATGGTGAGATGGACATTTTTAAACTTTGGCAGTACCGATAAGACTAGATTGCCGAGCAGAACACCACCGGAAAAGGCGCTGAGTACCCAGCTCAACCGTGTGCTCCCAAGATGACGCTCCTGAACAATCGCGTACGGCAGGCCCACATCAACCGATGCCAACAGAAAGTTCAAGAAGATTCCCATCAACACGATCGACAATAGCGTGAAATGCTCGCGGATGTAGCGCAAGCCCACTTGAAATTGTGCCCACTGCCCCTTGACCGCCTCCACTTCACTGGAAGCCATGAGCGGATGAAACCGCATGCTGAGGGCAATCAGCCAGGTCAGCACCTCCGTCACAATGACGACGCGAACAATTCCTTCAAAGCCAATCCAGGTGTACAACAGAGCGGCCAGAACCGGTGCGACCAGTTGAATCCCAGCAGTGGCGGCCTGCTCAATCGTCGCCAGTGTCTTCACGTGATTATCGTTGACCAGCTCATGCACGGCAGCGGTAAAGGTGGTGTTAGTGACCTTATCACAGCTGGCAATCACGATGAGTAAGAGAATTGCCAGCAACATCGGCGCATTGACCCGCGCGACCAGCCAACTGTAGAGTATCAGAGCGACAATGACGGTCAATTTACTGGCAAGAATCAGCGGTTTGTGACGGTGACGATCAACTAGATTGCCCACCGGCATCACCAGAAGAAGCCCCACCACTGGATAGATAATGGAACCCAGCCCAAAGCTAATCGCCGAGTGGGTACGATGCAGGAGCATTAGGCCCACGGCAAAGCTGAAGGTGTCCCCGCCCAACGTGCCGATAATGTCGCTACTGGCGGCCTTGACAATTTGAACCACGGACTGCCGATTACTAATTTGTGTGGTCATAGGTGATGCCACTTCCTTTCTTTGCCCCATTGTACTCGTCACACCTCCGAATCTGGCGTATAATATGTGGCAAATTTGCCACGTCTAAACTAGGAGGAATCGCCATGCAAGCAATTGGAACGACACTCAAGTCTATTCGCCTGGCCAAGGGATTTACCCAAAAGGATGTCTACGGCAACCTCATTTCCCGCTCGTTCGCCAGTCGTCTGGAGAGCGGACACCACGACATTGCGGCGGAAAAACTCTTTGAGATTCTCGATCGACTCGGCGTCAGTGCAGACGAATTTCGATTTATTCAAAATCACTACCAAGCCACCGCCAGTGAATTGGCGCGTAGTCAGGTCATGCTCGCTTATGATCAGCAAAACTTCCCACTGATTGGCCGACTCGCTGACCGGTACGCGCGCAGTGAAAATCCGGCAGAACGGCGCATCGGCGTCATGGCGACCCTCCTCATCGCCGCCTTTGACCAACGTAAAATCGTCATGACCCCAGCAATGACGACCCTCTGGCAGCAGCTTTCACTCACGAAGACTTGGACGCTGCAGGAATTGACCTTTGGCTCGTTAATTTTGGTGTTGGCGGAACATCAGCAGACTGATTTAGCCGCCACGATTCGTAAATACCATTTGGCCTGCGACCGTTACGTCTCGGCCGTCGCCGATCCCTTTCACGTCATGGACACCCGCGCTTCCTTCGACTTGGTCGCCATGCAACTTCTGTTGACTCAAAAGCGGTATACCGCGGCTAAGGCGTTTAAATCCCAATTTACCGCCGGATACACGGTTCATTTCACCAGCGACGGTAACCTTGAGCAAACACTCTCCGCGTGGTTGTGGGAAAGCTACTTCGGCGATTCCACAGTTGCCGACCACCTCGCACACACACTAGAGCAGCTTCCCCCTTCCCGTTTCAGCCTCACCCTGCACACGTTGCTACGCCTCTGGGGACGGCGCGCCCAAGATTATCACCGCCATCGTTCGAATTGATTTGTGCTAAAATAACCCCTAGCAACCATTTAGAGGGGGAACACCATGACTTTCTATACTTACGGCTACCTGACCACGCAGCATAGCACTTGGCAATACGTGCGGATTGGCCTGCTCATTGCCCTGTTGGTCATTTCAATCGGACTATTCGTTTATTACTTACGGCATCAGTGGAACGTGAAATACAAAGATCTCAGTATCATCACCGCTACGGTATTATTGCTGGTGTTGGGGTTGCAAATCAACAGCTTGGTCTCGCTACAGTCCGCCACCAAACAAACTGGACAGATTACGTCGACCGTCCAGCAGGTGGCTCAGCAACTTAAGGTCAAGCCGGCTAAGCTCAGCGTCAACGCCACCACGACCGGTAGCGACTTGTTGGTGAAGTCGCCCAAGGGTTACTACCGCCTCGTGTATAGCTCGGACGGCGCAAGCTTCGTGTTGGAAAAATTAACGTTAGAACATCCGCAGATCAAGTTGGTAAAGGAGTAGGCTATGTTTGTTTATTCAGATGTTTTTATTAAATTAGTCGTTGGCTTTCTATTTATGACGATCCTGATTAACTTTTCCGGGAAGGGCAACCTCGCTCCCACCTCGGCGATCGATCAGGTCCAGAACTACGTCTTAGGGGGCATCGTCGGTGGGGTCATCTACAATTCCTCGGTCACCCTGCTCCAGTTCGTCTTAGTCCTGCTCATCTGGTCGCTGCTGATTCTGGTGACCCGTTATCTTAAGATTCACGTCCGCGTGATTGGTAAATTTATCGACGGCGGCCCCATTACGATCATTCGTGACGGCAAGCTCCTCGTCCACAATTGCCTCAAAGCCAACCTCTCCGCCAAGTAAATCGACTTCAAGCTTCGCACGGCCGGCGTCTACCAGATTGCAGAGGTCAAGCGGGCTATCGTCGAACAGAACGGAAGCCTAACCGTCCTGCGACAAGGCGACGGCTCTATTCGGTACCCGATTATCGTGGATGGACAGATTGACCAAGACGTCCTCGAGCTCATGAATCACGATGAAGACTGGCTGCTCGAACAACTTGCCCAGCACGGCGTCCACAACATCCGTGACGTTTACATGGCGAAATACGAGAACAATCAATTTGAGATTACCCGCTACGACGAGGCCTAAAAGCGCTCCACTTCAATTGAATTATCCGGTTATTTATTGACCGCAAACGTGGTACGCTGGGGATAAGATTACCGAGGGGGAATCACCATGGCTGCGGATCGTTTACAAGAGAAATGGCAAATCTATAACCGACAACTCCAGTGCATCGGGACACGCCGGCGGGAGGAAACGCTGGCACCGGGCGAATACCATCTCGTGGTCAACGCCTTCATCTTCAACGACGCCGGACAGGTACTGCTCCAGCAGCGGTCACCCGACAAGCTCTATTTTCCCAACTATTGGGATTCATCGGTCGGCGGTTCGGTACAGGCCGGCGAAACGATCGAAACAGCCATGCACCGTGAAATCAACGAGGAAATTGGCTGGGATGTCCCGGTAGTGGCGGCCGACAACTACCTGTTGACCCCGCATTCTCACTGGGTGAGCGCGTGGTTTGCCTTTCGCACGTCTCAACCCGCGCAGGCCTTTACGGTTCAGCGGGCGGAACTGCAACGCGTGGCCTATTTTGACCGTCCAGCCGCCCATGCCCACCTGCAGCAGATCGGCTTTGACCCCTACACAGCGGAACTTGACCGCGCCTGGCAACATCTTCAGCGGCAAAAAGACTTTTCATAAATTTTAAACTAATCCACCTTAAAAAGGGGCACCTAACCATTATCGGTCAGGTGCCCCTTCTCACATCCAGGATTGTTGGCCCCCCAGCCAACAATCCGCTCATTCTCTATACCGGCTAACCGCGATATTTTTTGAAAAACCTCAGGCCTTTCATGATCACGGTCTCCCCCGCCGGTCTTTTGCGACGTCGGCGTTACCCGCGTCAGCATTCCCCACTCTTTGGCCGGAAACTCATGGCCTACCGTCCAACACTGACTAGCGTATCAGGTATCATTAGAAAAAGCTATCTTTTTCTATAATGATATTCAGAAACGGTCGGCAATCCGGTTGTTCGTGATACGTACCAGCCTTAACAACTGTCTCGTTGGGCTAGACTAAAGCTGTTAAGAACGGGGCATAACCCATGTTTACTGTCTATTCTGCAGGAAAACGTCTGCGCTTACCGACGCCGCTTCCGTTTGATCCGCCAAGTGCCCAGCAGCAGGCTTCCCAAAAGCGCGCCTAGCCAAGCGGCCTTGGAGTCCTTTTCGCCGGTTTGTGGTAAGCTACCGGAACCCGTGGACCCAGAACCGCCGCCAAAGCCACTCGTGTGGCCGAGACTGGTGACGCCGGAACCACTGCCGGAGTCGCCATCACCCGTGTAGCCAACACCACCGGAACCGGACCCTGATCCGGAACCGTAGCTGTAGCCGGAATCATCATCGTCCGCACTGTCCGAAACTTCATCGTCAGCGCTACCGCTAGTCAGGTCACTGCCAGTGGAACCGCCCGTGGCGCTATCGCCAGAGCCAGACGTTTGACCACCCGTGCTCCCTTGGTCGCTGCCGCTGCCAGTGGTGTTGCCCCCTGTTGAGCCAGAACCATTCCCGGTGTCGGTCCCGTTGCCAGTGGTCGTGCCACTACCGTTACCACTTCCAGTGTTGTTGCCGTTACTACCACCGTTGCCAGTGCCGGTGTTATTGTCGTTACCGTTGCCAGCTCCACCACCGTTGCCGGTGTTATTACCGTTGCCACTTCCGCCGGCATTGCTATCCGATCCCGTGTCGTTTTCGTTATCAGAACCGTTACCACCGGTGTTGCCGTCGCCACTACCGTCAGAACCGTTGCCGTTCGTGTCGCCATCGCCACTGCCATCGGAGTCGTTGCCACCGGTGTTGCCGTCGCCGCTACCGTCGGAACCGTTGCCACCGGTGTTGCCGTCGCCTTCACCGTCAGAACCGTTGCCGTTCGTGTCGCCATCGCCACTGCCATCAGAGTCGTTGCCACCAGTGTTGCCGTCGCCGCTACCGTCGGAACCGTTGCCGTTCGTGTCGCCATCGCCGCTGCCATCAGAGTCGTTGCCACCGGTGTTGCCGTCGCCGCTACCGTCGGAACCGTTGCCACCGGTGTTGCCGTCGCCACTACCGTCAGAACCGTTGCCGCCAGTATTACCATCGCCACTGCCATCGGAGTCGTTACCGCCGGTGTTGCCGTCACCGCTACCGTCGGAACCGTTGCCGTTCGTGTCGCCATCGCCACTGCCATCGGAGTCGTTACCGCCGGTGTTGCCGTCACCGCTACCGTCAGAACCGTTGCCGTCTAAGTCGCCGTCGCCGCTACCGTCAGAACCGTTGCCGCTACCGTCAGAACCATTTCCGCCAGTGTTGCCATCGCCGCTACCGTCGGAACCATTTCCGTCAGTGTTGCCATCGCCACTACCGTCGGAACCATTACCGTTCGTGTCGCCATCGCCACTACCGTCGGAACCATTACCGTTCGTGTCGCCATCGCTACTACCGTCGGAACCGTTACCGTTCGTGTCGCCATCGCCACTACCATCGGAACCATTACCGCCGGTGTTGCCATCGCCGCTACCGTCGGAACCATTACCGCCAGTGTTGCCATCGCCGCTACCGTCAGAACCATTTCCGCCAGTGTTGCCATCGCCGCTACCGTCGGAACCATTACCGCCGGTGTTGCCGTCGCCGCTACCGTCAGAACCGTTGCCGTTCGTGTTGCCGTCGCCGCTACCATCGGAACCATTCCCGTTCGTATCGCCGTCGCCACTACCATCGGAACCATTCCCGTTCGTATCGCCGTCGCTACTACCATCGGAACCATTCCCGTCGGTGTCGCCGTCGCCACTACCGTCAGAACCGTTGCCGTCTAAGTCGCCGTCGCCACTACCATCGGAACCATTCCCGTTCATATCGCCATCGCTACTACCATCGGAACCATTACCGCCGGTGTCGCCGTCGCCACTACCGTCGGAGCCATTACCGCCAGTGTTGCCATCGCCGCTACCGTCGGAACCGTTGCCGTTCGTGTCGCCATCGCTACTACCGTCGGAAC
The DNA here is from genome assembly GCA_021383565.1 of Levilactobacillus brevis. NCBI lineage: Bacteria > Bacillati > Bacillota > Bacilli > Lactobacillales > Lactobacillaceae > Levilactobacillus > Levilactobacillus brevis. Next base: position 30,074 of record CP079699.1, on the reverse strand, counting down.
CGTTGCCGTTCGTGTCGCCATCGCCACTGCCATCAGAGTCGTTGCCACCGGTGTTGCCGTCGCCACTACCATCGGAACCGTTGCCGTTCGTGTCGCCATCGCCACTACCGTCGGAGCCATTCCCGTTCGTGTCGCCATCGCTACTACCGTCGGAACCGTCGCCGTTCGTGTCGCCATCGCCACTACCGTCGGAACCATTCCCATTCGTGTCGCCATCGCCACTACCGTCGGAACCGTTGCCGTTCGTGTCGCCATCGCTACTACCGTCAGAACCGTTGTCGTCAGTGTCGCCATCGCTATCACCATCGGAGCCGTCACTGCCGTTGGTATCGCCATCGCCCTCGTCTGTGTCATCGTCATCATCGTCATCGATGGCCGCAAACACATGGACGATTTCGCGTTCTTCGTTAGTAAAGACGCCCGATTTTTCTCCTTGAGTTTCCTGATATTCATAACCCTCAAAGTTACCTGGCTCGGCATCGTATTTCTCACCTAAACCGCCATACAGAACCTCATCCGGTTTCAATTTCTTTCCGTTGGTATCCACGTACGAGACCGTAATCGGTGCCGGTTCATTTTTAAACCGGTAAGAATAAACGAATGTCCAGATGACTTTATTACTCTCGGGATCGCGAATTTCACCCATCATCGCATATTTATTCGCTGTTCCAGCAGCAAGGAGCGTGCCTTCGGTAAAGTTGTCGCTGGCTTGAATCGCTTCTTGTGTTTTTAATTTTGGATAATCTAACCCCTTCTGATCATTTTCAATCGCTTCACCACCACTGAAGCGAACCTTGAAGAAGTCTTGTACACCCTGCAAATCATTCGTATCCGGTGATCGTTTCTCCTCAGTATGCGACAGTTCGGCGTATCGCTGAAGCGGTTTCATTTGGTGTGTCTTACCGTCAATCCAAACCGTCTTGTTGGGAATGCTTGATTTGAGTGACGTTCCATCTAAGGATGGCGATCGGGTAATCACCTGACCATCACCTTTAAAGGTCGTAAATTCTGACGTTTGAAGCGCCGAGAAATCCTCAATGTGGTTATTAGAAACGTCTAAGTATTCCAGGCTAGATAAGCCAGCCAACGGGCTAATATCTTCAATACTGTTGTTGGGAAGCGCTAAGGTCTTAAGCTTATGGAAACTTCTAAACATTGCCAGGCTCTTCAGCGCACCTCGTGGATTTCGACGTGGTTTAGACCCCTGATTGGTACCTGTTCCCGGATGATCAAAGTTGGTGACGGAACCGTCGAGTCTGACTTCTTCCAGATTTGTTGCAAAAGCTAACGCACTGAAGTCCATCCCCTTCCCCTGCTGAATACCAGTTCTCCCAACCGTGTCCTTATCCAAAATCAGGACCTTTAACTTTTTCATATCATTCTTGCTAATAGACCCTTCTGTCTTCCAATTCCCCCGATTGTATTTGTTCAGTGAGTTAAAGACGATCGTCCGAAGCTCAGGATTCTTGAACCACTCCAGGTTGGCGTCCTTTTTCCGTGTCGTCTGTTCCGTTTGTGGCACTTTCGCGTGAACCGTTGTAGTTTGTTCGGCGAAGATCCCCGTCCCCACCAAAGCCACTGCTGCCGTGAGCCAAAGACTCGTTTTAACTTGTCGTGTCATCTTCATTCTCCTCCAAATTTTCCCCATAAATAATCTTGTTCTCTTACCGGTAATCAATATACTATCAAGTTAACCGTCAAAAGAAAATAAAAACTTGAAGGTCGTTTCATAAAGCGTATGTATTTCTGTTAGGTTTGAATCTATTTTCTTATAAATGCCGTTATATCAAGGATAGCTTGTCCTTTGTATTTTTTTGTATTTCACTACTTATAATCATCATTTTAAAATTCAACATTTTTATAAATTAAATTAGCATCTAATCCTGTAAACCGTGTAATAATAACTGTGTTCAGCCATGATGCCCCGAAATTTCCAATATAAACACCACGCTACTACCTCAGCAGAAATTTCCACTGTGATTTCCAATTTTTTTCTAGCGAACCACCCTTGATCTCGACTGACATTAGGTCGCTAGATATACCTAAAACTTTGAACTAACTTTCACTCAACCTTGAGAAAATTTACCGGGTCTCTATTGGTCTTCCCCTTCCGCTCTTCACCGTATGTTTAGGCATGTACGGCTCTGTCAGCAGCACGAAGCACGCTCCAGAACAGCCCACAATCACCTTGCGGAGGGTATGAACAGAGCTAAGCAACTGTCCGACGACGAAAGGAGCCGGCACATCTCGCGCCGACTCCCATCATTAGATGACTCCCTGTTAATCCGATTTGATTATGATTAAGCCGCTTATTGGATTTAGTGATGCTGTAATATCAATGTTAATAGCGATGTTGCGCAAAAAACGCGCAATAAAAAATATTTTTTTGCTTTTATTTAGAAAAATCGATTGTCTTATAGAACACTTGTTCGTATAATCAAATATGAGGTGATCCTATGAATTCGGATAAAGAAGCAGCACTCATTAATGAAAGAATCGATGCTAGTTTTAAGCGACTTCCAAACACGCGTTATCAGATTAATGTGGTTTTCAATCACTATTCCAACACGTTCAATTTTTTTAATGAATGTAGCCCATCCTAAGAAGCGCTCTCGATCAATCCCCCTGCACACCGTGGAGACAGATGACCTTGTCTACTTGGAGTCACTAATCAAGCAGATTCGAGCGCACACCCAACTGACTATCACTTATACTGGTTTTGTCGGTGAGAAGTGGCCATCAGACTTGCGTCCTATCCAGAAAATAGTGGGTGCTCGTGAAGACAAACAGTATCTAAAATAAGATCAATCCCATTGTGGTACTGATCTTATTTTTAGTTTTTCGGAGCTATCCTCAAATGCTATACTTAGCTCAGGGGGGATTACAATGAAATTTGATTACAAATATGCGCTAATAAATTCTTCGGTATTAATACCATTCGCAATATTTTTTGGCACGGCTTCTTATATTTCGTCTGCCACCTTACTGGCATGCTATGCTATTACCCTAGCTATTTTATATTTCACTTACTATATCAAATTAGAAATTCCTTTAAAAAAGAGGAACCCTTCACTTTCTGAATCTAATAGAACAACTCCAACGGCGGTCACTAACCTAATAGTTTTCATAACTGTTTTGTTGGTGATTTTTTTATAAGTGTTAATTCCTCTGGTGCCTGGATTTTTCCATCCATATTACTTATTAGATGGGTTAGAGATGGATTTTCAAAACCACTGAAAAATTAGTGTTCCTAGATGATGGATTCAGAAATACACCCTTTATGGCAAACTGTAAACACCACACACGTGATGTTAATAGTTTGCCTTTTTATTAAAAAAATGACAACACAAAAAAAGCCACCCACCTCCTAAGAGATGAGCGGTTTCTAGTTTATCCAAGTAGCATCAGTAATTTTGATTACCTTGGAGTGTGCATAATCAAAATACTTAGCCTTAGTAACAAAAAATGTGACTGGAGTAAATACAATGGCTGGCATATCTTTCCCCGTATTTGTACGTCTTAGACCTAAAACTATTCTTCGCGAATTTCGTTCACGTTTAAACACCAGATCTAAATGCATTGTATTTTCGTTATCTATTTTACTAACAAAAATACACGATTCAAATGGAGAATCGATAAAACCTTCCCTTAAAAAATCGATATTTCCAATCCGTTCCTTGATATAGCCATAATTTTTGTTACGTTTTAGCTTTGCAAGAGTAATCTCCCCTTTGCTTACTCTTTGACAAATATTTGTAGCAGAATCTTTATAAATCTTATGAAGGCCCAAAAGGTGGCTCAGCTGAAGCGTATCAAACCGAATGTAAAAATCTCCTAGCGGAACGTACGAAGTTGAAAGTGATAGTGTTCTTCCGTTGAATAGGCGATTAAAACTATCAAATATGACCTTCAACTCGCGTTCGTTTGCCAAGCACAATCACATCCGTTTCATAAACAAAAAAAGAGCGCAATCATGGATTCGGCTCCATGCAGCTAACGCTAGGATAACCCACCCGCGGGGGAACGTGGCGCGCTCGTAACCACTTCATCGCTTTTTGCAAGCGATCAGTAGGAGGTGATAAAATGGTAGCAGATAATGATGAATCCTATCCGTTCATTTTTATCACTATGGTAATTATCACTAATAGTGAATAAAATGTCAACTATAAAAGTAACTTTTAATTATTTTTCGTTAACTTTAGTTAGTTTTGATATATCACATAAGTCATTACAAACATCTCACTACATAGTTCTTAAGGAAACAGAAAAACGCTATACTGTCATATGTAGAAAACGCCCACCCCGTTAAGAGTGAGCGCCCTTTTTAAATCAGTAACGTACAGGTATGTCTTGTACTATACGCTTATTTGACAAATTTGTTAATCTTCTTGTTTCCACTGATATAGTATCCGTTAGCCAACTGAATCCGAGTTGTATCTCCATACTTGACGATCTTAGCGACATCAAATTCGGTGCCGGCTGGTTGCCAGTCCACAACATGCTTAAGGGCTTTGTCCTTGTACCGATGAGTACCGCGAACAGACTTCACTCGTTTAACACCGCCATCAACGGAATAATATAAGCGATTAACATTGGTTTGGTTAGACGTGATGTAATAGCCATTTGCCAATTGGAACCGGGTAATTTTGCCGTAGGTCACCACTTTAGCAATCGCAAACACAGTTCCGGCTGGGAAGTTGTCCACTTTGTGCTTGAAGGCAACGTCCTTGTAACGATTAATCGGTGTCCGGGCATAGATCATCTTGGGGTTATACCGATAATAGATGGCCTTCTTAGGCTTGATCGTCTTAGTTGTGGTGCCATAGTAGTAATTAGAGTACATCTGCGACACGTCAAACGTCCCATAGCAACCTGGGAAGTGCATGCTTGACGTCCATTGCCAGCCATTATATCCGGTATAAAGCTTAAACCCGGACGGGTTATAAGGATAGTTAGCCACCCAACCGCCACGGCCCGAGTTGTTCAATGGCACTGAATTAATCCAACTGCCCATCGTATAGACGTCTGTCTTAGGATAGCCCATGCGATGAACTTCGTTGATCCAGGCCTTAACAATTTTAGAGTTCTGATTCCAACCAGAGTTAGTGGCTTCAAAATCAAGTACGATCACACTGTTCTTACCCAATCCTGCCTTAAGCGCACTTCGGGCTGCCATCTGGGCTTCAGCCTTAGCACCAGCCACTGTCGTAAATCGGGAAAAGTGATAGCCGTTGACGTGTAAGCCAGCAGATACCGCGTTACGAATGCTTGGCTTGGCCGTTTGGTCAGTGAAGTACGTGCCCTCGGATAGCTTAGCTATCATGGCTTTGACGCCATACTTTTTCATTGAACGCCAATTGGCAACGGTCATGATTCCGTTGTTATTAGACGTATCAACAGTATCATAACTTGGCATTACTTTGCATCTCCCTCCGTAGTGTCCGTGTTCTCTGGCACATCTAAGGGTGCTGGGTCAGCGGGCACTGTTGCAGACTGCTTGTCCAGTTGTGCTTGCTTATCAGCGAACGCTTGCTCTGTATCCGCCAGAGCCGCATTGTATTCAGCCTGTTTTGTTTGAGCTTTCGTCTCCGTCGTTGTCATCGACTGATATGCTTTTTCGATGGCTGCTGAAATAATTGCCGGTGCCAGACTGTCATGACCAAATACTTTCATTTGGCCTGTTACATCAGCAATCGCCTGCTCACGTTTTTCTTCCCCAGGCATTTCATAATTAGTGGCCGCCTTGTTGACAGCACTGAACGCCAATGTGTCTAACACCCCCAACACTTCGCGCTGAGTAGCGGACTTGTTCGCTGCAATCTTGGTCTTCAATGCCGGGTTGATCCGGGTAAACCAGCCAACCAGGGCAAAAATTAAGACACCTAAGATACCGGTGTCATTTAGTAATTTAATAATCTTCGTAAATTCAGACATGCGTTTTCCTCCTAAAGTTCACCATACCGTTCCCGGTACGCTTGATTTTCACGTTCTAAAGCGGCATTACGTTTTCGTAAAGCTTCATTCTCACTAACCTTCAAAGCAATCTGCTGGTTAAGTTCTTGTTCCATGGCATCTTTCTTAGCCTTCAATTCGTTCAAATCTTTCGCAAATTGCGCTTGATCACTCTCACGTTCCTTACGAAGCGACTCATTATCAGCTTTGACTTGCTCCATAATGTACTTCTCCATGCCCTTGCGATCCTGGTCAGCTTGCCGTGTGTCAGAATGGTAGCCATGAATAACAGCCCAGATAGTGGTTACAAACGTTCCCAGCGCACCTAAAGCAACTGTCCAGGACTTAATATCCATGTGTGTCCCCCCTAATCAACGTACCGACTAGCAAGAACAGCATGAGTAAGGCGAATACCCACGTTAGGTTAAACCGCACATCAAACAAGCCCCGAACAATAAAAGCCACTGATAAGGCCCCCATTGCCGGTGATAGGGCGACTAGGCCACCATCACGTAACAACCGCCGGTTGTGAAAGACGCCAACCAGAATAGTGAGACCACAGATAATTAACCACAATGAAAACCACCAGTCGTCAGCAAAGGCAAAGATTGCATGTTCGGCTGGTGGCGGCAGTGGCGGCGGTGTCACCCGTGGATCATCTAAATAACCTTGATGAAACCAAATATACAAACCACCTATCATTGAAAATAAGCCAAAACAAAAATGATTCCAATGCGAAAAGACCCGTTGAACCGGGCCATCTTTAATACGATGCAATCACTTCACCCCTTTCCCACAAAAAATCCCATCAAAAAAGCACCAATCATCAATTCTAAGCCACAGGCGTAGAGGATGAATCGGTGCTGGTAGAGTTTTTTGCGGAGCCTAGGACTTTCTTCACATCATCCTGCAAGTAAGCTGGGACTTCTTCAATAGTACGACCACCGTCCAAAACGTTGGCGGCATAGATAGCGGCTAAAGCTGAAAATTTAAAGTTTAACATAGTTTATTATCTCCTTATTTGTTTGATTGTAACTGCGTCAAAACGGCTTGGGTATCAGACCGAAACGGGACTGGTACGGCTTCAATAGTCCGTGTGCCATCAATAATTGCTTGCGCGTAAATCTGTGCCAATGCAGAATATTCCATTGCCATCACCTCCTAGGATTCACTCGCTGCCGAACTAGCTGGGGCTGCTGTACTTGTTGCAGCTGAGCCGGTGTCGGTCGTGGTACTAGCCGGTGTTAGTTTTGAAGACAAGTAATCGACGGCTTCCATCAGCCCTTGCTGCGTTAACTCATTGGCTGACTTAAGGCTTTTATTTTCAGTTTGCAATGACTCAATTTGCTCACCCTGCTGGTCAACCTGTTTAAGCACCTGGGTGTGCGGGTCATAAGTTACTTCGGCGTCTGGATCATCCACACACAACATTTGTGGCTTGCCGTCCGGCCCTTTAATCGGTTGCCCTTTATCATCAACCGCCGGCACGGTTTTCTGCTTGACCATCTTCCAACCAGCGAATGAATCAGCACCATACTGGACAGCATCCAGTTGATAGACGGCATAACCGGCCGGAATTGGATTAGGAACTTCTGCGCTTATTAGCATTTTTTATTACCTTCTTTGCTGTTTTAATTGAACAGTTTGGTTTAACGTATTTTTGATAAAAGTTAAAACTATTAGAGTGTTTTAGCCACCCCCAATAGCTGATGACCACCCTAGCATCAGCGGTGGTGATAAACGTGTGCTGTTTAATGCGTTTCAGCCGCCTCCGAATTCTAAGGGCAATGCTTGATCGTAAGGTTAAGTGGCTTCGATAAAAGCGAAATCCCAAAAAGTCAATGGGGCGATCGCGGATATGAAAAACTTGCCAATTACCTTTAGTCTGCAATTTCTCATTTGCCAGAAAACCAGTGATCTTAAGTTCCAATTTATGAAGTTTACGCTTATTCGGACCCAGAATCACCAAATCGTCCATATAGCGCATATAATACGTGGCACCCCAGTCATTTTTAATTTTGTGGTCAAGGGATTCTAAATAGAAATTTGCTAACCATTGGGAAGTATAAAGCCCTAATGGCAATCCGCTTGAATAACAGTCAATAATGTCAAAGAGAAGTTTTAAAACTCGCTCATCTTTGAAGCGATGCTTCAGCTTTTGTTTTAAAATCCCATGATCAATTGATGGGTAAAAATGGTGTACATCCATTTTTAAACAATACTTAGTGTGCTTGGGGTCACTCTTTAACCACTTAACAAGCACTCTACGCCCTTGACCAGTTCCCCGACTGGGAATGGTTGCCATGTTATATTCATACATACTTTTCAGAAAAACCGGTTGTAGAACCAGCATTAACGCCCAGTGAATAATCTGGTCAGGGAAGAACGGTGAAGAGGTAATAATCCGGTGCTTTCCACGCTCCATGATACTTTTTTCGGCAACATGGCTTGGCTGATATTCATAGCTCAATAGCATAGTCTGAATTCGCATTACATAGACATCAATATCATTTAGAACTCGTTTAACGTTCCGATGATTTCTTTTACCCTTTGATGCCTGTAAGATTGCCAACTTAATATTTTCAGGATCAACCACCTTTTCAAACAAGTGTCCGTATCTTTTCACATTTCACCTTCTCATCTATGACGTTCGTTTTTAAATTTTAAATGCTTATTAATCTCAAGAAGTTTCGACATTGCTACTACCTCCTGCTTTGTATCGATGAATTTTTGGCAAGAGCCACGGAAGATTAGGTGCATTTTTACATTTACTCATCATTAATTCGATTAATATGGAGGCGGCAACCATCGTTAGCGTTCGCGTTAGTAGACGAATTGTCCCGGTTCGAGTTGAACAGACCATCGTTAGCGCCATTGCTCCAGTTGCCACCGCACCCAAAATCCCTAAGAATGAATTGCTGGGGGAAGACTCCCCCAGACCTCTACGGCAAAGCCTTTTTAAGGAGGCGGCAACCAGCGTAAGCGTCCGCGTAAGTAGACGAATCGTACCGGGACGAGTAGAACAGACCAACGTAAGCGCCAGCGCTCCAGCCGCCACCAGTTTCAAGGATTGTGTTGCCTGATCCCGGCCAATCGTAATCAGCATAGTAGGTTGACTTCGAACCGCTATCATCAGTAGTAAATTGTGCGTAAGGGTGAACACTGTCAAATCCCAGAGCCTTGATATATTTGTTGACATTATCTGATGTTGCTGTGTAGCTGGTGCGTACATATGGGGAAGCAAATAAATTGCTTTGGTAATTTGTGGCATCTTCACAAACCCACGGTTGATTATCTTTGAAGTTAACGCCATCACAGAATTTCCAAACATTGCCATAGAGATTCTCAATGCCTCGATAAGACATAGCGCTTGAACCGCTTCCAGCCGTTCCAGATGATCCTTTATGACTGTCAGCGGCTCCAGAGTTGGCAGCACTTGACCCGTTATCGACACCTTCCATAATGCTTTGCGAATTCAGGGTAGCGAACTCGATGATAAACAGCACTTGCAACATATCATTGGCGTGGATATCCCAAATCTGATAACCGGTGCCATTAGCTTGAGCGGCTTTTCGAAAATTAGCAATAGATAAGTTAACTAGCGGTGCTTTACCAGCAACGGAAGTCAGCTTACTACTTGAGCCAGTGGCATCATAAGCGCCGATGTCGATGTAATCTAGCTCTTTAGAATTAGTAAAATCCCAAAAGCCTTTGGGCAGATACCAATCATCACTGTGTGATACTAGAGAAACTTGCCAAGTAGCTGTCCCATTATTCGGGGAACCCGTTTGCGTTTTACGAATGTAGAATTTAGGTACGCGGACAAACACATTGTTCATACTGTCGGTCACACGATGCATACCCTTCCATGGGCCAACATTATCAAAATCGTTTTGAGCACCATTGATACCGGCTTTGAGGCCAACTGCCGCGTCCGTCCGGGTCAGCGTTGGACTACTCTTACGATCCCACGAAGCCCCATAAATACTGTCATCAATTGGTACATAGGTGAACTGAACGGAATTTGAAACACCACTCTCGGCGTTGGCATTCATGGCCGTTGCCTGCACATCGTAGGTCGTCGTCTTATTCGGCTTGGTAATTAGCTCTTTCAGGCTACCGGTCAGCTCGGTGCCCACATCGAGCTTGGTAGCATCGCTTTGGCCGTCCACGTTGTAGTACAAGAAGTATTTGACAATCGGTGTTGGCGTGGTCGTTGGCGCAGTAATCGTATAGGTGCCATCATCAGCGATTGCCAAACTTGGTGGCGTTGAACTAGCCTTTTCCGGGTCATAGTTCCATTGAACCGTTGAACTGGGGTCACTTTCGCCAAACACATTAGTCGCCGTGGCGTACGACTCAAAGTTGGTAGCCATGGTTACTTTTGATAAGTCAACGGTGCCGGTCAGTTTATCCGGTGTTAGAGCTATCTTGGCAAAGTCTCCGTTGCCTTTAACTCGATAGTACAGGGCATAATCCGTGATATGTGCAATATCAGCATTCTTGGAAGCCGTAATCGTGTAGTTACCGTTATTATCGAATGATAAACTCGGCACACCCGCATACACAATTGTCAGATCATCTGTAGTTGCCACATCTTTCCCATTTCTTTGTAGTTTTCCCGTAAAATTGGCATCTTGGCCAGTTCGTGCTAGGTCAGATGGTAAACTGCTTGCTAGTAATAACGGATTATTGTCAACTGTTGGAACGGTATCAAAGTTGTTAGCACCCGATAGGTGGGCAACTTTGGAATCATCAGCAGGTGTGTAACCAATTTTATCTTGTTTGGCGTTAACTTCCTCAATTCCGGCTACATCACTGGCAGGTTTACGCATATCAGTTTTAAGGACGGCCTGGTCATCGGTGACGTAGCTATTGCCAGCACCGTCCGTGGCGCCCCCTGCGAGCGTCTGCGACTTGTCGAAGGTGTTGGCCGCATCGGTCGTCGCGATGTTCTTGGGCAGCTTGCTGGCAAAGTCGTCGTCGGTGACAAATTTGGCGTCGACTTCCGCCTTCGTGTAGTAGTTTTTCATGGTACCCTCAAATACTTGCTGAGTCACCATATTAGTAGGATCAACCACTACAACGACGTTAGAAGCCTTACCCACAGTGGTATTAATTCCAAAACCCAGATAGGAACCATCAGCATCTTTGTGGACAAAGACAGGATCCTGTAGCACGGTGACTCCATACAGGACTTCTGTGCCATCGTCATCCTTGGCATATAAGGCCGCGGACCGCATCTGATAGTCAGCCTTTGACTCGGCCTGATTCACATCAACTTGTACGTAAACCGTGGTCGTGTTAATTACTTGGACTGCCGTAACCTTCCCGTCTTGTTGAATATTAGATAATTCCGTTAGCTTTGCTAAAGCGTCGTCCGTATCGCTAAAGTGGTCGTCCGTACTAATAGCGGCCCGTGTAAATTGCATCTTTGTTTCATCAGCGCGGACCCGCGTTTCTAACGCAAATCCCGCGTCGGTCATAATGGTTCTCGAACTGTCCGCCATTTTATCCCTCCTTTAATTGCGGCACACTCATCGTCGATTCGATAACCTGTGTCGTCTGAAATTGCATTGCGTAGTAAAGCGTGGACTTAACCGTCTTCTGGAATCCGATTCCAGCTACCCGCGTGGGGGCCGCGACTGATGACCTAATTTGCTCCAGAAGTAAGGCCTCCTTCTCCTGAGAATCAATGTAGATTGCTGGGACATTCAAGACCTCAATTGCCATCGGTTCACCAGTTACGTTCCAAAGAGGGCGTACCCGGAATTCGTGTGGGTCCGCAGAGAGGATTGCCGAGACGACATCATAAATTTGATTAATGGTCCCATCGGTATGTCGCCGCGCGAGCCGTGCGTAGATCATGCGTCGATAAAAGTCATCATCGGCCTGTCCACGGTAAACGCCAATAAGTTTCCCGATTCGATCAAGAAACTCCTTTTTGGAAGTATCCAACGCCCGCATTTTAAGCATGAAGTTTAGTTGGTCCTCGCCTTTACTCATGGGTTGCTCAGCCAGTTGCATCAGCTTCCAGTTATTTGATTCGGTAGAGCGGTCAAAAGATGGTGGCAAGTTCTGTAGGGTTGGATCAATCTGCATTCGTAACCACCTCGATATCTCCATCTTCGTAGGCTACTGCTTCAAAGGTCGCAAGCTGAATATCAGCGGATGTCAAAGTTTCCTTTGAACGGCCAATCTTGATGTCGGCATCCGTAACCCCCGTAACGCTATAGACCAAAGTATACAGATACGTAAAACGCACCTTATCTCCCATCGTTAAGGAGTTAAGGTACGTTTTAATGTTGTCTTTGATTTGGTCAACACCATCAGATTCAAACAGCGTGCTGTCTATATCTAAAGTAATCGACATGAAGAGTGGGACCCCGGTTGGTCGGTCAAAGTGAATTTCCTGCGGGTGTCCGCCTCGGTCAAGAATTCGGCATACTGTAGAACCCACTGTTTGGGTACCTCCCGCTATCACGTCACTGATTGCTTGTGCGACGTCCCCATCGATTCCCCCTGTGGCATAGACGTGAATAGACTTAGGCGGATCATCATTAGCATCAGTTTCATTGGTGTCGTTGACGTTGACCTCTACTTGGTCCACACCAGCTACGTTTGCTACAGACGATTTAATCCCGTCTTGAGTGGCTCCAGACAATGATTTCTCAAAAATTTCTACGCGTTTACGAAAGGTCTCATCATCTTCAGTCACCATGCCACCAGTCGCCGCAATCGGGTTTGTCACGGATGTGATATCTTCGACCGGCATTGTCTGCTTAGTAATAGTTTCCGCTGCTACGTTAGCATCGGCGGACTCGTCCATCGATACTGCGGTTCCAGACCCGTTACCATCAGCGTCCAAGATTAACGTGTCCTCGAGCATGAAAATTTGGCCGTCCTCAGTCTCAAACATTTCGTCCGGGTCAATTACGGTATCTGGTTTTCCGGTGAAGCTAAGCGTTACATAAGCTGGTTGGGCTTTGTTTCGTGTCAGCCCCAGCAGTGCGACAACCTTATCCAGGTTAACTCCCGTGGCAGTATCGTAAAACCAGGAATCCCAGACCTTACCGATGGTCTGCTCGTAAATTGCCATACGGTGAGCTACGATACGAATGAAGCTACCTAGAACTGACTTCTCAGAGGTATCAATGTTGGCTCCCATCAGGCTACCAGCCAGCTCAAAGAGATCAATTAAAATTGCATCTTCGGGTTCTGCGATATAGCCATGTTCGGTCGCCCCATACTCAGTACTAGTATCCGCCATCTAGTGTCACCTCCTGCTCAATTTCTTCGTAATTATCCTCATTTTCGGTTTGGTTCATATCTACAGTCATCGTCAATGTTATTGACAGAATCCGCGTTTTATGGTCCAAACTAAATTCAGTATCAGTGATGGCCACTACCCGTGGCTCCTGATCCAAGATGGCATCTTCAAAATCGCTTTGCGCAAACGCCTCGTTAAAGTCCTCACCTAGTAGGTTCTCATAATCCATCCCCAATTCTGGGGCCAGCGGTGCATCACCAAGTTGATTGCTAATAATGGTACGAATGCACTGAGCCAGTTCTTCCTGACCACTAACTGTTTCCATTTGCCCATCGTTAATCACTAAGTCACCGCTCGCGTTCTGTTTCATATCCCGTAAGTCAGCCATTAAAACACCGCCTCAATAAATGCGTCATTCAAGCTATGCAAACGGTCTGACGCATTTGAGATATCTCCAGCATCGCCTACATCGGCTTCTGAAACGTCGCGATCGAAAAAACCCACACTTACGCTGACATCCTTTTTCACATCGTCTCGAGCATGCTTAGGAATTCGTACACTCAGAATCATCCCTCGCTTATCGCCATCAGGCGCAAGGTCTTGTGGTTGTACGGTACAGGTATGATCCGATTCTACCGAAACCACTCGGCAAAGTAGGTGGACGTGTGTCTCACGCTTTACCTTTCGTGCGAAGAAACGAAAAAATTTTAGTTCTGGTCTTTTGTTTGCCATTACTTAAGCACCCCCGTAGTCAAAAATGAGGAACCGTCGTAAGCGTGTTCCCCATTATCGACGACCATCGTTCGATTCAAATTCCGGCTCTTAACTTTGATTACGGCGTCTGTCGTAATGCGATGCTGCAGCAGGCAACTAAAGCTCCATGATTCACCATCGTCATCTTCGCTGTAGCTTGGTTCCTCAGTCAGTCCAGTTGTGTTCGACAGCAAGAATTCGGCTGGCTTGGTGGCCGTACTATTCTTCTTAGCCCCACCAGCCTTCCGTAAGGCCTTCTCCGCTTTATTCAAAAGCTTCTGTGCATTTTCCCAATCGTCCTTTGCATCTTTAACTTCCTGGGTCCGCTTGGCATAGGAAGCTACCGCGTTCTTGTGGGACTTCAATCCGCCAACCTCACTGATGCGTTGTTGCCAATGAGCTACGGACTTTTTGGCTGCGGCCTTACCGCTCTTGGTCTTGGCTTTATCCAAACGTCCCTGCGCGGCAGTTAAATTCTTCTTGTACTGAGCACGATCCTTTGAGATGGTCGCCGTCGTCGACGACCGATACTTGGCGGCCGTCCCTTGCTGGCGCACCTTATTGGTGTAGTGGGTATGAGCCGACCGAACTGCCGCGCGCCGTGTTCGCGCGATTTTCTGCAGATCACTGGCACTGGTGTCATAGACCACGCAGTATTTTCCACGCACGATTCGCAGTACCGACCCACACTTCTTAGCGATAGATTCAATCAGTTCTAACGGCTGCCCATCAGCTGTATAGCCCTTTTTAAATTTCTTCGGAATTTGCAGCTTGATGGATTTCAACGGAATACCTGACTTTTTGGCAATCGTCTTGATAACTTGTTCAGCATCCGATTGTCTCTTAAAGGTGATTGAAACATCTTTCTTTTTTGAGTAGTCGGCGCCCTGGATGAAGGTAAAGCTGAACTGCGAGTCAACACCGGACCATAGCAGAGGCGGAATTTTGTTGATGTTACCCTCCGCCAGAACTCCAACATCACCTTTATATCCTGCGTAAAGTGTGACGTGCTCTCCTTTTTTAAAAAGAGCGCGTGTCTTCTTAGACAAGTTCATGATGGTCACTGTCGCAACATCTGGTGTGGGCTCGCTAGAAAATGGCACACTAAACTGAATCTCTAGTAAATGATTCAGCCGGTTGAGATTTTCAAGTGTCACTTTTTCCTTACCTGTATCCAGCACCAACTTGACTCGCCGATCCACTTGATACTTAGCTGCCATCATCATCACCCCCATCTTCGCCAATTCCAACATAGTCATCGCTACTAAGATCATCTGTTGGGTCAATATCATCGATCATCAAGAACACTGTCCGTCCAAAAGTCTCAGCATTGACGGCTGTGGCTTGTCCGGACTCATCCATTGGTACCAAGTCAACCGCTGGCAGTCGGTCATCATTGACATAGGCCCATAGTCGGTGATTCAACACCAATTTTTCACCCAAAATGATTGGGTTGAGGTCCTCGTCGTATAAATCGACCGTAAAAAAATCACCAACAGCATTGTAGGACACTCCAAAGTTGAAGGTGATATCTGCTAATTCAATTTCAAAAATTTCCGGCAAATCATCAACATCTACCGGAATATAGTCATGCTGTGACACCACCATTCACCTCACTTAACTCGAACCCGGACACCAATCGGAATCTTCCTATCCGGATACTTATTCCACTTGCGTAACGTTGCAATCGAGGTTCCAAAACTTTGATGGAAACCCCAGTAGGTATCACCGGCCTTGGTCTTGCGATAAGTCCTCTTGGTCTTTTCGGATTTGGTGCTACCGGTGCGTTTCTTCTTACCGTTGTTTTTCTTCCCCTTTTTCTTGATTCGGGAAGTCTTCGCGAAATGTACAAACTTCAGACTCATAGTAGCTTCAATGGTTGAGGCATACTTCTCGCCATGTCGGGTCAAGTCTTCGATTTGAAGATGCTTGTAGTAAACGACAGCACCCTTAAAGACCACCTGAGTACCATCAAACCGCCATTTATTTAATTTGGTCCAGACTTTATTGGCCTTAGCCATCGTGTCTTCTTGAATCAAGATTGAAAGGGTGATTGTCTTACTTGTTGGCCGCGAATGATCAGTGATGGGTTCGCCTTTTTCAATAGCATACTGAGTTACTTCTGAAGCAGAATCATCATCCTCAGTCTTGGCATGAATCCCGATTCGTTGAGACATCTTATTTTTTCCGTACTCGTGCATGTATGCACCAAAAAACTCGGAAGTCCCATCCCGAGTTCGCTTGTATACAGGTTTTACCATTATGCTCCTCCTAACAGGTCTTGTAGCTGTTCAAAGCTTTCGCCCATCGCTTCCTTAACCCACTTCATAACTTGTTGCTTCGTGACATTTCCACCAGCATCACCAGTGATATTGACATTGATCGTTGGGTGAAAATCAATCTTGGATTTACTACTGTGTCGTGAATTTGAAGGGATTGATTGGTTCGCAATCTGCTTCGATTTCTCGTGTGGATAAATGGTCCCAGCTGAGTCTGGCTTGAAGAGTTCTGGCCCCTTCTCACCAACAATTGACCACTCACCAACCTTCGGACGACCACCCTTGGCATGCCAACCATGTACTTTTCTGAATGCTAATGCCTTATCAATGCCTCCGTATCGGCCATTAACGTAGCTCTTCATCCACTTCAATTGAGTAATTGGATTGGTCTTCCAATCAGACCCCGCAGATGCCATCTTTGAACCAGGTAGGGCTTGAGGAATACCGTAGGCAGAACTGCTTGGATTATGGATTGTCGGGTTCCATCCAGACTCTGGTGTAATAATTGAGTTGTAAGCAGCAAATTGGCTTGCCGGAATGCCAGCCTGTTCTAACCAATGTTTATGGCTCCCAGAAGGAGCCGCACTTGTTCCACCTGATCCTGAGTCATCATCGACGTGCAAACGTTTAGAAATCCAGGACAACGCTGACTTGCCAATCTCTTGCTTGAAGAGTTTTTCAACGCCAGTATCCTTAGGCTTACTCTTCTCCACACCAGAACTCTTGCCATGCATCTTGGTGACATCGTACCAGCCGCGGGTTGAAGTCCCCCCATGGTCCCACAAAGACCCGTGAGAGACACCGACGTGCAAATGAGCTCCGCTACCAGCACCATTTAATGGTCCAAGAGTACCTAGTGTTTGCCCCGTTTTGACTTTGTCACCAACGGAAACTTTGATATTTCTCATTCCACCAAATTCTTGGTAGATTTCCTGATAACCGTCATCACTCTTAACGGTAATGACCTTACCTAAAGCCCCGGGGGCCCAAACAGGATTTCCAGCACGTGTTACAACCCCACCATGCATAGCATGAAATGGAGTTCCCAACGCTGCGCCAAAATCTACGCCATCATGGCTACCGCCGTCACGACTGTCACCAAATTTCTGGCCATTGCCACCTGTGCTCCACCCAGAACCTGGTGAGTGCGCCCAGTTACCGCCGGCCCCGCTGCCACCATTTATAGCATCATTGATGACGTTCCAACCAGCCTTGTACCAATTAGGACCGACAGAATCTGTTGCACCTTTGGCTGTAGTGGTCAACCCACGTTGCAGATCGGACCCTTTAGGCTTAATCGTCTTGTCATCAAAGTCACGTTTCCAAGCAGCATCTGGGTTCTTATGATTCTTAGCAGCCAGACTAATCAGCTTATCATCAGACGCACCAGTACCTTTCTTGAAGTGTGGCAAGTATGGTTTAGCCTTCTCAACCTGTGATCCGTTGAAGACTTCATCACCCTTTTTTAGAGGTGTAATGACGTCGTTACCAATAGGCTTCAAAAGTTGACTGCCACGTGCCACTAGTTCTTGTCGAGGGCCACTTGTTGCGTCGTTAAGGACGGCCAGCTGGTCACTAGCGATTGGACCATTAGACCCAGTTGCATAGTGAATTGGCTTCAAAACAGACTTGTTCCCGCCAAACTGAGCCAATGTGGTATCGATACTGCTGATGCCGGAATTCATTGAAGAAATTGCACCGGCCATCCCGTTATGAGCTTGGCCTTTTAGCTTGCCAAAAATGGACCCGAAATCGCTAACTAGGTCCGTTGTGACGCTGTTAAACTGCTTGTGCATCGACTTCAGTGAGGCAACCGTATCATCTTTGACGTCGTTAAACTTCTTGACCGCCCGCTTATGCAGTTTAGTGGTCTCAGATTCCGCATCAGTGCGAGTATCATGCCACAATGAGGCGTTTTTCTTGTTGAGCTGTTTCAGCGACGAAGCAGACTTCTTAGACATGTCACCGTAGTTCTTAGTGACTAATTTCGACATCTTTTTGGATTCCGAAATTGAGTCTTTAGAAGTCTTCTTGCTCAGCCCTGGCATAGCGGCTCCGCTACCAGTAGCAAAGCTAGTTAACTGGGTCGTGCCAGCAGCAAAGTTAGGGAGTCGTTGTCCAAAGGAACCTCGCACCATCTTAGTAACATCTGCGTGGTTGTAGATACGATCACCTGACCGTACCTGTAGAAGTTGTGCACCCTTAGCACCCACAACGCTGAATTGCTTTCCGCGTTGTAAGACCTCGGAGCCATTTTCCCCAACCATGGCCATACCGGTTTTGCGGATAGTACCACCAACAGCAAAACCGGTATTAAGCTTCGGCGCAGTTCGGAAAGTAGCCTTAGACTTGGTAGCTGCCGGATGTTTCTTCCCGGCATCCATATTCCTAAGCGTCTTATTCTGTGCTACTGCACTTTTGGCGGTACTCTTACTTACCTTGTCAATTTCATTGGATGTTAGATGGTCCATATCAGGCCATTTAATTCCCGTAAGAATTGAATTGATTTTGTTGACCATTGACTGAAATAGTCCAACAGCCTGTCCGGTCTCTTGGTCAACTTGTTTCAAGTGCCCTTTGGTCTGAGCACGTGCTTCGCGAACGACCTTCTCGTGCTCATCCTGTGCGGCAGCAACAGTCTTATCACGACGATCTTTGGCAGCACCAACTGATTTGTCACGTGTTTTTTCGGCCTTTTCCTTGATAGCCTCATACTGCTTCTTAGATAAGGTCCCAGTGACATATCGTTCATGATCGGCCGCCGACATAACGGCTTTGTACTTCTTTTCTGCTGCCGACTTAGACTTGGTATAGGTGGTGTTAGCATTTTTGATCGTACTCCGCATGGCCTTGTACGATGATTGAACTACTGCAGCTCCCTGCTTAGCAGACAGTTTTTTGGTACTGTCGCTGAGCTTTCCCAGAATAACCTTCTGCTTAGCATTGCCTTGAGACATCAGTGAAGCAATTTTGGCATTAGCGTTGGCAACGGCCTTTTGACGACCCTTACCACCGTTAGCCTCAGATTTCGTAACTTCGGATATGGCCTTTTTTGCTGAAGCCTCGCGCTTTGAATTAGACTTTTGCTCGCTATCAAGAATCGACTTCTCTTGTTTCTTAGTAAGAGAACCATTCTTGACTAAAACATCTAGACTTCGTTTTGACTCCTTGATCCGCGTATCACCATAATTGGTAACCTGCTTTTTCAGACCATTATAAGTTTTAGCATTCTCAGATAGCAGTGACTTAGAAACGGACTTGCTGTTCGCATCCGTCGCACGAATTAACCGGCCTTCACCTTCATTGAACGTCTTACCAACATCAGATATGGCCTTTTTAGCATATTGGGGGAATTTCTTATATGGATTCTTAGCAGACTTCTTACTAGGCTTGCTACTGTTGGAACCAGTCCCACCCTCAACCATAGTTTCGGCTATGGAAGCATCATCCTGCCAAGTGTTTTCTCCGCCTTCGTGCAGTGAGCGAGTGTGATTAGGATCAACCTTTTTATGCGCATTATGTGTATTATCCGGATGCGTATCAGGTTTGACAAAGTCAGAAGCCTTAACGACCTTAGTAAATTCGTTACCAGCCTGCTCACCGATCATGATGCCGACTGGGTTACCGCCAGTTAGCACTCCGCCAATGGCGGCACCGGTAGTCTTACCAGCAGCACCCCATAAGTCTTGGCCACCTTTTTTAGTGCCAATACCTTCCTTAAACGCACTAACGGCTTGCATACCGATATCTAGTCCAACACCAGCAACTAGAACGCCCTTAACCAAACCACCAGCGAGACTCTTACCCTTAGCGAGCAGCCCGCCACCAGCAGAAGCTCCGGTTGTAGCGGCACTAGCCGCTCCTTCGGATTCTGCCAATGCTGTCGAAGACGCAGCTAATGCATCCTGAGATACAGCTAAGCCTTTGATAAGTTTGGCCGTCTTGATGGCCGCACTACCTAGTGTTGTGATAACACTAACAACTTTCGCAGCTGGTGCCAATGCAGCAACCGTTATGGCAGTCCACGTCAGCATGGTCTTCTGTGACTTATCAAGTTTGCCGAACTTATCCAGCAAGCCCCCCATACCGATTGCCAGTTTAGTAATCGACGGGAGTACCGTTTGTGCAAAAGTGATAGCTAAACCTGAGGCTGCCTGTTTGAACTTGTTAATCTGGTTTTGAGCAGACCGCATGTTCTTGGCTGATAGTTTGCCGGTATAGTCATTCTTAGCTGAATCCTTGACCTTCTCGTTTAACTTGCCAAGCTGATCAGCATTCTCAGCTAAGATGGCCCCGGCTTGTTGCCCTGTTGCCCCAAACAGATTATGAAATACGGAAGCTTTTTCCGTTGCTCCTAGCTTGGCACTATGCTTTTGAATCAGGCTAAACGTGTCAGCCATAGACTTCATATCACCATTTTTCTTGGTGAAATCTTTGGTTGAAAGCCCTAATTTGTCAAGCGCACCTTGTGCTGCTTTTGAAGGCGACTGTAAACTGGTCAGCGTCTTACGTAAACCAGTCCCGGCTTTGTCAGCTTCGAGACCGTTGTTAGATAAAATACCGATTGCGCTAGAAGTTTCTGAAAGACTTAACCCAGCCTGCTTAGCACTGACACCAGAATAACTAAGAGCAATCCCCATCGAATGGAAATCCGTTGCCGTCAAATCAGCAGCATATGCCATCTCATTGGTGACCTTTTTAGTGTTGCGGATCATGCCAGAAGTTGAATTTGCCCGCATACCAAAGGACTCTAAGGCCGCTGTTGAATCATGGACAACGTCCGAAAAACTGTCCCCAGAAGCCACAGACGCCTTTAACAATGCCTGCATAGAGCCAAGGGATTGTTCGGAAGTATAGCCACGTTTGGTTAGCTCCTGGTACCCCTCAGCAATCGACTTTTGGGACTTACCATACTGAATAGAATATTTAGCGCCGTCAGCCTGCATTTGCTTAGTGGCCTTCAGTGAAGTTCTGGCACTCTCACCACCAGTTGTGAGCAAGTTATTGGTGACCTTGTACTCATGCTGAAGCTCAATGGCCTTCTTAGCGCCATAGACAAACGCGGCGCCAACACCTAGGCTCAATGCCTTGGTCTTATCATAAACACGGTTAGCGGACTCAGAAGCCGACTTCATGGACTTCTGGGCTCGGTTAAACCCATTGAGTTTGGACGATGCATTGGCTATCTGTGTTCCAAGCTCATTGAGTTTAATTTTTTGATTCAAATAAGCCTTCGAAGTCTCACCCGATCGAATTTTAATTCGTTCTAACTGCAAGGCTTCACGCTGGTACTGCGTCTGAAGGGACGCATATGTACCACGCAGAGATGTCAACTCTGCACTACGGGCAGCATGTTGATGACCTTGGGCCTTAAGCATGGTAGTGTAACTATTACCCTCTTTGGTAATGAGGTTAATTTGACGTTGGCTTGAGGCCAGCCGCTTTTCATAGTTTTCGGTATCCTGCCTGAGTTGTTTTAACTCAGTAGCCGATAACTTGGTTGAATTTCGGTACTTGTCCATGCTTTGAGAAGCAGACTGATAATCCTGCTGAGCAGATTTTAGAACCTTGTTAACCGCAGCCTGTGAATTGCCCAGCCGATCAACCGAACGTTGCGCCGACTTGAATCCTTGTGATGCCTTGGAAGCATACTCGTCGGCCATTTGCACTGACGCTTTCAGCTCGTTGGTATTAACTTTCCAGTCGATGTCGATTGTCGTATGCTTGACTGCCATACTTTTTCACCTCACTATCCTTCTGGGTCCATTCCTTGCATCAACTCAAATTTTTTATCGGCTTGATAGTTAAACATTTCTAACTCATCAAACGTTGCTAGCTCAACTTCTTCACGGGTTGCAATCCCCATCTCAACCGGCCACTCATACTGCCGATTATTCCGATAGGCAAGCTCCAATTGCATTCCTTTTCGATTACTTTTGCAACCATTTGCCAAGAAACCGATCAGCTTCGTCCATGACCTCACCATAGCCGTCATGTTCGTCCCAGTAATCCCAATCCGTCTTAGGTTCCACAATTACCGTTTTCATAAGGCCTTCATTGTACGTGGTATTATCAATAACTCCGTTCCCCATGCGCGCAAAGTCTACGAGGTTATGGGCCTTCTTTAAACCAGGGAAAAAGAACGTGTAGTCTTTGGGACCATCGTAATCATCGACCGTAATAGTTTCGGTCTTACCCATCCGCTTGAGTGGCATCCGTTCTACTTCATCACGTTTTTGCCGCGCCTTCGCTACCTCATTAGTTGCCTTAGTGTCTTGCGATACGGTTTTCTTTACTACAGTCATTTGTAATCACCCTTTACATAAATTTTTGGTACAAAAAACGCTCAGGGAGTCGAACCCTAAGCGTCTAGTTTTATTCGCTCATTTCATCGTTGTAGTCAATGCACAAGATTACCCATGCTTTAACGCCGGTCTTGGTCCCCGCACCAAATGATGGCACCTTTTGGATTTTAGCTTGATTCGAGTAAACCCGTTCGTGTGGCGTCGTAACACTCAATGTAAATTCTTTATGAGCATTAGCGAGAGCCATCAACTTAAGGTTTGCTGGTGAACCAGCAGACAAGTTAATCGTGATAGTTCCATGAATATCATTATTTGTACTAAAAACACCCCAGCCTTGAGCATCAACATCATAATCTTCAGAGTTGTTGGCTCGTTCGCCTGAAACCATGTCTCCGGGTTGATATCCGTACATGGGTTCGCTGTCAGCAATGACCTTGACATCAGTTGCATCGTAATTCCATTTAGCCATTATTTATCACCCCTTTAGTATGGAAAATCGAGAGTCCCGCCGACCTTCATGCCATGCACAGCATCCGCAGGCGTGTAAGACCAGTGAATCCCGTTGTATTGACGATTCTTGATGTCCTCAACAGACAGGTCGGCATACTTATCAGCCGTAACTGAATAGTCCGCTGCCTTAGTTGTGGCATTGTAAGCAATAATCCCGTTGGCATAGGCCGTAGAGAGAACCTTCTCAACAACTGCTTGGAGTTGAGCAAATCCAAGATCGTCGAAAGTAATCTTATCTTGGGTGTTCAACAAGTCTTGGAGCCCTGACTCAATATTGACCTTGACCCAATCGCTGCCATGCAGTACATCAATCCAGTCCCCAGAAGCTGTCCAACCATTAGAGCTAACGGCCTTAGTCCCCTTGACTACATAGCAAATACCATGAGCCGCTTCAATTGCTGCATACTCGGGGTAGGACAAGTCGTCGACCTCAACGCCTACTAAATCGCCCTTGCCCTTCCAAGTCACAGAGCCGACCGTCTGGTTAGCTACACGACCTAAAAAGGCCACCGGAAAGTTATCCGTGGTAGCCTTATGAATGAGGTTAATGGTCCGTTTGTTGGTGTAAGCCTTCGCGGCATCTGGTGTGGGGAACTCCGCAACCAAGAACTTAAAGTTCTGTTCTTCGATGTAGTTGCTCAGTTCCAACTGATCTGCGTCATTGTCACCGATAACAACGGCAAAATGCCAAGCGCTAAAGAAGTACGCCGCAGCGGCGGCAGAAATTCCACCCGTTGTTGCCTTGGTTTCCGTGTCGGTTGTAGATTCTGTGTAGGTGATCACTTCGATAGTGGTCCCCGCGTTCGGTTGTGCGTAGTAAGCAGCTGCTACCTTGTAGATATCAGTGCCTTCTGCGTAATCAATTTCTAAGGCGTCCAGACTTGAATAAACTTGATCATTCTGGGCATCTCCCTTAATAAAAAGACCCGGGACCCCTAAACCAACAGGGATTACCGGGTGGTTGACATCAATTGTTACTAAGATGTCACCAATCTTCGTAGCTACAGTCATTTAGCTACCTCCTTAATTTGTATTGTCTAAGTTAATCTTATCGATGGTTGGAATATCTTCATGGAAGCCATCCACTACTCGAAGGTGTAAATCAAACCCAACGCGCCGTTCATAATTGACGGACTGAAAAACGCTTCGGTTGTCGAAAGAATCAACATCGGCAATGACGATATCGTGATCCGTTCGAAGTTTGCGACGCACGTTATCAGATTTGAGATTCTTAAAGAGCTTCATAGCGAGGTCTTGAGCCTTAATGCTGTTGTCACTACAGCAAGTCATTGAGACCGTCAAATCGAACATCTCGCCGTTATTCATTTGCTCAACATCCTTGATGTAAGGCGTGGTGATCTTGTAAGTGAAGAAAGGGTAAGCGCGTTGCGGCCCAGAAAAGTCCTGCTCAACTAAGTCACATCCCACGAGGTCTTTAACTTCGTCAATTAAAACATCAGCCAGCGCTCCATACTCAAAAGAACCGTCAGTCATGGTTACTTGCCCCCTTCAGGTCGTACTCGTGCACGTCAGAGTAATCCGTATAATCCCGCTCGTGTTCAACAACGTATTTTCGACCGGTCCGCTTATTTTCAACAACTGTTCCCTTAGGGGCCTCCATCGTTGAATACCAAACAGCATCGTAAGATTGCGTCTCCCCACCCGCGTTATGCTGAACCTCCATGCTGTACAGTGATGTCTTGGATGGCACCACCAGTGGCTCACTGACCTCAACTGGTGGCGTCTCAGAGTCCTTAACCCAAGTTCCATGCTCTAAGTGACCACCCTCGCCATTGGCAGGTAGATACACTAGCAGTGGGATTCCAAATTCCACTAGCATGTCGGCAAACTCTTCATACATCAGACGTTCACCACCTTATAAGTAACAGCTTGAAGTAAGTGTCCGGTGTCCTCCAACGGGGAACTAGAACCTTTTCTGGCAATAGTTGCGGGAGCATTGGCTGGTGACTCAATGGATCGTATTTTGTTCTGGATATCGCGCTGAATGCGGATACCCAACCCCTCCATAATCTCTCTAGCTGTAGCCCTGCTTTCACCCATCCCCAAATCAACTACTCGGTCAACAATGTACTCGATCCAGTCGTCCACCTTTTCATCAAAAGTCGACCGAATGAAGGAACGCTCCGGAATATGAACCTTCTTCACCAGATAGAACATCGGGATAAGACCGCCCTTACCATCACTGACAGCAAGAATGTTTTTATCCTTTGGCCGAAAAAGTCCCTCAATATCTCGTGCCTTGGCTCCCTTTGGCGCATTCTCGGTGGGAATCGTCAACCATTTGCCGTTTTTCGGTTCAATATCAGCGCCATATTCGTTAGCGGACGCAATCATTTGTATAAACGACCCGTCCTCACCAAATATCCCAACCTGCAACTGTAGATGACTTAACTCTGCCATCTCCCGTTCGACATCTGGAATCCTGTCGAAATCTTCCATCAAATCACCACAATTCTTAGGGAACCGCCGTCACCGAACTGACTCAACAAGTAGTTGTACCGGTCGGCCCAAGCATTGACGCCCTTGAAGTATTGCTTTTTCAAATCCCCAACCTGTTTCAGAGAAACACGATCATCCTCACGACTGATCAGACTCGCTGCTAGATAACGGCATGCTTGCTCTTGATACTGTGTGGGGAAACCCCGGCTCTGAACTTCAGTCCAAGCATCATCAATTGCAAGTTGGATAGTATCGTCACTGACCTTCGATAAATCCGACCGAATCAGCCGAACGTTCTGGATGGTGCTCTTATCCGCTTCATCCACTTAGACCACCTCTATTCGTCTTCTGGGGTCTTCAATTCAGCAATCCGATCCTTCAACGTGTCCACCATCTTCTTACGACCGGCACCGCGTTGTTCATCGGCTAACCACTTGGTCAGTGTCTCAACCGATACGGTGTCAGCAATCTCAGGCAGCGCTTGGTCAAGGGTCATGTCAGTAACACTTTGCACGTCCTTGCCACCTTTACCTTCAACGGCAGATAAGGTGCCCTTTTCAATTAAAAAAGCATTCAACTTGTTCGACTTGATAGCCGTGTTGAATGCTTCGGATTGCTTCTTGGTGAGTTGGTTAGAACCGGGGACCAGTTGCACCCCACCAACGTTGTGAATGAATTTACCCTTATTTTTAACTAACATGGCGTCCTCCTTAGATTCCTGACAGCTTAACGATGGCGTACGGCGTCTTGATTACCAGGCCACCGGTCCGTTCATCATAAGGCACAATCGTGTTAGGATAGTGCGCTTCTTGTGGGAACTGCGTAACGTCACGAGGGAGCAAGAAACCACCGGTTTGTGAAGTGGAATCAAAGATCATCGCACATTCTGAGTTATCCAACCCCTTACCAACTAAAGCAGAGGTTGTTTCGATGGAATTAAACCAGCCGGCGGCCTTGATGACTTCCAAAATGGTGCGGGAGTCGTAGTCGCTGTAACGTGAGTTCAAAGATTCATATTGGGCTGGTGCTAAAACTAGCTTCAACCGTGCTTGATTGAACCCTGGAATTACAGTGATTAAGGACTTAGCCTTACGCAAAGTCTCTTGCATCTCTGCCCCAGTAGATTCTGAAAACTTCTTGTCAGCGTTCATTGCCTGAATACCTTCAAGGTTTGTCAGACCGGTGATACCAACCTTTGATTCCCCGTTGAAGATAATGTCATTTTCCTTTTCGGAGATTGCCCGGCGGACCGTTTCAGCTTTATCCGTTTGAAGCGGTTGTCCGGCCATTTGAGCGGCAAATACTTCCTGATACGTGAAGTGAATACCAGCGGCAATAGTGTAGATTGGCTGATAAGCTCGCTTAACGTCTTCGTCGACCATCGGTAAGTCATCGGCCCCGTTGGCAATAACCTTGGCAGCACCGTGCCGAGTCATTAGACTGTATCCGTAGGTCTCTGCCCCTGGATTTACCCCAGGAATGGTTGGAAACAGTGACCGACCAATTAATTCTTCTTGTGGTGCCTTAAGCACCGTCTTTTCCATCGCGATTAAGTCGCGATTTTCAATCATCGCTAATTCTTGTGGCATCTACTGTCGCCTCCTTATGGCAAGTTAATTTGAAGTTGGGCCGTTGAGCCCGCAGTGGCGTCGTCGGTAACAAACTTACCCGCCGTCTTAAACGTCCCCACAATCGCGTCAGCACCTGCGGCTGGCTTGAAGTTCCCAGTCGTTCCGTCAACAGCAGCTGGTTGGCCTTCCGTAACATCGGCCGTGATGGCAACGTTGATGGTTCCCTTACGTAAAACAGGAACCATTTGCTTAGCCTTGTACTTAGACGTTTGTGGTGAATCATCCAAGTTATCGACGTAGTCCTTGGCTACTGCAACGCCATAGAACTTACCATCACTAACGGTCGTAACAGCCCCCGAACTCATTTGAACGGCGGCCCCGGCAGCTACTACTCCTGCAGCAACCGCTGAGTCAACTTCTGTATGCCGAATGTCGGCAATCTTTCCCAACCCAATGTTGGGGTCCATGTACATTTGTGGTCGTGGAATTAATCCCATGAGTTATCCCTCCTTTACTTGTAGGCGTTGGCTCGGTCGCCTTTGAGCTTATCTACCGAGTCAGTTTCGTTTTGATTCCCACCTTGGCCACCCAACGTGTGAGTGAACCCTTTCTTATCTGCCAAGGAAACCGCAGAATCGTAGAATGCATTGATATAGTCGTCAGACTTATCCTTTTCATCAAAGGAATCATTGGTGGTCTTAATGGCAGCCACCTTAACTTCCCGGTCAGTCTTCCCCTTGAAGTCGAAGCTATCACCAACAAAACGAGCTGCGCTAGTCTGAAGTGCAAGCCGTGCGTCAATGCGCTTGTCTAAGGCGTCTTGGTCAAGTTGCTTATCCTGAGCATCCTTGAGTTGCGTCTTTAAGGCATCCCGTTCACCCTTAAGTGAATCGGATTCCTTTTTAGAGCTTGCCGCTTCGTCATTCGCCCCATTCAATTGCTTCTTTAGCTTTGCAAGTTCAGCCTCTTTAGCGGCCACTTGCTTCTTTAAGTCGTCGTGGGCATCTGCAACATGCTGGTCCACTTCGAATTGTTGGCTATCAATGATTAAATTCGCCATGTGTTTTCCTCCTGTTTTCGTGTTGTTATCACCCATAACAAAAGCCGCACTGTCATGGATTGAGATTCCGTGACCTGCGCGGCCCCTATCTACGATAGCAATGTGATTAATCTTGATATTGCGCTGAGCGGCGTCATACTGGGCTCCGCCGTACTCTCCGGACTCCGTGGGAACATCGGCATTGAATCCGATTGAAAGCTCCCGCTTACCCGACTTAACTTGGGCAATCATGTCTGGGTCCGTAATGGTCGCCCCAACTACCAGCTTATTGTCCTCAACGTGGGCGTCACTGTCGGTCATCCCTACAGATAATGTCTTGAAGTTCCGCACATCGACACCCACGTTTGGGTGGTCATTAGTCAATGGCTTGTTGTTGGCAGATTCGATGGTCTCCTTAGAAAATACCTCATCCGGAAGCTTTGCCACTTGGGAGACACTTCCACCATTACGCATATACGGGAAGACTCCGGGACGCGTAATCGGAAACTCGCCATGTAAATAACCTTCAGGAGTTTCAGTATACTTGCCAAGCTCAGCACGATCATAAAATTTCATGCAATCACCTCCTATGGCAATTGCAGAACCTTACCGGGCTTAACCGAGTAGTTCTTCAAGCCATTAATCTTTACAAGTGTGTCCAGTGAAATACCAGCATCAGTGGCAACCCGCCATAGCTTGTCGCCTTCTTTTAAGGTCACGGTCTTGACCGTACTCTTAGGCTCAGTTGCTGGTGCTGCTGGTGTCGTACTCGAAGCATACATGCTAGTAACGGTTTTAGAGCTAGGTGCTGCAGAGCTTGGCGTACTTGCGGCACTAGATGAATTTGTATCTGCCATACTTTCACCTCCCTTCGTTTCGTTATTCTTCTGAATCATCTAATTCGTCATCAAAAACAGGATCACCAGTACAACGGCACCCATAATCTTCTCCGGGTAGCAAGTCAGCCGTGTCATAATTGTAAATTATGCCCTCGCGTGCCACATGACTGGCACGTTCACGCTCATCCATCATTCCACGCCATTGAAAGTGGTTAATCCCAGCTGCTTGGTGCCTAGTACGGGTCATCTGACTGTAGATAGTCCCGGACTGGTCCCGGGCAATGAAAGCGGCACGATTGCGACTCATCTTGCCTTGGTGACGGATTGCTTCCGCCATCTCACCATAAGACTGCCCCTTGGTGACGCCACGGTAGATAATCTGCTCAATCTTCGTCGCATAATCATCACGGATACCCTTGATGTAACTGACATTTTCGGCAATCTTACCTTTGACGTAGCCGTCAAGCTGCGCATCCCCTGCGACTGGATTAATTGCCATGATTACTGGCTTACTGCTAGGAAGCAACGTCGAATGTCTTACTAGCTCGTGAGATTGAATCTGTGACGCCACGTTGGCTCGGTTACTCGTATTGATGGCCGCCATGAAACGTTCAACCATTTGCTTCGTGTCGGTATCGGTGAAGGACCCAAGAATCAATTCTTTTAGCCGTCCAATTATAGACTCAATCCAGTCGATCATGTCGTCGTTGTAAAACGAGTCATTAACGGTTCCCCGGTCGATCACTGGCTTGACCTCTGACTTGAGTAGTAGCAATGTGACACTCTCAGCTCGCGTTACAGCCTGTCCAGCCGTATGTGCATATGATTTCTCGATTCTGAGTGGATAACGCGTGTGTGGCACTCTCATGGCTAATCACCGCCATGTTCTTTACGGTAAGCCTCGACTACTGCCCGCCGTTCGTCATCACTCATACTGTCCATGTCAACCGAACCATCCGGATCCATACCACCGGACCCGAAACGTGCCTCTCGAACCTCTTCAGGTCCTTGTACGCCGTTCTGGATGTAAATTTGGTCGGCCTGAGCGTTTGCTAAGCGAATCTGCGAATCGGTTTGCGAATCAACCGACCATAGC